>NZ_PGCP01000013.1 GCF_002812985.1 Aeromonas lusitana
TAAGAGACAGGGCCAGATCATCGAGATTCCAGTCACCGATGGCGTAGCGAATGAGGCGCAAGGTGGGGTGGCCGATATGGGCCGTCATGCGCCGCACCTGGCGGTTGCGCCCCTCCACTATCTTGATCTCCAGCCAACAGGTGGGGATCTCCTTTCGCTCGCGAATGGGCGGATTGCGCGGCCACACCAGGGGCTCACTCATGATCCGCGCCCCGGCGGGCAGGGTCATGCCGTCGTTGAGCTCCACCCCGGCGCGAAGACTCGCCAGCGCCGCCTCGCTCGGTATCCCTTCCACCTGCACCCAGTAGGTCTTGGGGGTCTTCTCCCCCGGCTGGGTGAGGCGGGCCTGCAGCTTGCCATCGTTGGTGAGCAGCAAGAGCCCTTCGCTGTCGCGGTCCAGCCGGCCGGCGGCATAGATGCCGGGCTCAGAGATGTAATCCTTGAGGGTTTCGCGCCCCCCTTCGTCGGTGAACTGGCAGAGCACCATGTAGGGCTTGTTCAGCAGCAGCAACTTGCGATCCGCCGGCGCCACCTCCGGCTTGCGCTCGCTTGAGGTATTCCCGGTGCGCGCCCTTGGCGTGACCGTGCCTACCTTGGCGGTGCGGGCTGGGCCACCCGTGCGGGCGGAGAGGGAGAGGCGGGGACGGGCAGGTTTCATCGCAGGCATACCAAAAACAGGGGATGCGCGATTGTATCACAGGGGGCTGGCGCAGAGATGAACGGGGTGTAGGGGTGAGGTTCAGCTCAGCAAGGCGTCGATGACGATGGCCTGGCGGGCGGGGGAGGAGCTTGCGCGCAGGAGCGCCGTGCTGACAGTCTCGTCCATCAGGGCGCGGGCCAGGCGGGTGAGGGGGCGCAGCTGCTCGGGGGCGAGTCCGGTCGGGATTGCCAGCAAGATGATGGTCTCCACCGGCCCCAGGGGAGATCCCCACTCGATGGGCTCGGCACTGCTGAGCAGCGAGAGAGAGGGCTGGCGGATGGCGGGGCAGATCACATGGGGCATGGCGAGGCCTGGCCGTATGATGGTGGCGGCCAGTTGCTCCCGTGCGCCTATGGCCTGCTCCAGCGCCGGCCTGTCGCGCACCAGTTCGGCGGGCAGCAGATCCACCAGTACCCTCAGCGCCAGCGCCTTGTCGATGGGGGCGCTGGCGTGTCCGAGCTGAGCCAGGGTGAAGCAATAATCGGGTAGCGTGCCGCACAGACGCTGCTCGGCCTGGGCGGCGGTGGCGGGGCGGCCGAGGGGCTGGCCCAGCTCCCCGCACCAGCAGGTGAAGGCCATGTGGGCGAGTTCCGCATCCAGCCCTTCGATGAGCAGCTGGCAGAGATCCCCGGGCTGGGTCGCCAGGGTGAGCAGGGCGAGCTGGTTGGCTGCCGCCACGCTCTGGCGGCGGGTCACATTGACGAACTGGATATGGGATTTGAACAGCCCAGCCAGCCGGCAGAGCTGCTTGGCCTGGGTGATGGTCAGGCCTTGGCGACAGCAGAAGGTGAGCTCACGGGTGAGCATCAGGCACTCAGGGTCTTGAGCACGCCGGCGGCGTCCAGCAGCACGGATTCCAGCGATACCTGACGAATGGCGCAGCCGAGGAAGCGATCCTTCTGCTCAATCTCGATATCGGAGGCGATGAGCACCAGATCCGCCCCGGCGATGTCCCGGGCGGTCAGCACGTTCTCCAGCCCCATGGCACCCTGGGTCTCGACCTTGATCTTCAATCCCAGCTTGTCGGCGGCTTTTTGCAGCGCCTCGGCGGCCATGTAGGTGTGGGCTATGCCGGTGGGGCAGGCGGTGACGGCGAGGATCTTCATGGGCTCTCGAAGCAAATTGAGGTGGGACAACAAGATAGCGCCAAGCGCCCGGTTTTGCCAAAGGTGCGGGGTAAAAGTGGGATCTTGGCGGTGCTCTGGCGCCGCTTTGCGCAAGGGCTCGGCGCCATTTGACGGCGATGGGCGGCAGAATAAAAAAACGGCCCGCCACAGGGCGAGCCGAATGCACACAACGGAGTGAAACTGGTTTGCCTGCCGGGCTGGGTGATTCACCCGGCAGAGTTCAGTGCGCGCCGGTTCAGGCGGACTGGGTGGCCAAAGTAGCGGCCTTCATTTCCCGCTTGATGCGGCGGATCTTGCGCTCCTCGGCCACGGCCACGCAGGCCATCAGCACCAGACAGGCGGCGGCGGCCATGTCCAGCGCGGCGAAGGTGCCGTCCCAGCCGGTCAGACCGAAGATGGGGGTACCGTCGGCGATCATGCCCAGGCCCAGCTTGGCGAAGCTGTCACCTATGAGGTAGGCGAAGGTGCCCTTGACCCCATCTGCCACGCTGATGCCTTGCTTGGGCACGAAGCCCACGGCGGCGACGCCGATCAGCAGTTGCGGGCCGAACACCAGGAAGCCCAGGGTGAACAATGAGCCCAGGAACATGAACTGGGTGGTGGCGTGCTGGTAGAGACCCAGGGTGGCGATGATCAGCGCCAAGGCCACACAGGCCACCAGGCCGCGGCGACCGTTCGCCAGATCGGAGAGGTAGCCCCACATCAGGGTACCGACCAGGGCGCCCACTTCGAAGAAGGTGAAGCCCTGGATGGCGATCTCCTTGGAGAAGCCGAGCTCCTGGTGGGCGTAGACGGTGGACCACTGGTCGATGCCGATACGCACCACGTAGAGGAAGATGTTGGCAAAGCACAGCAGCCAGATCACCTTGTTCATCAACACGTATTTCACGAAGATCTGCCACTTGGTGAGTTTCTGCTCCTCGGTGGCGATGTCCTCTTCGCTCGCGACCTCGTCAAACAGCTCTTCCACCTTGCCAAGGCCATAGGCTTCCGGCGAATCGCTACCAAAACGCAGGCCCACGAAGCCGACGATCAGGGCGATGATGGAGGGGAAGATGAACATGCCGAGCACGTTGCCATCGAACAGGTAGTTGGCACCGAACAGCGCCACACCAGCCGCGCCGGCGCCCCCCACGTTGTGGGAGAGGTTCCACATGCCGAGGTAGGTGCCGCGCTTGTTGCGGGGAGTCCACTTGGTGATGGTGGAGTAGCTGCAGGAGCCACCACAGCTCTGGAAGAAGCCGCTCAGGGCATAGAAGAAGATCATGAAGTAGAGGCTGAAACCCGTGCCCCCCATGCTGGCGCTGAAGCCCAGCATGCACAGGGCCGAGAGGATCAGCATCAGCGGCAGGAACTGCTTGGTGTTCTTGCCATCGGCATAGTAGGAGACCAGTGTCTTGCCCACCCCGTAGGTGATGGAGAAGCCGAGGCCAATCATGCCGAGCTCGGTCATGGAGAGACCGTACTCCTGGATCATGTCGTTCTGCGCAATGTTGAAGTTCTTGCGGATCAGATACATGGTCAGGTAGCCGATGAAGACCACCAGATAGGATTGCATAAACGGCTTGAACCAGAGCTTGCGCCGGGCTTCGACCGGCAGGTCCAGGGTGGGGACCCGGACCTGTTGGAGCATTTTCAACATCTTCGTTCATCCTCTGCGAGATAGACGGTATTTCCGCCGCGCCCCTCGTTTATGGAGTCGGTCTGTTTCGACCGGTTATAAGAGGTCACGCCACGGAAAGGCCAACAGGGGAGGCCGCGCCGCCCTGTCGATTGAACCTGTGCCCGGCACCTTGCATCTGCGAAGGGGCGGGTCACTACATCAGGTAGGGGGACTGTAAAGAGGCAAAGCCGGGAGGGCGTGAGAGTCATCCCTAGGGGGGGTAGGAAAAATTCCTAGTTTGGCCGGATCTGGCTGTGAAATGTGAAGAGGATCACGGCGAGGCGTCGCCATTGGGGAAGAAACGAGCGGGAAAGGGGGTTAGTTAGCTGAGCGGAGCTGTGATGAGCAAGGCCGTGACAAACAATCGGGAAGGTCAACAGCGCTCTGGCTAGGGTCAATCGGATCGACCGCGGGTGCTGCCCCGTGAGGCCGCCTATATGCACAATGTAGCGAAACAAGAAGAGGCCACCCCGGGGTGGCCTCTTTGCGTCTTGTGATGCGTTCTTGCAGCAAGGAGGGGATCAGGCGGCCTTGGCCAGCGCGCGCTCGTCCGTCTTCTTCATCCGCAGTTTTTTCAGGGCAACCGCCACCACGCCGGTGACGATGGCGCCACAGATCATGCAGAGCAGGGCCAGCAGCGGCTTGTTGACCGCACCCAGCAGGGCCACGATGGGGCCACCGTGGGCCACGCTGTTGGTGATGCCAAACAGGAAGGCCATGACGGCGGCTGTCATGCTGCCCAGCATGTTGGCCGGAATGACGGCGAGCGGGTCACGGGCGGCGAACGGAATGGCGCCCTCTGAGATCCCCACCAGGCCCATGGCACCGGCGGCCTTGCCTGCCTCAATTTCGGTGGCATCGAAGATGCCGAGCTTGCGACCGAGCACGGTGGCGAGGGACATGCCAAGCGGCGCGGCCGGGATGGCGCAGGCCATGGCCCCCATGAACTGGGTCTGGCCTGAGGCTATCATGCCCACGGAGAACAGGAAGGCCACCTTGTTGACCGGGCCACCCATGTCAAAGCCTGCCATGCCCCCCAGCACTATACCGAGCAACACCAGGCTGCCACCGCTCATGGAGAGCAGCATGGCGTTCAGGCCCGTCATCATGTCGGCGATGGGGGCACCTATGATGAAGATGAAGACGGCGGCGATAAACAGGGACCCGACGATGGGGGCGATGAGGATCGGCACCAGCGGCTGCACCATCTTGTGGTACTGGCGGGTGGCAATCCAGCGCACCAGATAACCGACCAGCAGGCCCGCGATGATGGCACCGATAAAACCGGTACCTGCGTCGGCGCCGTAGAAGCTGCCGTTGTTGGCAATCCAGCCGCCGATAAAGCCAGGGGCCAGCGCCGGGCGATCACCGATGGCGTAGGCGATGTAACCGGCGAGGATGGGGATCATCAGGGTGAAGGCGGCGACCCCCACGTTGAGGATCTGGTTCCACATGCTGCCTACCGGGATCTGCATGCCGCTGGGAGTCGGATCCCCGCCGATGGCGAGCGCCAGGGCGATCAGCAAGCCCCCGGTGACTACGAAGGGGATCATGTGGGAGACGCCGTTCATCAAATAGCGGTAGAGATCGGACGTGCCGCCGGCACTCTTCTCCTCGCTCTTGCGCTCATCCTTGTCCGCCACGTAGGCGGGGGCCTTGAGGGCCTGCTCGATGAGGCCCTTGCCATCCTTGATGGGGGCCTTGACCCCGGTTTTGATGAGCGGCTTGCCGTTGAAGCGAGCCATGTCCACCTGCTTGTCGCAGGCCACCACGATGGCGCTGGCACGGGCGATTTCGGCCGCGGTCGGGCTGTTTTTGACACCGATGGAGCCGTTGGTCTCCACCTTCACCTCATAGCCCAGTTCCTTGGCGGCGCGCTCCAGGGATTCGGCCGCCAGATAGGTGTGGGCGATACCGGCCGGGCAGCCGGTGACCCCTATGATGAGGCCCTTGTCGGCAGCCGGAGCGGCTACCGTCTCTTCTTTCTTCTCGAGCAAGAGCGCCAGCGCCTCGGCCGAGGTCTTGGCGGCCAGCAGGGCGTCGATAAAGCCCTCTTCAATCAGCTTGGCGGAGAGCTCGGCCAGCACCTCGATATGGTGGTTGGCGCCGCCGGCCGGGGAGGCAATCATGAAGAACAGGCGGGACGGTTTGCCATCCTCGGCGCCGTAGTCGATGCCGGCGCGGCTGATGCCGATGGCCACCGCCGGAGTGCTTACCGCCGCGCTCTTGGCGTGGGGCAGGGCTACCCCTTCCTCAAAACCTGTGTTGTCCAGCTCTTCCCGGGCCCACAAGTCCTTGATGAACTGCTGCTCGTCGCTGACCTTGCCTTGCGCCGCCAGCAGATGGGCCATCTCGCTGAAGACCTCCTCCTTGCGGCTGGCCTTTAAATCGAGCGCGATCAGCTGCTCGTTGATAAGGGTGGTGATCATGGTGTTCTCCCCGCTCCTTGCTGGAGCCTGTTGGCATCGTTTCCCGGGTGACCACGACAGGTGCTACCCGGGACATGCAGACAAATTTGACCCTCCTATTATGGTGGACGCGTGAGCTTCCCCCTATCGGACAAAACTGCGAAATACTGGATTTTTGTGCGCTATCACCTTGAGTGTGACCCCGATCTCACAGCAGACCAGCTGACAAAACGGACCTGGACTGAACCACTGAGTGATTTTTTATAGTTAAAAATCAGTAGATTAAAAGTGTGTGTGCCGATAAGTATCATCCATTGAGCCAGCCCTTATCTGGGCGAAGGGAGCTGTATTTCTGTAAATTTGTGAGGTAAGAGGAGGTTTCTGGATGTGAGCCAACGCACATAAATGGCGGTAATGGAGGGGTTGAGGGGGGAAACAAGCAGGGGAAAGGTGGAGAAAAGTCGCTAGCCATCGGGTGGCAGCCGTATGGATGGTGGCTGAGAGCGGATTAGCAGGGAATGGATTAAAAGTAGGTCGGCGGTTCACCGACATAATGTGGCCGCCTATGAGAGAAATACATGCAATCAACCCCCGGAAGGCGCCTATACCCCAGCCTCTCGTAGAAGTGATGGTCGATATCCGCATGCAGAAACGTGGCGATGGCATCGGGGGCATCCAGCAGCATATCTGTCACGGCGCGCAGCAGATGGGCGCCAAACCCTTGTCCCCTCATCGCAGGCGTCGTTGCCAGTGAACCTATGCCAAAACAGCCCTGACCAAGGCCAAAGCTGTCCCGATAGACGATCAGGGACGAGACAGGCTGATTATCGACCACCAGGACATGCCACACACCGGACTGATACTTCTTACTACCTTGGCTGCTCGCCAGATATTCAGTTGGCACAAGAGCACCACCCCAGGCATCAAACCCCATCCAGTAGATGGTATCCAGCTCATGGTGGCTGGCTTTTCTTATCTGCATATTTCATTCTCATCTTTATTTTTTGTTGCATTGAAATAATTTGCATTTGTTGCCCATGTGATACTAGATAATGGTATTATATTTTCTCTGTTTATTAGTTTTCGATATTTTATCGGCCTCAGGTTTTTCACTTGTTCATAAATGATGGGGAAAATAGAAGAGAAAAAATTAAAATAGAGATATAAGGTCCCTAGTGAAAACAACCCTATGTAGATGTCATGCCAGATGAATTCGGGGGTAAACTGAATGGTATAGTAATGGTTAGACTGGATTTGAATTAGACAAGATATAAGTATATATGTTTTTGCATCCGTTAGCGCTTATGCTTATTAAATGAGCGAAGAGGTTTTATTGGCTTGTTTTTCCAATATAGGTTAGGTTCGTGGTGCTTGATACCAACCAACCAACCAACCAACCAAGTATGTTGGTACTGAACCAACATACATAGACTTCTAATTTTAACCTATAAATTAGGCTCGGTTGGTGCTTTTCCTACATATAAAGCGAAACTAACTATAATAAGAGTAAAACCAACAAGTACCTCATGAATTATCAGGATCTTTGGTAACCAGTGCGTTGGTGAATAATCACCGTAACCTAAGGTGGTGATAGTGACACCGCTAAAATAAATAGTGTCTAAAACACTTTCGAAACTTTTATTAAACCATTCTTTAGGTATTAACAAGTATATTAAAGAATAATTTAAAATTAACTCGATATAACTTTTTAGCGCTAATTCGATACGCTCTCTGTAAGAAAGTAAGCTAGAGCTTACTTTTCCTTCCGATTTATCTAGAGCATCAGCGATAAAAGCCAGAAATATTTCATTGCATCTGGAAAATGGAAGTGAATATATGAATAAAAAAATACTATAGGTCAACCAAGCAGGAACATAATGAAATACTCCATAAGAAAAAAGTCCGCCGAAAATTAAGGTGGAAAGCATAGATATAAACAGATACGAGTAGTTACGAGCTATAATCCCTCTCATCCTACTCTCAGGATTTGAACCCTTCTTAACATGATCAGCATACCACCACGTAGGAGATAGGATCCTTAGGAACCATAATCTTATAAATCTAATTTTTTTCTCATGACTTACGCCAAAATCATAAATTAAAGTCTTATTTTTCATTCTCTTTGATTCTTTTATACAAGCAAATGTTGTTTTTTTCATTTCTTACCAAAATTCCATTTTTATGCTTTTAATTAATGTGTATAGTGCAGACATTCAATGTTTTTAGTGCCAGCATTCAGTTGCATTTGGCATAAAATTAGTGTGTTTATTCATCGAGCTGATATGAAATTATAGGTGGGATTAGCGTAGACTAATAGGATTATTGCAAAAGCATGATCAAGTATTTTCAATCTTTATTGGGCAGGCTACCACCCTAAATTAAAGCCTCCGTCCTGTTGATTTTTACCCACAAGCGACTTGCTGGTGTATTACAGACTCGAGCCATGAATGGGGATCCGTAATCGCCTTGATAGCCAAGTGAAGTATCTTAACCAAGGTGGTGAGTGAACAAAATAGGGCGTCGATAAAAACCGATCGGGATCTATAAATGGCTTATTTTCGGGGGTTGGATGAACTGGCCCAGAGGAGCCAGCTGTTTAGAGATGCAGCGCTCTGGATCCCGACTCAATACTCGAGAAACTTCTCGCCGCAGCGCTCGCAGATCAGGTGCCGTACATGGGTGGTCTGATAGGCCAGGGTCGAGCCAAATGCCCAGTTGGTGATGGTGCTGGCACGAAAGGCTTGCCAGAAGGCCTTGCGTGGCTCCTTGGGCATGATGTCCTGGCTGTGGTTGCGGGGGACCAGCACCACCAGATGGCGGGTTCGCTCGCCGCACTGGTCGCAGCGGTGGATCTCGCTCTGCGGTTCTGTGTGCTGTTGATCTTTGCTCTGGGTGCTCATCTTGATCCGGGCTCCTTAACTGGTGGACGGACCCATCATATTCTTCCCCCCTTGGCGCTCCTAACGCTGATAAAAAGCCCTCCCCATGCGGGGGGCTGGTTCATCCGTTGTCACCCATGTGCGCTGACAGGCCGCAGATAACACTACCCGATGACGAAACCCGTTGTTGCGCGGCCGAACGGCTGTACACGGCGACTTATGCCGACTCCCGCTTCTGCAGGCTGGGGGTGATGATATGGCGGTTGGGGGCGAGCTCGGGCTGCTGCATGCGAGTCAGCAGGCGGCGGGCGGCCTGGCGGCCAATCTCCCGGGCCGGGGAGTCGACGAAGGTGAGGGCGGGGAAGGTGAGTTCGGCCTCGGCGATGTCGTCAAAGCCGAGCAGGGCCACCTGCTGGCCTATGTAGTTGTCCTTGCCCACGGTGCGCCCGCTCGCCTCCACCCCGTAGATACCGCCGAGGGCCACCTCGGGATAGTGGCAGAGGATGGCGGTCACCTTGGGATGCTGGTGCAGCAGCTGGGCTATGGTGTCGGCGGCGCTGCGCTGGGTGCGATCGCACTCCAGCACCCACTCGGGTTTGAACGGCAATCCGTATTGCAGCAGGCTGGCGCAGTAGCCGCCGATCCGCTCGGCCCGGGTGAGGGAGTCTGCCCGCCCGCCCACGTAGGCGATATGGCGATGGCCCTGCTCGATGAGGTAGGTGGCGGCCTGCTTGGCGGCGTGGGTGTTGTCCGGGCCGATAAAGTCCACGTCGTCGCGGTAGTAGGAGCGGGCGGCGCACACCACGGGCAGCTGGGAGTCGAGCAGGGTCTGCAGCGTCTTGGCGGCGGCGCCGCGCACCGGGTTGAAGATGATGCCGGCCACCCCCTGGCGCGACAGGGACTGTATGCTCTGCTGCAACCGCTCCGGGCTGTGGCCGCACTGGGTCAGAAACAGCAGATAACCCTGCTGCTCCAGCACCTCGCTCACCCCGGCGGTCACCTCGGTATAGAAGGGATCCGTGATGTCCCGCAGGATCAGCCCCACCAGGTTGGAGTGCTGGCTGCGCAGGTTGGCGGCAGCGCTGTTGGGCACATAATCGAGTTGGCTGATGGCCTGCTGCACCCGCTCTGCGGTAGCCGGGGAGATGCGCCCCTTGCCCCGCAGCACCATGGAGACTGTGGTGACCGAGACCCCCGCCAGCTGGGCCACGTCGGTGATCTTGGCATTCTTGGATGGCAGCGGTTTGAGCGACATAGGCGAGCGCATGGGACGATAGGAGAGCCGAGAGGCACAGCATACCCCCGGAGGGAGAGGAGTAAAACGTTACAGCACGCGGGGAGGGATCTGCCTCACAGATCTGGTGACGGTGGTGTTTTTGGCGGTGAAATTGTGATCTTGTCGCGGATTTTGAGTTGATAAAACGTTTTATCATTCGCGAAACCTGATGCGATCCCTCTTTCTCTGTCCAGCGCTGCTGACGGATAAGAGAAGGGGAGGCACAGGACCTGACCTTCACTTCACAAGGATTAGACAGATGGCCAAGTCCCCCGCCAAATCCACGATCTGGGAGTTCCTGCAGAGCCTCGGCAAGACCTTTATGCTGCCGGTCGCCCTGCTCGCCTTCTCCGGTATCCTGCTCGGTGTCGGCAGCTCACTCACCAGCGATGCGGTGAAGCAGAGTATGCCCTTCCTCGATCACACCGTGCTGCAACTGCTGTTCCTCTGGATGACCAAGGTGGGGCTGGTGGCCTTCATCTACCTGCCGGTGATGTTCTCAGTCGCCATTCCCCTCGGCCTCGCCCGTGAAGAGAAGGGGGTGGCGGCCTTCGCCGGTTTCGTTGGCTACGCGGCCCTGAACCTCTCCATCAACTTCTATCTGACGGTGGCGAACGTCATCGGTGACGCGGCGGCAGAGAAGGCCTACGGGGTGAAATCCATCCTCGGTATCAGCTCCATCGATACCGGGATCCTGGGGGCCATCATAGTCGGGGTCATAGTCGCCAAGCTCCACGCCCGCTTCTACACCTACAAGATGCCAGATGCCCTGGCCTTCTTCGGCGGTGCCCGCTTCGTGCCCATCATCACCGCCATCGTGCTGGGGGTGGTCGGTCTGGTGGTGCCCCTGGTCTGGCCCTGGTTTGCCGCCGGCATCAACGGCATCGGCGCCGTCATCTCCCACGCCGGCCCCTTCGGCCCCTTCCTGTTCGGTACCGGTGAACGCTTGCTGCTGCCCCTTGGCCTGCACCACATCCTGGTGGCGCTCATCCGCTTCACCGAGGCCGGTGGCACCCAGCTGGTCTGTGGCAACGAGGTGAGCGGGGCGCTCAACATCTTCTACTCCGAGCTCTCCTGCGCCGATACCACCCAGTTCTCGGTGTCGGCCACCTCCTTCCTCTCTCAGGGCAAGATGCCGGCCTTCCTCGGCGGCTTGCCGGGCGCGGCCCTCGCCATGTATCACTGCGCCCGTCCGGAGAATCGCGGCAAGATCAAGGCGCTGCTGGTCTCCGGGGTGGTCGCCTGCGTCATCGGTGGCATCACTGAGCCGCTCGAGTTCCTGTTCCTGTTCGTGGCCCCCGTGCTCTACGTCATCCACGCCATCCTGACCGGCCTTGGCTTCATGACCATGGGGCTGCTCGGGGTCACCATAGGCAATACCGACGGCAACCTCATCGATTTCCTGGTGTTCGGCGTGCTGCAAGGCACCGCCACCAAGTGGTACCTGGTGCCGGTGGTGGCCGCCATCTGGTTTGCCATCTACTACGGGGTGTTCCGCTTCGCCATCGTGCGCTTTAACCTCAAAACCCCGGGTCGCGAAATTGAGAGCAACGACGCGCCGCAAGCGGCCGGCAAGAAGGCGGGCAGCAGCGGTTACAACGGCGAGATCATCCTCAATGCCCTGGGGGGCGCCGACAACATACTGGCGCTGGATAACTGCATCACCCGGCTGCGGATGTCGGTGCAGGACATGAGCCGGGTCGATGACAAGCTGCTCAAGGCCAACGGCGCCATCGGGGTGATCAAGCTCGACGAGCACAACCTGCAGGTGGTGATAGGGCCCCAGGTCCATCTGGTGAAAAACCAGCTGCAGAGCCTGATGGGCGCCTGAGTGCGAACCAACAATCACGACAGGGGGGCCGAGGCCCCCTTGTCTCTTCCTTCTGGTTATTCGCCGCATCGATGGAGAATCAAACCCCATGCATCAGATTTATGACTTCGAGCGAGAGGTCGACCGCCACGGCACCTACTGCACCCAGTGGGACTATGTGGCGGACCGCTTCGGCCATGCCGATCTGCTCCCCTTTACCATCTCCGACATGGATCTCGAGACTGCTCCCTGCATTCGCGCGGCCCTGGCCAAACGGCTGGAGCACGGGGTCTTTGGCTACAGCCGCTGGAATCACGACGACTTCAAGGGGGCCATCTGCAATTGGTTTGCCCGCCGCTATGGCGCCGAACTGGACGCAGATACTCTGGTCTACGGCCCCTCGGTCATCTATATCATCGCCCAGCTGATCAGACTCTGGTCCACCCCGGGCGAGGGGGTGCTGGTACACACTCCGGCCTACGACGCCTTCGGCAATATGCTCGGCGCCAACGACCGCGTGCTGCTCTCCTGTCCGCTGGTAAAGCGGGAGGGGAACTATCACATCGACTGGGACGGCTTCGAGCGTCTGGCGGCCCGCCCGGATTGCAGCGTTCTGCTGCTCTGTAACCCCCACAACCCCACGGGCCGGGTCTGGACGGGGGACGAACTCTCTCGCATGGCCGCCATCTGCCAGCGCCATGGAGTGAGGGTCATCTCGGATGATATCCACATGGACATGAGCTTCGCCCCCTACACACCCTGGAGCGAGGTGGCCATGGACTATGGCTGGGCGCTGGTGAGTTCGGGCTCCAAGTCTTTCAACATTCCGGCCCTCGGCGGTGCCTACGCCTTTATTCCAGATGCAGCGGCGCGCGCCGATTACTTGCGCCGCCTCAAGGCCGCCCACGGCCTCTCATCTCCCCCCATACTCGGGGTGCTGGCCCATATCAGCGCCTATCACGACGGCGATGCCTGGCTGGACGCCCTGAAAATCCACCTGCACGACAACTTGAGCCGGGTGGCCAATCGGCTCAACGGCGCTTTCCCCGCCATCGACTATCGGGTGCCCGAAGGCACCTATCTCGTCTGGATTGATCTCAGCGGACTTGGTATCGACACGGCAGAGAAGATGGACGCCCTGCAAACCCTGCTGGTGGAAAAATACCGTGTCGCCATCATGCGTGGCGACACCTATGGCCCCGAGGGGCGCGGCTTTATCCGCCTCAACGTCGGCTGCTCGCGCAAGAAGCTCGACAAGGGACTGGATGCCCTGATTGGTGCGCTCACCGATCTGCTGGGGAATTGATGGCGCGTTGACAACCTGCGGGCCGCCTAGGGGCGGCCCTCTTCGTTTGGAGTAGAGGGCTTGGCGCGATAGCGGGTCTGCTCTATTTGATCGAAGCGCAGGATCAGGGTATCGCCCTCCTTGAGGTGGTAGGCGCAGTGGGAGCCGTTGCAGGCGATGCGGATATGGGGCTCATCCCCGAGCAGGAGCGACTGGCTATGGGCCTCACTCTCTGGCCAGTTGCCTTGCTCTAGGCGGGCGATCTGGCTGCGAGCCAGCTCTTTACCCATGGGCTTGGTGTATTCGGATGCCCAGATAACCAGCAGGGGAGGAAGAATAAAAAGTGCAAATTTTAAGTAAGTGTTTTTTAGCCAAATCAAGCAATTAAAGGTAAAGGGGGCCGGATAGTTGTGAGCGATTTTTCCTCCCTTCAGCACTATGGGGAGCAGAACAAAAAAGCGAATAACCCACCAAGAGAGTGCCAGTCGCCACTTCACTTTGAAAAAGAAAAATGTGAGTACGGCAAATAGCCCTCCAACTGTCATCGCCAGAGGAAGTACATAAGGTAAGAACAGTTTGAGCAGCAGGTAAAACCCATGAAAGAGAGTCACATCCGCTGGTTGAGAGAATTCGGTATCTTCGAGTCCGAACTGGCTCAGATAGCCGTGGTAGTAACGCATTCCCACAAAGTACACAGCCGCTGTCAACAGGGGGATGAGTGCGCACAGGATGCCGACGAAACTCAGCATTCCTCCTTTTTCCTCATCCTCATGTTTGGTTGCCCGTAACTCTTGCAGATGCTTTTTAAGCCATTTTCGCTTCAGGGCTGTTAAATCTTGCGCCATTGCTTCCCGTCCCTCTTAGCCCGAAGTTCACCGGGTCATCTCCATATTGCCGCAGATTCCAGTTCCAGCCTCAGCCATATCGCGTTGGCTGGCGGATATGTAAGGTCGTTTACCTGGGCTCCTGGGTGCGAAACAGCACCTTGCCGCAGGCGAGACAGGTGTGGCGATAGCGATGATCCGGCCAGCCGGTTTGGGGATGGCCAACAACCTTGTCCGAGCCGCAGGCGCAGCAGCGGGCACCCAGCTCATCCCCGGTGGCGCAATCCGGGTGGGCATCCAGGTATTCGGCGCGGTTGGGCAGACGCAACCAGTCGGGGTTGGCGTGGCGCTTGTCCCAGAAGCGCATGGCATAGAAGGTGCCTCCCATGGCGATCAAGCCGAGCAACAACATAAGGTCCATTTATGACTCCGAGGGAAAAGGCGTGGCGCCTGTGGGCCTATCTTAACGAGTCGACGCAGAATGCAGCCATCCCTACTTGGGTCAATCCCATTGCCTTGAGTACGCTCGTGGCTTAGTCAAAACGGTAAGGAAAAGAGGGGCAAGAGGTACCAGAACCTGGCTCTGGGGCCTGCTGCCGAGGGCTCGGTGGTTGGGCTATCAGATGGGGGATGCGCCGAGATATCGACTAAAAAGGGGCCCCAGGGGCCCCTTTTAATCTCAACGAGTTATCGCAATCTCATGGGTTTATCAGGCCACCTTGTTGCTGGCCGCCTGGGTACGGGCCAGTAATCCATCTGGATTATGGATAGCATCCCGCGTCTTGACATCGATTATCTCGATATTGGCGAAGCGCTCCTTGTTCTTGATGGCCACGTCGTGGGCCAGGATGACGCAGCGGGCGTTGGCCACGTCCTTTGCCGTGATGCGGTTGATGATGCCGTTGGCGCCCTGGGTCTCCACTTTGAGCTTGATCCCCGCCTTGGCCGCCGCCTTTTGCAGGCTCTTGGCGGCGAGGAAGGTGTGGGCCACGCCGGAGGGGCAGGCGGTGATGGCGAGCACGTCAGCTTCTCCTTCCGCTTCGATGGCCTGGTAGTCGGTATCGGCAACGGTCACCTCATCTTCTTCGGTGACCGGTTTTTTCAGCAGGTTGACGACAAGGGCCGTGGTGAGGGCGCCGAGCACAGTGCCCAGGATATAGCCCATCTTGCCCTCCACCACCGGCAGCACTATCCAGCCGCCCCAGGGGGCGTGGTTGATGCTGTGCATCATAAAGCCCGTGATGTTGCCGACTATGCCGCCCGCGACTATGGCCGGGATGACCCGCACCGGATCGGCGGCGGCGAACGGGATGGCCCCTTCGCTGATGCCGATCATGCCCATGATGGCGGCCGCCTTGCCCGCTTCACGCTCTTCCTTCTTGTAGCGCTTGGGGGAGAGCAGAGTCGCCAGCGCCATGCCGAGCGGCGGTACGCAGATGGCGATGCCGACGCCCCCCATCAGCCAGGGTTGGGTATTGACCTGGGTCTGGGCGAACAGGGTGGCGACCTTGTTGACCGGACCGCCCATGTCAAACGCCGTCATGCCACCCAGGATGGCGCCGAGCATCACCTTGCCGGAGCCCGCCATGCTGGAGAGCCAATGGTTCATCCCCTCCATCATGGCGGCGATGGGCGCCCCTATGACCCACATGACGATTCCGCACACCAGGAAGGTGCCAATCAGCGGATAGATGAAGATGGAGCCGAGCGAACTCATGGAGTCCGGCAGTTTTATGCGCTTGAGCTGATTGACGATAAGCCCGGCGATAAAGCCCACCAGGATGGCGCCGAGAAAACCGGTATGAAACTGCTGCACCGCAATCCAGGAGCCGATCATGCCGGGGGCCAGGCCGGGTTTGTCCGCCATGGAGTAGGCGATGTAGCCGCCGAGTACGGCGGTAAACAGGGTCAGCCCCGCTATCCCCATGTCAGCCATGTCTTTCAGGAAGCCCGCCTCGGGCACGGCCCCCTTGCCGCTCAGCATGACTGAGAGCGATAGCAGCACGCCCCCCGCGACGATAAAGGGGATCATGTGGGAGGTGCCAAACAGCAGGTGCTGCTTGAGGGTATTGAGCTGGGCCTTGATGCTGCGATCCTGGGGTTCGGGGGCACTCTGGGGCGCCCGACTCGCTTGTGTGGGGGTCGCCTTGGCGCTGCCCGTGGCCGAGAGCAGTGACAACACCTCGGCCTTGCTGGTGGCCGCCTGCATGCGGGGGATGAAATGGGGCTCAAGCAGCTTGGTGGAGAGCTCGGCCAGCACCTCGATATGGTGGTTCGCGGCGCCGGTGGGGGAGGCAATCATGAAGAACAGGCGGGAGGGCAAGCCATCCTCGGCGCCAAAATCGATCCCCTGGCGGCTGATGCCGATGACGATGGCGGGGGCTGTCACCGCCTCGCTCTTGGCGTGGGGCAGGGCGACACCCTGCTCGAATCCTGTGTTACCGAGATTCTCTCGTGCCCAGAGATCGCGTACGAAAGCATCCTGATCGCTGATTTTACCGCGGTTCTTGAGCTGAGTGGCCAGTTCGACAAACAGGGTCTGCTTGTCGGTGGCGGCAAGATCGAGGCAGATCAGTCCTTCATCTATCAACGAGGTGAGCATATGTGTCTCCTGGCTTCGGCGAGCCCTGGTGATGGTTGGATGGAGCAAACGATTGACCCCGCTATTGTTTCGCCCAACCCCTCTGACCGAAATCGGAGATATGTGCCCTTTACTGGAGTTTTGTGTCGACGCCCCCGGCCTGTGACCCTGCTCGCATTTTGTCTGGCATGAGACTAAGTGCTGACATCTTATAAAATCACTTTATAAACAATCGCTTGTGATTGTCTTCAGAGAGGGAACCTACATTACCGTGTTAGGTGGTGGGTGCTGTCTGGGAGGACGATATGGAGATTTGTGCGCCTTGACCCTCGCTTAAAATGTGAGCCAGCTGGCAAAGAGGGGGAGATTGACCGCTTGCTGTTGCCGAGGGGCGTCCGGGATCCTCGAGAATAGAAAAATGCATAATCCAGGCGACCCGTTTTTATGCAGGACCTTGTCGGTGAGTATAGTTTCAATTAATTGAAAATTAACCACTATTTTATATTTAAAGGCCTTGAGTTAGCTGGCCGTAGTGTGTTTTATGGGGCTGGCAAGCTCATTTAGGACCATTTTTTAGATTGGATTGTGCATAACCAATCGTTTATTTCGTTGGGGATTTTCAAGCGATCTGGTGTCCAATCAGCAAGCAGGTTGGCCAAACAGTGCCGTCAGCCAGTGTGTAACCCGAGATGTAAGGAGACATCCTGATGGAAAAACTTGACCAAGAGATCGACACCATGCGCCAGGAATTTGAGTCACAGGGCCAGAAACAGGCCCATGACAAATGGCAAGCCAGGGTCGATGAGCTGCAGCGGGAACGCTCAGACGCTCCCCAGCCGGAAGCGGCGGAACACTAGCCTGTTGAGGCCCCTCGTTTGGGGTTCTCTGCCAGGCCGATAATCACACCCCCACCGTCCGAGAGGATTGTGGGGGTTCTTTATTCCACTGCCATGTAACAATGGTGTGGAATTTAATTCTGCTTAATTGCTAATCATTGGTATGGATGATTTGTCAGCTGGGGTTGGGCAGTGGTTGTCGCCACATGCGGTACATGGTGTGGCAGTTGACGAACAGGAAACTCAGCTCAATCAGGCTGCCACCGATGGAGCCGATGAGAATGTTGTGGCTGGTCCAGCACAAGCCGCCTGCCAGCATGGAGAGCCGCAACACTATACCCTTGGCACGAAACAGCCCCCAGGTACCGATGGTGGTGCCTATGATGGGCAGCCACTGTACCGGGCTGTTTATCCCCGGAATGCCGAGACCCCAGACCAGCAGCAGAAAGAACGCCATGACCCAGGGACTGCGGGTGTGCCCGGAGGCGACGGTACGAACGCAACTGAGGCCCGCGCTGAGGGCCGCCGTGCTTGCCCCCATCAGCAGGAAGTGGAAGGCGATGGCCCCCTGATAGAGACACAGGCGCAGTCTAAAACGCCCGTCATCCCGCTGCCGGAAGGCGCTGATGCCGACCAGCATGGCCGCGAGGCCGATTCCCTGGGCCAGGGGTTGTTGTTGAAACAGGGTCCAGACAGGCGCCAGCCAGTTGTTATCTACCATCACAGGGACGTACCACGCTTGCAGAGTGCCAATGGCTTGGCGCCATCAGGTTTTTGCCGCTGGGGTGTCATGGTCGAGCGCAGCGGCGAGAGTGACGAGCAGGGTCAAGGGACCAGTCACGGGACGCCTCGGCTCCGGATGTCGGCATGGAGGGGGCCTATGTGACCTGCTCGCTCGGGATGACGGATCTGATCCTGGAGGCGGGCCATGTCCGACGGGAAATCCTACCATGGGACAGGTTCCCATCAAAGGCGACCAAGCCCCTGACAAGCAGTAGAGGAAGGCCTGGACGACGCTGATCATGCCCTTTCCTCATGCATCTGCGACTGGCAGCCTGATGCCCTTGCCA
Organism: Aeromonas lusitana; assembly: GCF_002812985.1. Taxonomy (GTDB): domain Bacteria; phylum Pseudomonadota; class Gammaproteobacteria; order Enterobacterales; family Aeromonadaceae; genus Aeromonas; species Aeromonas lusitana. Next base: position 18,460 of record NZ_PGCP01000013.1, read on the forward strand.
CGGGTGGGAAGGAGGCGCACATTGGCAGGCCAATCAGCCGCCGTGAGGGAGACGCTCGTCAACGCGGCGGCGCTGGCCTGGCCCATCGAGGTAAAAAGATGAAGATGCTTAGACAGATCACAACAGCGGCCCTGCTCTGCCTGCCGCTCATCGTCCAGGCCGCTCCCAGCGTGCAGGTTGGCTTCTCGCCGGAAGGCTCGGCCCGCGCCCTGGTGCTGGCGACCATAGGAAGCGCCAGGCATCACATCCGCATGCTCGCCTACGCCTTTCAGGCCCCCGATATCGTACAGGCGCTGATCGCGGCGAAACAACGCGGGGTCGAGGTACAGGTCGTGGTCGACAAGCAGCGCAATCAGGGCAAGACGAGCCAGGCGGCCATGAAAGAGGCGACCCGCGGCGGGGTGGCGCTTCGCACCAACGATCGCTATCACCTCCATCACGACAAGACGATCATCGTCGATGACAGCGCGGTCGAGACTGGCTCCTTCAACTTCGCCCCCTCCGCCGAGACCCTCAACTCGGAGAACGTGATAGTCCTGCGCGGCATGCCGGAGGTCGCTCGCCAATACCAGGCGCACTGGCAATCCCGATGGGCGCAAGGCGTGCCCTATACGGCCCCCTGAGGTGGCGCGAAGCGGTACAAGAAAAAACAACGAGGGCCATCGATGATGGCCCTCGTTTTTTATGCGCTTGGCATGTTATTGCCTGGCGTCATTGCTTAGCAGCGGTTGCCGGCGCGGGCGACCCGGCCCTCGGCCAGCAGCTGATAGTGGCCCGTGGCGGCGGGAATGAAGGCGGATTGCCCCTTCTCCAGGCGCAGCGTTTCATCACCCTGCTTGAGCAGGACGTCGCCGTCGATGGCAAACAGGATCTCGGCGCTGGCGGTAGTGAGCATATGTTCACCGGCCGGATAGACGCTGAAGGTGAAGTCCGGCACCGGCACGTCGAAGTGCTGCACTGCACCGTCCTGGCGGGGGCTGAGCAGGATCTGGTCATCCGGTTTGGCCACACAGCGGGTGCAGTCCAAGAGCTCTGCCACGTCTATGTACTTGGGGGTGAGGCCGGCGCGCAGCACATTGTCTGAGTTCGCCATGATCTCGAGGCCGGTGCCGCGCACATAGGCGTGGGGGGTACAGGCGTCGAGGAACATGGCCTGACCCGGCTGCAGCGTCACCACGTTCAGCAGCAGCGGCGAGAAGAGTCCCACATCCCCCGGGTACTGGGCGGCCAGGCTGGTGATCAGCGCAAAGGTCTCCTCGTCCTGATGCGCGGCGGCATAGGCCAGCAGACCCGCCAGGGCCTCATCCTTGCGCGCCCCTTCCAGGATCAGCAACTGATGGAAGAAGTGCTGCAAGCCAGCCTCGTTCTGGTTGGCGGCAAGACCCGCAACCAGCTCGCCGAGGGCTGACACCTTGACCCGTTTGAACAGCGCCAGGATGGCGGGAATGGCGCGAAAACCGTTCATCGCCTGATAGGGGGTGAGGGCGAACACCAGCTCAGGCTTGTGGTTCGGATCCTTGTAGTTGCGATTGCCCGCCTTGAGGGGAATGCCGGCGGCCTCTTCCTTGGCGAAACCCACCTCGGCCTGGGTCTTGCTCGGGTGTACCTGGATGGAGAGTGCCTTCTCGGCGCACAGCACCTTGAACAGGAAGGGGAGGCTGGCGAAGCGGGCTAGGGTGGCTTCACCCAGGACGGCGGTGGGGGCGGCATCGATCAGGGCGGAGAGCTTCTGGGCACTGCCTGCGATCGTTACTTCTGAGCAGCCGTTGGGATGGGCGCCCATCCACAGCTCGGCCTGGGGTTTGCCATCCGGGTTGGGGATGTCAAACAGGCGGGTGAGGGCGTCATGGCTGCCCCAGTCGTAGCCCTGGATCGGGTTGTGCATCAACAGAAAAGAGGGCAGATCGCGACAGCTCATATGGGACGCCTCGTTAATTTTGAAAAAGTCCGGGTGAAGAAAAAGGTGGTATTGACCATCCGGGCCGGACTATAACATGGGCGGTCGCGTGCGCCGCAATCGCTTGCCCCTCTCTTGACTGGGATCAACATGTCACTCATCTTCAGCCAACTGCTCGATGGCGCCATCAACGAGCAGGCTCCTTTTGACCAGATCTGGTTCGCCAGCGAACAGGGTGTGCCGCCGGGGTTCAGTTATCAGGTCAATTTTCCCCGCCTCGAACTGGTGTTCAGCGGTGAATACCTCAACCAGATCTGGGACCAGGAGTCGGGTTGCAAGCAGGTGAGCGTGCTGCCGGGTCAGGCGCTCTACATACCGCCCAACGGCTGGAACAAGCCACAATGGACCACGGACTGCTCGGTGCTGAGCCTGCTGTTTGGCAAGCGCCAGCTCGGTTTCAGCCTGGTGAGCAAGCGCCAGGATGAGCCCGATTTTTTCGACGTGCAAAAGCACAGCATCATGGCCAGGGGCGGCCATGTCATCGAGCACATATTGGCGGCGCTCAACGCATTGGCCGAGGATCCCGGCCGCTCTCCCACCGACAACCATCTGCTGCAGGCGCTGCTCACCAGCGCTCGCCAATTGCTGGCAGAGTCCGCCGCCGAGCGGCCGCGGGGGGCTGACCTGTTCCACGGCATCTGCATCTACATTCAGGAGAATTTCCACCGCCCCATCAGCCGCGACTCCATCGCCCACCGCTTCAACGTCTCCGCCAGCCATCTGTCCCACCTGTTTCGCGAGCAGGGCCATATGCGATTGGCGGATTACATCAGCTGGGTGCGCATCGATCGGGCCAAGTTCATGCTGAAAAAGTACCGCTTCCGGCTGGAAGAGGTAGCGAGCCGCTGTGGTTACGCGGATGTGAACTATTTTTGCCGGGTGTTCAAACAGAAGACCGGGCTGACTCCCTCCCAATACCGCTCCCTGAGCCAACCGCAGGGGCAGGTGGAGGGGGTTAACGGATAATCAGGGCGCTCGTCCAGCCATTTGCCGGCGCGCAGACAAAGGGCGCCAGGACGAGCGGGCGAGGCGCATTGTGATCCAGTGCTCGACTATGGTCGGACATGCGCGCCCGCCATTTGATTATGAAAATGGATGGGCTAATATGGCCGCGCTCAATGACATATTTATAACAAACGGAAGTTAGGAGATGCCGATGGAAAGCAGAGTAGTTATCCCGACCCAGGGTCAAAAAATCACAGTCGATGCTAACGGCAAGTTGAATGTTCCCCACAACCCGATCATTCCGTTTATCGAAGGGGATGGCATCGGTGTGGACGTCACCCCTGCCATGCTGAATGTGGTGAATGCCGCGGTCGAGAAAGCCTACAAGGGCGAGCGTTCTATCGCCTGGATGGAGATCTACACCGGCGAGAAATCCACTCATATCTATGGCGAAGGTGCCTGGCTGCCGGCCGAAACCCTGGATTTCATTCGTGAATACTGCGTGGCCATCAAGGGCCCGTTGACCACCCCGGTCGGCGGCGGTATTCGCTCCCTGAACGTGGCCCTGCGCCAGGAGCTGGACCTCTACGTCTGCCTGCGCCCGGTCCGTTACTACGAAGGGACCCCGAGCCCGGTCAAGCGCCCGGACCTGACCGACATGGTGATCTTCCGCGAGAACGCCGAAGACATCTACGCCGGCATCGAGTGGAAGGCAGATAGCGACGAGGCCAAAAAGGTCATCGCCTTCCTGCAAAACGAGATGGGCGTGAAGAAGATTCGCTTCCCCGAGACCTGTGGCATCGGCATCAAGCCCATGTCCAAGGCCGGTACCGAGCGTCTGGTCCGTGCCGCCATCGAGTACGCCATCGACAACGATCGCGACTCCGTGACCCTGGTGCACAAGGGCAACATCATGAAGTTCACCGAGGGTGCCTTCAAGGATTGGGGCTATGCCCTGGCCCAGAAAGAGTACGATGCCCAGCTGATTGACGGCGGCCCCTGGTGCTCCTTCAAGAACCCGAAAACCGGCAAGACTATCGTGGTCAAGGACGTCATCGCCGACGCCTTCCTGCAACAGATCCTGCTGCGCCCGGCCGAGTACGATGTCATCGCCTGTATGAACCTCAACGGTGACTACATCTCCGACGCCCTGGCCGCCCAGGTCGGTGGTATCGGTATCGCTCCAGGCGCCAATATCGGCGACGGCGTGGCCCTGTTCGAGGCGACCCACGGCACAGCGCCGAAATACGCCGGTCAGGACAAGGTTAACCCCGGTTCGCTGATCCTCTCCGCCGAGATGATGCTGCGCCACCTGGGCTGGACCGAGGCGGCCGATCTCATCGTCAAGGGGATGGAAGCGGCGATTGCCAACAAGACAGTCACCTATGACTTCGAGCGACTGATGGAAGGCGCCACCCTGCGCTCCTGCTCCCAGTTCGCCCAGGACATGATCGACCAGATGTAAGTCTATCTCGCGTGACAAGGCCAGCCCTCGGGCTGGCCTTTTTTATGTGCGTGCCTAAGGCATGCATCATGTCAGGGGTGCCATACGCGGGTATGCGAATTGATCATTTCAATATTTCTTGTATAGTTGAAATGTTGATTTCCAAGGAGGTATCCCATGCGCGATCCCATGACCCCCGAGAGTACCGTCAAGGTGCTAGAATCCCTCGCCTCGCCGGTGCGCCTCGCCGCCTGGCGTGAACTGGTACGTGCCGGCCTCGATGGCATGGTGGCCGGCGAGCTGGCCAGCGCCCTCAATGTGGCCCCCAATACCCTGTCGTTTCACTTGAAGGCCATGCTGGGCGCCAGCCTGTTGAGGGTGGAGCAAGAGGGGCGCTTCCTGCGCTATCGCGCCAATATCCCCTTGATGCAGGCGCTTATCGGCTATCTCACCGAAGAGTGCTGCGCCGGCCATCCCGAGGCGTGCGGCGTTTCAGTATCTTCCTGCTGTCAGGAGTCGTGACATGTCAGCCATAACCCAGAGCCCCATCGGCTTCTTCGAACGCTACCTCAGTGCCTGGGTGGCGCTCTGCATCTTGGTCGGCATAGGTCTGGGCCAGGGCTTGCCCGAACTCTTCAAGCTCATCGGCACCCTGGAAGTGGCCAGGGTCAATCTGCCGGTGGGTCTGCTCATCTGGGTGATGATCATCCCCATGTTGATCCGGATTGACTTCGGCGCCCTGCATCAGGTGCGCGATCACCTCAAAGGCATAGGCGTCACCCTGGTCATCAACTGGCTGGTCAAACCCTTCTCCATGGCGCTGCTCGGCTGGATCTTCATCCGCGGCCTGTTTGCGGATCTGCTGCCGGCGGATCAGTTGGACAGCTATGTGGCCGGTCTCATCCTGCTGGCGGCCGCTCCCTGTACCGCCATGGTGTTTGTCTGGAGTCGGCTGGTGAAGGGGGATCCCTACTTCACCCTCTCTCAGGTGGCGCTCAACGACCTCATCATGGTGCTGGCTTTCGCCCCTCTGGTGGCGCTGCTGCTCGGCGTCTCCAGTATCTTGGTGCCCTGGGATACCCTGCTTACCTCTGTGCTGCTCTATATAGTGGTGCCGGTGATCCTGGCCCAGTGGTTGCGTCGGCGTGCCCTGGCGCGCGGCACGCTCGACGCCTTGCTGGCTCGCATTCAGCCCTGGAGCATGGGGGCCCTGCTGCTTACCCTGGTGCTGCTGTTCGCCTTTCAGGGGGAGGCCATTCTGGCCCAGCCTCTGGTGATCGCCCTGCTGGCGGTGCCGATCCTTATCCAGGTTTTCTTCAACGCGGGTCTCGCCTACTGGCTCAATCGCTTGGTGGGGGAGAAGCACGCGGTAGCCGGCCCCTCGGCCCTGATCGGGGCATCGAATTTCTTCGAACTGGCGGTGGCCGCCGCCATCAGCCTGTTTGGCTTCCATTCCGGGGCGGCGCTCGCCACCGTGGTCGGCGTGCTCATCGAGGTGCCGGTCATGCTGGTGGTGGTGCGTATCGTCAATGGCAGCCAGGCCTGGTATGAACAATCCAACTCCCGGGAGTACACCCAATGAGCGATATCATCATCTATCACAACCCGGTGTGCGGTACCTCCCGCAACGTGCTTGAACTTATTCGCAACAGCGGCGTGGAGCCCGATGTCATCCACTATCTGGAGACGCCGCCGAGCCGCGCCACCCTGGTGCAGCTCATTGCCGACATGGGGATAAGCCCGCGCGAGCTGTTGCGCCAGAACGTCCCGCCCTTTGAGGCGTTGGGACTGGCGGAGGACAAGTTCAGCGATGACGAGCTCATCGACGCCATGCTGGCCCACCCCTTACTCATCAACCGCCCGATCGTGGTGACGCCGCTCGGGACCCGGCTCTGCCGCCCCTCGGAGCTGGTGCTCGATATCTTGCCCGATCAGCAGAAAGGGGCCTTTGCCAAGGAGGATGGCGAGCCGCTGGTGGACGCAGAGGGTAAACGTCTGAAATAGGGCGACGCCCTGGGTCGCTGGAAGGCAGGATCACAAGGGCCCCTGGATGGGGCCGTTGTCGTGGATATCGGCAGGGATACCCGGTGGAGAACAGTTTTATGGGAAAACTGTTCTGATGGGAGGGATGCTCGCCCTCAGGTGGTCTTTTCCACGTGCTGTTGGTAGATCTGTTGCCATTTGCTGGTCTCGGCTTCATCGCCCTGGGTTTGCCAGAACTCGCAGATGGAGTTGGCGAGTTCGGATGCCATGGCGTGATCGCCATCGCGGCGGCTCATCAGATATTGTCCCAGCCAGCTTTGATACTGTTTCATAGCCCGATCTCCTTATCTAAGGTGCCTTGGTGAGTCCTTGTCTGACCGATGTCTCTCGCCAGAACTGACTCATCCAGGTCACTTGTTGCATTGCGCGCCGCCCATTATGAGCAGAACGTTATCCCCCGTTTATGGTCAGATCAGGGTGACAACGGTGCGCAATTATCAAAAAACGGCCACTATCGTATCACAAAATAACCAACTTGGGGGGATTAGCATCAAACAGCAAGGCATGGGGGCTGGCATGCACAGATCAAAAGATGTGCCATCTTGCTGATCCATGAAGAGAAAACCCGCCATGAAGGCGGGTTTGGCAGTTGAAAAAAACTTAAATCTTGGCGGTGGCCAGATATTTCTCCATCTCGGCCGTTGGCACCATGCCGCCGCCGGTAGCCCACACCAGGTGGGTGGCCCGGGCCATGACGGTTTCATCCATTCCTTGAGCCAGTTGCCAGGCGCGGTCGGCCGTCACTCGCCAGGGGCCTGGCATACCGGCCAGCGCCGAGGGCTCCAGCCTGATCTGCTCCTCTTTGGCCAGCAGCCCCAGCAGGTCATACATCTCCTGATCGGTCAGGGTGAAGAAGCCATCCAGCAGCCGCTCCATGGCGCGGCCGACGAAGCCGGAGGCGCGTCCCACCGCCAGACCATCGGCGGCGGTGAGGTTGTCTATGCCCAGATCCTGCACCGAAATCTGGTCGTGCAGCCCGGTGTGGACCCCGAGCAGCATGCAGGGGGAGTGGGTGGGTTCGGCGAAGAAGCAGTGGACGTTATCCCCGAACGCGAGTTTGAGGCCAAAGGCGACCCCGCCCGGGCCACCGCCCACACCGCAGGGTAGGTAGACGAACAGCGGATGTTCGGCGTCCACCTCGATACCCATCTCATCGAACTGTTTCTTCAGCCGTTCGCCGGCCACCGAGTAGCCGAGGAACAGGGTGCGGGAGTTCTCGTCGTCGATGAAGAAGCAGTTGGGATCGCGCTCCGCCTCCTTGCGCCCCTGCTCTACCGCAACCCCGTAATCTTCGGCGTATTCCACCACTATGACCCCATGTTCGCGCAACTTGCGCTTCTTCCACTCCCGCGCATCGGCGGACATGTGGACCGTGACGGTGAAGCCGAGCTTGGCGCTCATGATGCCGATGGACATGCCGAGGTTGCCAGTTGAGCCCACTGCGATGCTGTACTGGCCGAAGAACTGGCGGAACTCGTCCGTGAACAGCTTGCGGTAGTCATCTTCAGTGCGCAGCAGGCCGGCCTTGATCGCCAGCTGTTCGGCGTGGGTCAGCACCTCGTAGATGCCGCCGCGGGCCTTGATGGAGCCGGAGATGGGCAGGTGGCTGTCTTTTTTGAGCAACAGCCGACCGCTGACCTCGACGCCGTAACGCTCGTTGAGGGTGGCCTGCATGGCGGGGATGGTGGCGATCTCTGACTCCAGGATGCCCTGGGTGATGCGGGTCTCGGGGAAGGCTTCACACAGATAGGGGGCGAAGCGGGCGAGGCGGGCCGAAGTATCCGCGACATCGCGCTGGTCCAGGCCGACATGGGGCAACCCGACGGTCAGCGTGGTGGCCTTGGGATTGAACCAGGTCAGGGGTTCGAGCGCGATCAGGGAGCGAACCAGCGGGAATTGGGCGGTGAGCTGGGAAACATCGATGTTTTTCATGGGATATCTCTGTCTGTTTATACGATATAGGAAAGCAGGAAAGTGCCGGCAAGTGCCATCAGGGAGGCGACCAGGGTGGCACTGGTGTAGTACTTGAGCGTTTCGTTCAGGGTGGCGCCGCAATACTGCTTGACCAGCCAGAACAGGGAGTCGGTGACCATGGTGCAGCCGATGGCCCCTGAGCCGATAGCCAGCGTCATGATCTCGGGACTGATGTCGGGGTAGTGCCCCATGATGGGGGAGACGATGGCGGTGGCCCCCATCATGGCCACAGTGGCGGAGCCCACTGCAGCGTGCAATATGATGGCCACCAGCCAGGCCAGCAGTATGGGGTGCATGTCCAGCTGGGAAAGGATGCCGGCCAGACTGTCCCCAAGGCCACTGGCCTTGAGCACGCCGTTGAAGGCACCGCCGGCCCCGATGATCAGCAGGATATTGGCGATGGAGGAGAAACACTGCTCGGTCTGGTCCAGCAGCCCCTCCATCTTCATGCGTTGGCGGATCCCCAGCACGTAGTAGGCGGTGAAGGCGGCGATGAACATGGCGGTGATGGGGTTGCCGATAAATTCCAGCAGGGTGTAGAGGGCGCCATCATGCGCCATGTTGAGCTCGGCCACCGTCTTGACCAGCATCAGCAGTATGGGCAGCAGCACGGTGAAGAGGGAGGCGCTCAGGGTCGGCAGCTCGGCCTCATCGCGCGCCTGGATATCGGCGAAGGCGGCGGGAACGCTTTTGAATGGCACGCGTTTGCCGAGCAGCTTCAGAAACAAAGGGCCACCGATGAGGGAGGCAAACAGCCCGACTGCGAGGCCATAGACGATGACGGATCCCACGTCGGCGCCGAGCTGATTAGTGACATAGAGGGCGGCCGGGTGGGGCGGCACTATGCAGTGCACGGCCATCAGAGCGGTGCAGAGCGGGATGGCCAGGGTCAGCAGCGAGGTGTTGGTCTTGCGGGCGATGGAGAAGGCGAGCGGAATGAGCAGTACCACCCCGACCTCGACGAACAATGTGATGCCACACACCAGACCGACCAACACCATGATCACCTGGGGTGAGAGCCAGCGGCATTTTTGCAGGGTGAGACCGATGCGCTCGGCGGCGCCCGATACCTCCATCATCTTGCCGAGTATGGTGCCAAGGCCGATGACGGCGGCGAGAAAGCCTAGGGTACCGCCAATGCCCTCTTCCATGGCGTTAACCATCTTGACCGGGTTCATCCCCATCATGGTGCCCACATAGAAGCTCGCCAGCAGCAGGGCGAGGAAGGGATGCACCTTGCCCTTCACTATGGTGAAGACGATCAGGATGATGCTTGTCAGCAAGGTACCGACGACCCACATTTCAGAATTCATACTGCGCCTCGACATACGTGATGGACTGAGATTGATGGGGCTATTGAACGGCAAGGGCGAGGGTGCTGACAAATGATGAAAACGGGGTCTTGGGTGCGCTGGATTGATGCAAGCGTGCCACATTCATCACATTTTCCTTGGATATGGCGATTTGGATTCGTTTGCTGCATCCAAAAGGGCGTGGGTTTGGATATGATGGCGACATGACCCGACGGCCTGCCGAGAGATGCGGATGTATACCGAAGAGCACTATGTATCGAGAAACAAGCTGCTGAGTGGCTATCAGCTCGCCAAGCTGCATACCTTCGAGGCGGCGGCCCGTCACAGCTCCTTCGCCCTGGCGGCGGACGAGCTGGCGCTCAGCCCGAGCGCGGTGAGCCACAGGATCAGCGCCCTGGAGGAGGAGCTCGGCTTCAAGTTGTTCCAGCGTTTTCACCGCAAGGTGGTGCTGACGGCGGAGGGGCAGAGGATATTCTGGGCGCTCAAGTCATCCCTTGAGTTCATCAATCAGGAGATTTTGGAGATCAAGAATCAGGAGCTGTCGGGCTCACTGACCGTCTACTCCCGCCCCTCCATCGCCCAGTGCTGGCTGGTGCCAAGGCTAGCTGACTTCTCCCGCCTGCATCCCCAAATCGATCTCAACATCATGACCGGTAACGAGAACATCAACCTGCACGGTTATGGCATCGACGTGACGCTCTATTTTGATGACAAGACGCCGGAGCGGCTCGCCATTCACCCGTTGATGGATGAATACATGGTGCCTGTGTGCAGTCCGAAATATGCCGAGCAGCACCAATTGCTCGGTAATCCGGATAATTTGCAGCACTGTCGCCTGCTGCACGACAGGCAGGCCTGGGGCCATGACTCGGAAACCGACGAATGGCAGAGTTGGGCTCGCCAATCCGGCATCCTCATCGACGGCTGTCAGGCAAACATGGGGTTCGATCGCTCCGATCTCGCCATCATAGCCGCCATGAACCACGCCGGGGTTGCCATGGGTCGCAAGAACCTGGTGAGCAAGCGGTTGGCAAGGAACGAGTTGGTGGCCCCATTCCCGGATAAAGAAGTACGCTGCGAGCAGCGCTATTACTTGGCCACGCTCCCGAACCGCCAGTGTCCCAAGATCCAGGCCTTTATCGATTGGATCAGCGCCCAGGCGCAACTGGCAAGTTGAGCTGGAGGCCATATCGGGAATTCATATCTGCGTGGGGTCGCATCATTTATCGGCAGTGTATTTGTGTCAGCGTGAATAATACGGGCTGTAATTTGTCTGGGATGTAGAGAGTCAAGGCTAACAGAGATGGCACGACCGAGCGTGATAAAACCCGGCTCTTGTCATGAGTCAATACCCGAATGGTGCCGTATTTGTTTCTCTGACCAACTTGTATCGCGAGGAAACGAGACTGGATGAATCAATACTGAAAAAATAACTATCTATGCATGCTGCTTTTCAACAACGGTTGTCGAATAAAATAACGACAGCGAATAATGATTCTGATGTTGCGACTCATCTTTTGATCGCTATAAAATCATTATGTTGTTATCAAGCGGGCGTGCTATTCTCAAATTGTGCTATCCCTGTGACATACAAAAATAATTCTGTGAGGAAGTAATGAACGAGTTTCTGAAAGTTCTGCTGAACATTCGCAGCCTGCGTGCTGCCATTCGTGAACTGCCGTTTGAACAACTGCAAGAAGCGAAAGAGAAGTTTGATCTGGTATATAACGAGCGCGCTGAGTCCGTTGAACAAGAGCGTGCCGAGCAAGAAGAGCGTCAGCGCAAGCTGAGCGAGTTTACCGAGATGCTGCAACAAGCCGGTATCGATCCCCGCGAGCTGATCGGCAGCGCCGCCGCACCTGCCGCCGCTGCCGCGACCAAGAGCAAGCGTGCTCCGCGTCCGCCGAAATACAAGTATCAGGAAGATGGTCAGGAAAAAACCTGGACCGGTCAGGGCCGCATGCCTAAAGCGATTGCCGAACAGGTTGCGCTGGGCAAGGATTTGAATGATTTCCTGATCTAAGCGTCAAGCCAGATCATCAATAATGCCGCCTTCTGGGCGGCATTATTATTTGTAACATTCTGTGAGAAGAGGGTGGCTGCCTGCCTGTATAAAGAACCTGCGTGCAGATTTGAAATAGCCATGGCCAGCATAGGGCCTTAAGACAAGGCAATAAGACTGGGCTGTAAGAAAAGACGCCATCGGTAACAAGCGCGCTCTCCATCACGCAAGATGCCACTACCCAAGACTCCATCACTTGCCATTCAGCGAGGACTCATACAGCCCATTCGATATCGCGAATGACGTCGGGATGAGAAAGAGGGGAACGACACTGTGTGATGAAATAGCCGATGATCATTGGGATTCCTCTTTGGCGATCATGATTCCTTTCACACAGTAAACCGCTCGAGATCGAGCAATTCTCATTTCTTTCGTTATCTCTGGTCTATTTGGCACCCAAATACCAACACATATTCGTGTTAATCGGCCTTGTATGAGGGATGGTAATACGGGGCCATGATGGCCCCGTATTTGTTAAATAGCTCAGATTAACTGACGGGCTGGGTATCTTTATTGCGGAGGGAATGGGATGTGCGCTTGCCGGCATGGCGGCGGGCCTCGACCGCTTCGGCCAGCATGGCCAGCAGTGTCTGGCTCTCTTCCCAGCACAGGCAGGCATCCGTGATGGACTGGCCGTATTGCAGCTCGCTCAGGGGGGCCGGTTTCTGACTGCCCCCCTGCAGGAAGCTCTCGACCATGACGGCGGCGACGGCGTCACTCCCCTCGCTCAGCTGACGGCAGAGCTCAGCGGCGACCCGAGTCTGGTTCTTGTGCTGCTTCTGGCTGTTGCCGTGGCTGCAATCCACCATCAGACGAGGGTTGAGCCCCTGACGTGCCAGACGTTCAGCCGCTTCTTCCACGTCGCTCTGGTGATAGTTCGGGAGGGTGCCGCCGCGCAATATGATGTGCCCGCTCGGGTTGCCTTCACTCTTGATGACGACGATACCGCCCTGGCTGCCGGGCGCGGTAAACAGATGGGATGCCTCGCTGGCCTGGATGGCATCGATGGCGACCCGGATATTGCCGTCCGTGCCGTTTTTGAAACCGACGGGACAGGGCAGGGCGGAGGCGAGCTGCCTGTGCACCTGAGACTCAGTGGTGCGTGCGCCAATGGCGCCCCAGCTGATGAGATCGGCCAGGTAGAGGAAGCTGGTGGTATCGAGGAACTCGGTGGCGGTGGCCAGCCCCAGTTGGTTGATGTCGAGCAGCAGTTGACGGGCCAGGTGCAGGCCCTGGCCTATGTCGTTGCTGCCATCCAGATGGGGATCAAACACCAGCCCCTTCCAGCCGACCGTGGTGCGGGGTTTCTCGAAATAGGTGCGCATCACGATGAGCAAGCGGTCCTGATACTCCACGGCGAGCTTCGCCAGGCGCTTGCCATAGTCGAGGGCGGCGAGGGGATCGTGAATGGAGCAGGGGCCAATCACCACCAGCAGGCGATCATCGTCGCCGCTAAAGATCTGGCGAACCTGATGACGGTGCGCTTCTATTTGCTCCGCCATATCGATGGGACAGGGATGTTGTGCCAAGAGATCGGCAGGGGTGGGGAGGGCCTCAACCGCGAAGGCGCGCATTACCGAATTCAAAACTGCCATCTGGATTACCTTGCTGTACCTGGGGGTGTTAATGAGGTGCTTGCGGCTCAGAGCCCTGGATTCTTGGGCGCCGGGGCGCAATGACACATCACTTTATTGAGAGTGATTATCATTATCTTGTTGTCTCTGACGAATGCAAGCCCTGGTGCGGAGATCACCAAGATGGGGGGGAGGAGAAAAAAAGAGTGGAAACCAGATTGCAATCAGGCCTGACGCTCTTGAGCGATAGGCCTGATTTATATAGGGAAAATAGAGACTATCAGCTATCCATCACCACATGACGGTCCTGATGATAGGCATCCTCATCCTTGCCGCTGCGCCAGTAGGGCACCGCATAGACCCGCTGGCGGTCAACGTCCAGGGTGCGTCTGACATGACGACGCAATGGCACCACCAGGCCCTCTTCCCCGCCGAACCAGAAGTAGCTCTGCTCCGCCACCATGGGCAGGGCGGTGAAATAGTTCACCAGGGGCTCGGTCTGCTCGGGAGAACCGACAAACCAGCGCAGACTGACCCCGCTTGGCAGCGACAGATCCTGCACATCTTCCTGATGGGGCACCAGCAGGGCGATATGACCCAGAGCCTCGACGGGCATGGCTTCGGCCATGGCGCTGATGGCGGGCAGGGAGGTGAGATCCCCCACCATGTAATAGTGCTCGGCCACCTGCAGCATGGGATCCGGGCCACCCGGACCCGAGATGGCCAGCTGGTCGCCGGGCTGGGCATGCAGGGCAAAGCGGCTGGCGGGGCCGATGTCGCCGTGCAGGGCGAAGTCGATGTCCAGCTCCAGGGCCTCACGGCGGAAGGCGCGGATGCTGAAGGTGCGGATGATGGGTTTCTGGCTCGGATCTTCCCAGCGAGGTCCCTTGGGGCCCGGTGTTGGCAGCACGATCTGCTGCTGCCCAGCCTGGGGCAGCATGATCTTGACGTGGGCGCCGCCACAGCTGAAGGGATAATCTGCCAGCTCCGGGCTGGTCAGACAGAGTCGGCGCAGGTGCGGGCCCACATCATGAACGTGTTTGACGGTGAGAAGGCGAGGGCGATTGACCGGGGCGGGCTGTGACATATGAGTACTCCTGACAGGCAATGGCGCTCATTCTCAGACAAATGAAAACTATTATCAATTGCTTTGTGAACAAGAAAACGGCAAGAAAAGAGGGGGATTGCTCCCCCCTCTTTGTCGATGGTGTACACGCAAGCATGTCTGCTACCCCCGATCGCTGCCCCCCAGCGCCCGGTAGATGCCGGCCATGGTCTTGAGCTGGCTCTGCTGCTGGCCGAGCAGGGCGAGCTCGGCATCCCACAGGCGATTCTGCTCATCCAGCCAAGGTTGCACCCCGGTCGCGCCGGCCTGGAAACGGGCCTGGGCCAGCCGCTCCGCCTCTTTCGCATAACCCAGCTGTTGCTCCAGATAGTGCAGTCGTTGTTCCCCTTGCTGGCGAGCCGCCAGGCCGTCCTCCACCTCCAGCAGGGCGGTGTAGAGCTGCTTACGAAACTCGGTCTCGGCTATCTGATAATCGAGCTCAGAGCTCGCGATGCTGAGCCGGGTCTTGTTGTACTCGAGGAAGGGCAGGGCCAGGGTCGCCCCCAGGGTGCCCACCGGGTTGCTCAGCACCTGGGTCAGGGTATCCGAGGTGGTGCTGGCTCCGCCGGTGAGGCTCAGGGTGGGGTAGAAACCGGTGCGGATCTCATCCCCTCTGGCGAGCGTCTTGCGCAACCTGAGCTCGGCCGCCCGCACATCCGGGCGCCGGGCCAGCACATCCGCCGGGATACCGACCGCCAGGGTGGGGATGGGGGTCATGACCAGCCGGGTCGGGGCAAATTCCAACGGGCCATGGCTGCGACCGAGCAGCAGACGCAGGGCGTTACCCGCCTGTTCCCGTTGCAAGACGAGGGAAGCCAGCTCCGCCTGCTTGCCCGCCTTCTGCTGGCTGGCCTGCACCAGATCGAGGCGGGTGATGGCACCTGCCTCATATTTGGCGCGGGTCAGCCGCTCGGCCCGCTCATAGTTGACCAGTTGTTGTTCACCTAGGGTGATGGCAGAGCCGAGGTAGGCCAACTGCCAATACTGCTCCAGCGCCTTGCCGATGAGCATCAGCCGGGTGGACGCCAGATCCTGCTCGCTGGCCTGTGCCTCCCAGCTCGCCTGATCCCGCACCGAGGCGAGGCGACCCCAGAGATCCACCTCGTAGCTCAGGGTGAGGGAGGGCCCCAGGTTGCTGCTGGCGCTGCCGTCCTTCATGTTCTTGGTGCCGCTCGCCCCCAGATTGGCGCTGACCGAGGGGGTTAGGTTGGTATCGGCGAGATCCGCGCCGAGCAGGGCGCTCCTGAGCCTGAGCCCGGCCACCTGCATGTCCGGATTGGCGGCCAGCACAGCCGTCACAAGGCTGTCGAGAGCGGGATCATTAAATCCCTGCCACCAGAGGCCGGCCTGCTGCTGGTCGAGCCCAGCGCTGGCCTGCTGCCAGGCGGGGGCCACCGCCAATTCGGGTCTGTGGTAGCTGCTCTGCTGACTGCAGGCGCCGAGGGCAAGGCCGACGGCGAGGCAGAGCCCTGTCTTGGAGACGAGGCCGAGCCTCTGTAATGGGTTGTGCATCATCATTCTCTTGCCAGCGCCTCGACCGGATCGAGCCGGGCCGCGTTGCGGGCAGGCAGGTAACCAAACAGGATCCCGATGAGCGAGGAGCAGCCGAAGGCCATCAGGATGGAGAAGAGCGAGAAGGACATCTGGAAGCTCTCGACGAACAGGGAGAAGACAAAGCCGATAAGCAGGGCCAGCCCTATGCCGAGCAGGCCCCCCAGCAGGCTGACCATCACGGCCTCTATCAGGAATTGCTGCAAGATATCGGACTGGCGGGCGCCCACCGCGATGCGGATCCCTATCTCCCGGGTGCGCTCCACCACCGAGACCAGCATGATGTTCATCACCCCGACCCCGCCGACGATAAGCGAGATCACCGCGATGGCGGAGACCAGCAGCGTCATGGTGGCGGTGGTCTTCTCCACCGACTTGATGATGCTGTCGCTGCTGAAGGTGAAGAAGTCCTTCACCCCGTGGCGCTGGGTCAGCAGGGCCACCGCGGCCTGCTCGGCCAGGGCGGGCTGGATCCCGTCCTTGACCCGGATGGTGATCTGGCTGAAATGGTTCTGGGAGATGAGGCGACTCATCACGGCGCTGTAGGGCAGCCAGATGCTGACCGACTGGCTGCTGCGACCAAAGCCGGTCTCCTGTGCCACCACGCCTATGATCCGCACCGGCAGGGTGCCGACCAGTACCACCTGGCCGACGGGATCTTCCTTGCCGAGCAGGCTCTCTATGGTCTTGCCATCCACCACGGCCACCGCCGTCCGGCTCTGGATGTCCCGCTCATCGAACAGGCGCCCCTGGGTGAGGGTCATCCCCTTGACCCGGAAGAAGTCGCTGCCGACCCCCACCACGTTGCCGGTACTGGTCTTGTTGCGATAACGGAGCTGGCCCGAGGTGGCGATCTGGGGGCTGGCTCCTTCCAGATAGGGCTGGCCGAGCAGGGCGTCAAGATCCCGCTCGTTCAGGGTCTGGATACTGGCCGCCTTCTCATCCCCCCAGTCCTTGCCGGGGAAGATGTCGATGGTGTTGGTGCCCATGGCGTTGATGTCGTTGATCACCTTGGCACGGGCCCCCTGGCCGAGGGCGACCACGCTGACCACGGCGGCGATGCCGATGATGATGCCGAGCATGGTGAGGAAGGTGCGCATGCGGTGGGCCAGCATGGCGTGCACGGCCATGCGGGCGGCTTCCCGGTAGCGATCCCAACCCAGCTTGCTGCCCTTGGCGGGAGCGATATGGGGGGGGATGGCCCCCTTGCTGGGCTTGCCTGCGGCCTTGGTCACGCCAGCCTGGGGCAAGGCAGTGCCTTGAGCGGCGGGTGCGTCTTGGCCGTTCTCTTCCGCCGCCCGCTCATCGCGCAGGGTGTCGATCCGATCGGCGTGATTGGCGCTCTTTGCTGCTTGCCCGCTGTCTTCCACCACCCGGCCATCGCGCAGGGTGTCGATCCGACCGGCCTGGTCGGCGCTCTTTGCTGGCTGGGCACTGTCTTCCACTACCCGGCCATCGCGCAGGGTAATGATGCGATCCGCGTGATTGGCCACCGCCATGTCGTGGGTCACCAATATGATGGTGTGGCCCTGGGCGTGCAGCTCTTTCAAGATGGCCATCACCTCCTTGCCACTGTGGCTGTCGAGGGCGCCGGTGGGCTCATCGGCCAGGATCACCTCGCCGCCATTGGCCAGCGCCCGGGCGATGCTGACCCTCTGCTGCTGGCCGCCGGAGAGCTGACCCGGCCTGTGGTGGCTGCGATCGGCGAGGCCCAGGCGCGACAGCAGGGCGCGGGCGCGCTGTTGGCGCTCGGCCCGCGCCGTGCCGGCGTAGACCGCGGGTATCTCCACGTTGGCGGTGGCATCCAGGTGGGGCAAGAGGTGATAGCGCTGGAAGATGAAGCCGAAGTGGTGGCAACGCAGCCGGGCCAGCGCCAGCGCATCCAGACGGGCGGTATCTTGCCCGCGAAACAGGTACTGGCCTGCGCTCGGGCGGTCGAGGCAACCCAGCAGGTTCATCAGGGTGGATTTACCTGAGCCGGAGGCCCCGACGATGGCGACCATCTCCCCCGCCTGGATGCACAGATCCAGCGGGTGCAGTACCGTCACCTCCTGCTCACCGCTCTGGTAGCGCTTCTCTATGCCCTTGAGCTGGATCAGCGGTCCTTCGAGCTTTTGGGGCTCACTCACGGCCGCATCTCCATGTCATCGTCCTGGATTGGCTTGCCTTGCTCCAGAGTCACCTTGTCCTGTTCGTTCAGGCCGCTGACCACCTCGATCTTGATGTCATCCTTCATGCCGGTCTTGATGGCGCGGGTCTCCTTTTGCTCATCGTCTTTGAGCAGGGTGACTTCATATTCGTTGTCGCCAAGCTTCTTGCCGAGGGCGGTCTGGGGAATGGCCAGCACCTGCTTGCGCTCCCCCAGCACTATGGTGACCTGGGTGGTCATGGCTACCCTCAGCTGATGATCCGGGTTGGGGACATCGAACAGGGCATAGTAGTAGATGGCCGCGTTGCTGGTGGTCGTGGTGCTGGCGGTCTGCTCGTTGATGTTGGTGGGGGCCAGCTCGACGGTGCGCAAGGTGGCGTGATAGCGGGTGTCAGGATCCCCTATCAGGGTGAAGTAGACCGGCATGCCGGCCCTGACCTTGGTCACGTCGGCCTCGGAGATCTGGGCCTTGACCGTCATGGTGTCCAGGTTGGCGAGTTTGAGCAGGGTCGGCACCGTCTGGCTGGCGGCCAGGGTCTGGCCCTGACGGGTCACGATGGAGACCACAGTGCCGTCCATGGGGGCCTGGATACGGTTATAGCCAAGCTCCGTCTTGGTACGCTCCACCTTGATGAGGGCGTTGTCGATGTCGGCCTGGGCGCTTTGCAACTCGGCCCTGGTGACCGCCAGCTGCGCCTCTGCACTCTCCAGATCGGCGCGGGAGCTCGCCTCCTGCTTGAACATCTGCTGCTGGCGGCGCCAGGCCAGCTCGTTTTGCTTGAGCTGTGCCTGCTTGATCTTGAGCTGGGCGCGGCGGCTGGCGAGATCCGCCTCTGCGGTCTTGAGGTTGTTCTGGGCTATCAGGGGGTCAATTTCTGCCAGCAGATCCCCCTGCTTGACCTGCTGCCCGGCCTCGACTGCGAGATAGGTAACCTGGCCCGAGACCTGGGCGCCCACGTCCACCTGCTCTATGGCCTGCAGGACGCCGCTTGCCAGCACGGTCTGCTCCACGTCCTGGCGCGTCACGGCAGCGGTCAATACGGGATCTGGTTTCTTGTGGGGCCATGCCAGCCAGACGAGGATGGCGAGTGGAACCAGGACGAACAGGGCTATCTTGCCCTGCTTGGGGAGAGTCTTCATTTTTCACCTGAGGGAAGCGTGCGAAGGCGTGCAAGGGCAATATCCTGCAGCAAACGGGGCTTAAACAAAAGCGAGCAATGTGTAAGAAATCGTGTAGATGAAGTTGTCATTAACGGACGGGCCAGGCCGGGAAGCCGGTTGCTTGTGAAGGGGTAAAGTGGGGCCGGCATCAACAAGATGGGATCAAAACGGGGAAGAGGGGAGCGACACCCAGTAAAAGGAAGGCCCGCCGATGGGGCGGGCCTTGGATGACTAACCAGAGGGGTTAACCGACGGCCTTGAGCTGTTCGGCATAGGGCTCGTGGCAGATCTGGATATCGATGGGCAGCTTGTAGATGAGCAGGCGAGCCAGGGATCCCTCCATCCAGTGGTGACGGCTGCCAATCAGCAGCAGATCCATGGGGTGCGCGGTCAGCCAACGTTTCAGATCAGGTACCACGTCATCCACCACCAGACACTGGTAATCCACCGGGTGGTGCAACTGGGTGATGAGCTGACTGATGGTGGCCTTGGCGTCCAGGGTGCCCTGGGCACTGCGCTCCTCCAGAGACAGTGACAGGCTGTTTTGACGTATCTTGCTGCTGTGAGTCAGGTGCAACAGGGTCAGTTCGGCCCCCATGCCTTGCGCCAGTTGACTGGCCTTGGCCAGCGTCTCCTGCTCGTAATCCTTGCCTTCCAGCAACAGCACTATATTGGTCGGGGTCATAAGCAGTTCTCCTTGGCAGGTGCGGGTCAAGGGGAAGGGGCACTCGCCTGCATCATCCAGAACCCGCAAAATGTCAGATCAAACGAACCGTTGTGCTCTCGTCAGCGTCACTCCCTGTCGGAGTGTCGCGGCGTGCTTGGTGCGTTTACATCATCATAACAGATTGAGTTGAATGGAAAATGAAGGAATTGTTACGGTCAGGTTGCGGCTGGATTCGATGTGGTACCGGCAGCCCCCATGCCGATGGCATGAGGGTGTAGCCGCGAGGCAGATAGCGGCGAGTCAGTGATGTACCAAGGTAGGCCTGCCGTTCAGGCGAAGTAGCTGGCGAGCCAGGGGAGCCCTTCCTTTTTGCGGCTGACGGCGCCAGCCAGCTGAACCGGATCCGCTGGCAACAGGCCCTTGCTGGCGAAGAAGAGTTGGCTGTTCCCTTTGGCTAGATCTGTCAGCATCAGCACATAGCCATCCAGCTTGTCCCTCGTCAGGCGATCGGTCATGGCCTGGTAGAGCTCGGCGGTGCGGGCCTCTATCTCGGCCGGGTTCATCACGCAGATCTGGCTGACCATGAGGGAGTGGCCGGCTATCTGGTAGGCCTTCTCGTCGGCGACCAGGGCCTCGCACAGGGGCATGTCCCCGATCTGGGTACGGCGCTCCAGCAGGGTCTGGGCGAAAGGCGCCAGGCTGAGATCCGCGATGGGCAGCAGTCGTTCGACCGCCAGCCTGTCCTGCGCCGTGGTGGTGGGGGAGGTGAAGTTGAAGGTGTCGCTGACGATGGCCCCCAGCAGCAGCCTTGCCTGGGCGCGGGACAAGTCATCATAACCCATCAGCTCCAGCAGCACTGTGGCGCTGCAGCCCACCGCCCTCACCCAGGCATCGAGGGGGCCACGGGTGATCAGGGTGCCGATGCGATGGTGATCGATGAGCCCCTGCACATCGGCATCGGCCAGCCCTTCGGGTCCCTGCTCCAGCTCGCTGAAATCCACCAGAAAGACAGGTTTGTCGGCCACGCTACCAGTGAACACGGGAGGTGCCTCGACCCCTGCCGTCTCCAGGATGAAGCGCGTCTCGGCGATGGGTGTGCCGAGGGCGAAGGCCTGGGCGGTGCGACCCTGGCCATTGAGCCAGTCGGCGGTGACCAGCGCGGTGCAGATGCTGTCGCTGTCGGGGTTCTTGTGACCAAACACATGAAGCATGGGGGAGTCCTGATGTCGGGGTGAGCGCCTTGGCGGCATGAGGCTGCCAAGCGCCATGGTTAAAGAGGAGTATAGGGTCGAGGCGGCGCGGGATTGAGTCAGCGCCTGTGTCGATACACTCTACTGCCGGGGCGACACGGGTTCAATATCGGCCGGCTACCGCTCGAATAAGCGGGTTGTGACATCCATAGATGCTTTGGTAGAGGAAGTGAATGGAAAAATAAATGATATGCAGTCAAATATTCTGAAATCAGTCGTGCAATGCAGGCGGGAGGGGAACTGAGCCTCTCCCGCCCGGCATGTCAGGAGGCGAGCAATTCCCGCGCATTGGCCAGGGTGTTGTCGGTGATCTGATCGCCACCCAGCAGGCGAGCCAGCTCGTTGAGGCGTGCCTTGGGATTGAGCGCCTGCATCTGGGTCTCCGTGGTCTTGCCATCCGTGTGCTTGCTGACCACCATGTGCTGGTGGCCCTTGCCCGCCACCTGGGGCAGGTGAGTGACCACCATCACCTGGGTGGACTCACCGAGCTGGCGCAAGAGGCGACCGACCACGGCCGCGGTCGGGCCGCTGATCCCCACGTCCACTTCATCGAAGATGAGGGTGGGCGTGGAGACCTTGCGGGCGCTGATCACCACGATGGCGAGGCTGATCCGCGACAGCTCGCCGCCGGACGCCACCTTGCCAAGGGGCTGTATGGGCTGGCCCGGGTTGGTGGTGACCATAAATTCCACTCGATCGATCCCGAGGGGCGACAGGCTGCTCTGGGCATCGGGGCGAACCTCGATGGCAAAGCGGCCATCCGGCATGGCCAGCTCGTGCATGCTGCTGGTCACCTTGGCGCCTAGCTCCTCGGCGTAGCGCTGGCGGCTCTGGCTTAGCACCTCTGCCGCCTGCACGAAGGCCTGACGCGCCTGGGCCAGCTCGTCTTCCATCCCCTCCAGGCGCTGCTCGTCCGAGTTGAGGCGGGCGAGATCCCCTGCCAGCTCCTGATGATAGAGGGCCAGATCTGCCGGTTTGACATGGTGCTTGCGGGCCAGGTTGATGGCCTTGGAGAGGCGGGCCTCCAGCTCGTTGAAGCGCTCGGGATCCAGCTCCAGCCGATCCAGATAGCTGCGCAGCTCGCTGTGACTCTCCTGCACGCCGATCAGGGCCTCGTTGAGCATGCCGAGCACGTTGCCAAGGCGGCTGTCCATGCCGACCAGAGTCTCGGCCCTGTCTACCGCCACCTGCAGCAGGCCGGCGATGGTGGTCTCTTCGTTGTCATAGAGCAAGTCGAGGCAATAGCCGCACTCCTGCATCAGCTCGGTGCCGTTGGCCAGACGCTGGTGCTCCTCCTCTATGGCTTCAAACTCCCCGGGCTGGAGGGAAAATTCGTCCAGCTCCTGCACCTGGTACTCGATCAGCTGACGGCGCGCCTCGCGCTGCTGCTGCTCGGCCTTGAGGCGATTGAGCTCGTTTTGCAGCTGGCGCCACTGCTGGTAGTGATGACGCACTTCGTCCAGCAGCAGGTGGTGGCCTGCGTAGCCATCCAGCAGGGCAAGCTGGTAATCGGGCTTGAGCAATAACTGATGGGCATGCTGGCCATGCACGTTGACCAGCAGCTGTCCCAGGTTCTTGAGCTGCACCAGGGGGACGGGCACCCCGTTGATGTAGCTGCGCGAGCGCCCCTCGGCGGAGAGCACGCGGCGAACGATACATTCTCCTTCGTTTTCCAGCTCGTTGGCGGTGAGCCAGGCACGGGCCGCCGGGTTGCCGTTCAGCAGGAAGCGGGCACTGACTTCGGTCTTGTCGCTGCCGGGTCGCACCATGCTGGCTTCGGCCCGCTCCCCCAGACAGAGGCCGAGCGCGTCGATGGCAATGGACTTGCCCGCGCCGGTTTCCCCTGTGATGCAGGTCATGCCGGGTTGCAGATCGAGTTCGAGAAACTTGACGATGGCGAAGTTGTTGACGGTCAGTTGGCTCAGCATGGTCTCATCCTGTCTAGACTCAAATAACTGTACGTTTGAACAGTATATACTGGATGTTTATACATGGCGAGTGGGCCAGATTCAATCCTTGTGCGGGGAAGCGGGGCGATCCAGTTATTGATAAGGCACTAATATAGAGGCTGGATGGCAAGGGGCGGTTCGCTCATTGCGCCGGCAGAGGGTCACGGACGAGGGCCCGCCGGCGCTCCATGTTAAGGACAAATCATGATGATCCACACGCCGACCCTGTTGTTGCTCTCGCTGGCAATCAACCTGATGTCGGCGTCACTCATGCTGTTTATCCATCATATCAAGCCGGATCGCCGCAACTTCCTGCTGTGGGCCTGCTCGGCCTTTGCCTTCTCCGGTTCTATCCTGCTGCTCAGCCTGGGGGCCCTGACCGATCAGCTGGCGCTGGGGCTCTTCTTCGGGGGCCTGGTCTCCCTGATAAGCGTGTTGTTGCTGCTGGCCGGGTTTTACGCCCTCTATCAGCAGTCGTCCGAGGTGCGTCTCACCCGCCGATTCGTGATCCTGTTGCTGCTGGGGTATGTGATCCTGGCAAGCGTGCTCGAGATCAGGCTGGTGCTGGCCTGCATGGAGGCGCTCCTCTATCTGTGGTGCGCCTGTCTCATCTTCTCCCTCAGCCACAATCGGCAGCGAATACTCTACATCGTCTCCTGCATCTACCTGCTGCACTTCGTGGTGTTGCTGAGCCAGAGCATTGCCCTGCTGATCGGCGCCCCCGGTGCCGAGCCGGGAGGGGAGGACTGGCTGCTGGATGCCGTCTTCTTCATGCACATGATCCTGACCGTGGGCTCTGTGCTGCTGCTGCCCCTGATGGCCTATATCGAGACGGAGAGCGAGCTTACCGCCTTGTCGGAGCGGGATCCGCTCACCGAGCTGCTCAACCGGCGAGGCTTGTTCAAGCTGGGCAGCCGTTATTGTCTGGGGGAAGAGGCCCACGAGCAGCCGCTGTGCGTGGTGGTGCTCGACATCGATCACTTCAAGCAGGTCAATGACAACTTCGGCCATCACTGCGGGGACGAGGTGATCCGTTTCGTGGCCCAGATCCTGCTGTCAGAGTCGCGCCAGGGGGATCTGATCGGCCGGATCGGCGGGGAGGAGTTCGCCATCATCATGCCGGGGGTCAATGGTCCGGATGCACGCTCCATCTGCGATCGCATCCGCACCCAGGTAGAGCAGCGCTCGGCGCAAGGGGCCTGCCATCCGTGCACCGGGGTGACGGTGAGCGTGGGCGGTGTCTGCGCCCATGCCAAGGGGGCGGATCTCGATCACCTGTTGGGCCGGGCGGATGCGGCCATGTATCGGGTCAAGCAGAACGGGCGCAACGGGGTGCAATTTGCCTCCGGGCCCGATCGGCTCAGGCTGGTGGATACCAGCGAGGTCTAGGTGTTGCTGGGCCGGCGCGGCTCAGCCCCTGCTTGTCAAAACAGCTTGCTGCCCCAGCCGAGCTTGTTGCGCAGCACGTGGAAGTAGCTGTAATCGAGCGGATGCACCAGGTGCAGCTTGTGCTGGCTCTTCTTGATGAGGATCTCGTCCCCCGGATGTACCGCCAGGGTCACCTGACCGTCACAGCTCACCTGCATGGCGTCGTCCTGATTGTCGGGGGAGACCAGCAGCCGCACCTCGCTGTCCGCGTCCAGTACGATGGGGCGGCTGCTCAGGGTGTGCGGGAACATGGGCACCAGCGTGATGGCGTTCAGCTTGGGGGTGAGGATGGCGCCCCCCGCCGACAAGGAGTAGGCGGTGGAGCCGGTTGGTGTCGCCACTATGATGCCGTCCGAGCGCTGGCTGTACATGAAGCTGCCATCGATATAGACCTCGAACTCGATCATGTGGGCGATTTTGCCCGGGTGCAGCACCGCCTCGTTGACCGCTAGGTTGCTGGACTTGCGCTCGCCGTGACGATAGACGGCGGCCTCCAGCAGGAAGCGGTGCTCGCTCTTGAAGTGGCCGGACAGCACCTGCTCCAGCGGCAGCAAATAATCCTGGGGCGAGAGATCGGTCAGGAAGCCAAGATTGCCCCGGTTCACCCCGATCACCGCCACGTCAAAGCGGGACAACACCCGCGCCGCCCCCAGCATGTTGCCATCGCCGCCGACCACGATGGCGAGATCCGCCTGCTCCCCGAGCTGTACCAGATCCATCACGTTGTCACCCAGGAGCCCCAAGGTCTGGGCGACCCGACTCTCGAGCAGCACCCGAAAGCCACGGGTGCTCAGGTATTGATAGAGGCCGCTGAGGGTCTGGTTGGCCCCCTCATGATGGGGTTTGCCGATGAGGGCAACGGTTTTGAACGGAGAATCCATAGGTTATCGGGTCTGGGACAAGTATTGAGGGGAGTATACCGCGCTTTGACGGGGATTTGTCTGTCTCCATGCCAGCCTGGCTGATCCCGGCCTGAACGGCGGCAAAATGGTGTTCTTGTGGGGGCCATTGCCCATGACATGGGCTTTTCCCCTTGAAAGCGGGGGCTGCGTCCCCATAATAGCGGCATTGAGCGCAGTCCCCTGACTAATTGATTGAAGTAACCCCTGAATATTGGAGATGTCATGAACCACGAAGAACAAAAGGTTGAAGCGATGGAGCAAGTGGAAGCCCAGCCAGTCGAGCCGACCGATGTAGACAGTGAAGTGACAGCCGAGCAGGCCCGCATTGCCGAACTGGAAGCCCAGCTGGAGGCGGCGCAACAAGCGGCTGCCGACGAACGTGAGCGCGCCGTGCGTGCCGTCGCCGAGATGGAAAACCTGCGCCGCCGCGCCGCCCAGGACGTAGAGAAGGCTCACAAGTTCGCGCTGGAGAAATTCGCCGCTGAACTGCTGCCGGTGCTGGACAACCTGGAGCGCGCCATCGAGCTCGCCGACAAGGAGAACGAAGCCCTCAAGCCCATGATCGAAGGGGTCGAGCTGACCCTCAAATCCATGCAGGGCGGGGTGGCCAAGTTCGGCTTGGTGGCGCTGGATCCGCAGAACCAGCCGTTCGACCCCAATGCCCATCAGGCGATGAGCATGATCGAGAATGCGGAGCTGGCGCCGAACACCGTCATCGCCGTGATGCAGAAGGGCTACGAGCTCAACGGCCGCGTCATTCGCCCGGCCATGGTGATGGTGTCCAAGGCCCCGGCCTGAAGCCATCTGATAAGAGAGCCCGCCGCTCGGCGGGCTTTTTATTGGTGTCAGCGCTGCTTGAATAAACTCTTTCGGCGAAGTTGACACACTTGATACGGTTTTTTCAGTGTGGGGCTTGAAGCGTGCGCTTGTGACCCCATATAGGTGACAAGGCCACGGCGGCATCCCGAGTGCGCTCCTTAGCGCGACAAGAATTTGATGCCGGGAGCTTGAAAGCCACAGTGGCAGGCCCCACCTAGCCGTTAACGTATTTAAGGCGAGTACCTCGCCAGTTTATTCAAAGTATTTGGAGATTCGTCAAATGGGTAAAATCATCGGTATTGACCTGGGTACTACCAACTCCTGCGTCGCTATTCTGGATGGCGACCATGCTCGCGTGATCGAGAACGCGGAAGGTGACCGTACTACTCCGTCCATCATTGCCTATGCCGATGACGGCGAAATCCTGGTTGGTCAGCCGGCGAAGCGCCAGGCCATCACCAACCCGAAGAACACGCTGTTTGCAATCAAGCGTCTGATCGGCCGTCGTTTCGAAGATGACGAAGTACAGCGCGATCTGGAGATCATGCCGTACAGCATCGCCAAGGCTGACAATGGCGATGCCTGGGTTGAAGTCAAAGGCAAGAAAATGGCACCGCCGCAGATCTCTGCCGAAGTGCTGAAGAAGATGAAGAAGACCGCCGAGGATTACCTGGGCGAGCCGGTGACCGAAGCCGTCATCACAGTACCGGCCTACTTCAACGACGCCCAGCGTCAGGCTACCAAGGACGCAGGCCGCATCGCGGGCCTGGACGTCAAGCGCATCATCAACGAACCGACCGCTGCGGCCTTCGCCTACGGCGTGAACAAGGTCAAGGGTGAGCGCAAGGTTGCTGTCTATGACCTGGGTGGTGGTACCTTCGATATCTCCATCATCGAGATCGACGAAGTGGAAGGTGAAACCACCTTCGAAGTACTGGCGACCAACGGTAACACCCACCTGGGTGGTGAAGACTTCGACAACCGCGTCATCAACTACCTGGTAGACGAGTTCAAGCGCGAGCAAGGCATCGACCTGCGCAAGGATCAACTGGCCCTGCAACGTCTGAAAGACGCCGCAGAAAAAGCCAAGATCGAGCTCTCTTCTGCCCAGCAGACCGACGTGAATCTGCCGTACATCACCGCAGATGCCACAGGTCCGAAGCACATGAACATCAAGGTGACCCGCGCCAAGCTGGAATCCCTGGTGGAAGACATGGTCAAAGACTCCCTGGAGCCGGTCCGTGTCGCCCTGAAAGACTCCGGTCTGGCGGTTGGCGAGATCGACGACGTCATCCTGGTGGGCGGTCAGACCCGTATGCCAATGGTGCAGAAGACTGTTGCCGACTTCTTTGGCAAAGAGCCGCGTAAAGACGTCAACCCGGACGAAGCCGTGGCCATGGGTGCTGCCATCCAGGGCGCCGTACTGTCCGGTGACAAGACCGACGTACTGCTGCTGGACGTGACTCCGCTCTCCCTGGGTATCGAAACCATGGGTAGCGTGATGACCGCGCTCATCGAGAAGAACACCACCATCCCGACCAAGAAGTCCCAGGTGTTCTCTACCGCCGAAGACAACCAGTCTGCCGTGACCATTCACGTGCTGCAGGGTGAGCGCAAGCGCGCCAGCGACAACAAGTCCTTGGGCCAGTTCAACCTGGAAGGTATCCGTCCGGCGCAGCGCGGTCTGCCGCAGAT
Source organism: Aeromonas lusitana (assembly GCF_002812985.1). GTDB lineage: Bacteria > Pseudomonadota > Gammaproteobacteria > Enterobacterales > Aeromonadaceae > Aeromonas > Aeromonas lusitana. The sequence goes on from NZ_PGCP01000013.1 coordinate 46,448, forward strand.
CGAAGTGACCTTCGACATCGATGCCAACGGTATCCTGCACGTTTCCGCGAAAGACAAGGAGACCAACAAGGAGCAGAAGATCACCATCCAGGCTTCTTCCGGTCTGTCTGACGAGGAGATCGAACGCATGGTACGCGAGGCGGAAGCCAACGCGGCCGAGGACAAGAAGTTCGAGGAGCTGGTACAGACTCGCAACCAGGCTGATGGTCTGGTCCACTCGGTACGCAAGCAAGTCACCGAAGCCGGTGAAGCCCTGCCTGCGGACGACAAGACCAAGATCGAGACTGCCCTGTCCGAGCTGGAAAGCGCCATCAAGGGCGACGACAAGGCCGCCATCGAAGCCAAGCAACAGGCACTGATGGAAGCGTCCCAGAAGCTGATGGAGATCGCTCAACAGCAGTCCCAGGCTCAAGGCGCTGGTGCCGATGCCGGTCAGACCTCTTCTGCCAAGGGCGAAGACGACGTGGTCGATGCCGAGTTCGAAGAAGTCAAAGACGACAAGAAATAAGCCGCACCCAGATGGGCAGAATCCCTCTGCCCATCGGCGCTAGTCAATGAAATTACGGGCGTTGGGTGACCAACGCCCGTCTGCGTAACTGCTGATATAGCAACAGGATGAGTATGTCGAAGCGCGATTTCTACGAAGTGCTTGGGGTATCGAAAGGTGCCGACGAGCGCGAGATCAAGAAGGCGTACAAGCGTCTGGCCATGAAGTATCACCCGGATCGCAACCAGGGTGATGCGGCGGCCGAAGAGAAGTTCAAAGAGGTCAAGGAAGCCTACGAGATCCTGACCGACGAGAACCTGCGGGCCCGTTATGACCAATATGGTCACGCCGGGGTGGATCAGAGCCAGGGTGGCGGCCACGGTGGTTTCGGTGGTGGTGCCGACTTTGGCGATGCGTTCGGCGACATCTTCGGTGACATCTTCGGCGGTGGTCGTGGCGGTCGCCGTGGCCCGGCCCGGGGCTCGGATCTTCGCTACAACATGGAGCTGACCCTGGAAGAGGCGGTACGCGGGGTCTCCAAGGAGATCAAGATACCGACCCAGGTTCACTGTGAGGTCTGTAACGGTTCCGGTGCCCACACCGGCAGTTCCGCCCAGACCTGCCCGACCTGCCATGGCGCCGGTCAGGTGCAGATGCGCCAGGGCTTCTTCGCGGTGCAGCAGGCCTGCCCGCATTGCCATGGTCGTGGCAAGATCATCAAGGATCCGTGCCGCAAGTGCCACGGTGAGGGTCGCTACCAGAAGACCAAGACGCTGTCGGTCAAGATCCCGGCAGGGGTCGATACCGGCGATCGCATTCGTCTCTCCGGGGAAGGGGAAGCGGGAGAAGCGGGAGCATCTGCCGGGGATCTGTACGTACAGGTTCACGTCAAGGAGCACGAGATCTTCGTGCGTGACGGCAACGATCTCTACTGCGAAGTGCCCATCAGCTTCACCACAGCTGCCCTTGGCGGCGAGATTGAAGTGCCGACCCTGGATGGCCGGGTCAAGCTCAAGGTGACCCCGGAGACCCAGACCGGCAAGCTGTTCCGGCTGCGGGGCAAGGGCGTCAAGTCCGTGCGCTCCGGCCAGATTGGCGATCTGATGTGCAAGGTGGTGATCGAGACCCCGGTCAAGCTGACCGAGACCCAGAAAGATCTGCTGCGCCAGTTGGACGAGTCGTTCAGCGGCGCCGCCGCCAAGACTCACAAGCCGAAATCAGAAGGCTTCTTCGAAGGGGTGAAACGCTTCTTCGACGATCTGACCAAGTGATCACCGCAAGCGTGATATGAAAAAGCCGGCCCTGGGGCCGGCTTTTTTTTTGCCTCTTTTTTACCGAAGAGAACGGCCTCTTCGGGTTCAATCCATGGTGCTGGCGCGCCAGAAGATCTGCTTGATGCGGGGGTGCTCTCCCAGCGTCTTCATCAGGGCATCCAGCTCGTCGCCGTCGATGGAGGTGGCGAGCAGCACCGCCGAGATCTCCAGATCATGTTCCCCGAACGGCTCGATATCCAGCTCGCTCAGAGGGTAGTTGGCCTGCTCCAGCATCTTCTCAAGCCAGGGCAGTACCTCCTTCTGGTGAGTGCGGCGGATGAGGGCCGTGACGCGGTAGGTCACCTCGGTATCGGTATTGTCCACCGGGTGGCGGTTGATCTGATTGACCAGGGGGCGCAGCAGGGTGTTGGCGGCCAGCACGAACAGGGCACCGAGTATGGCCTCCATGGCGAGGCCGGCACCGCTGGCGGCGCCGACCGCCGCGACGCCCCAGAGGGTGGCGGCCGTGTTGATGCCGCGGATGTTGCCGGATTCGCGCATGATGACGCCGGCGCCGAGGAAGCCGATGCCGGAGACGATGTAGGCCACCACATGGACCACCCCATAGCTGCCTCCATGCAGGTCATAGATGCGCTGGGCCAGGTTGACGAACAGGGCGGCCCCCACGGCCACCAGCACGTTGGTACGCAGGCCCGCGGTGCGCTGGCGATACTGGCGCTCCAGTCCCACCAGGGCGCCCAGCACGAAGGCGAGCAACAGGCTGGCCAGGGTGTCGAGCAGGGAAAGAAAGTCGATTTGTTGCCACATTCTCATGGCGTACTCCTCCTGATAGCGGATGGCCTTCATAACTGGCAGATAAAATACCGCTGGGCGAATGATTATTGGGTCGTCTGCGCAGTGAAGGCCATCTTGATAGATGAATATGTTGCACAGAACCAGTGGGTCCGGCCCCTCAACGGGCGGATTGGATGCCAACGAAAAGCGCGGGGCCAGTCTGACTGGCCCCGGAGATGGGTTGGCCGTAACGAGCCTGGGCTAGGGCGCGGACTGGGGACGCAGCTCCCAGCGTACCGGGTGAGCGGCCCCGACCTGATGCACGAACTGCACCAGATAGCGGCGCTGGGGCGGGGTACAGTGCAGATCCAGCACCAGCTCCCGCCCGCCATCACGGCCCGGCCTCAGGGATTGCAAGGGACTCAGACCTGCCGGTTGCAGGGTATGAGCCACCATCGCCAGCACCTGCTCCAGATCGAGGCGATCCTGGCAGCGCACCTGCAAACGGTAGTGATGCTGCCGCTGTCTGGCACGCAGCCAGCGCGGCAGTGCGCCAAGGCCCAGCCTGCCCAGCACGCCATGAGTGCCAGAGGATAATGAAACAGATTGTGTTGAAACAAAGCGCATAGCAGCCTCCTTGTGGGAAGCAGAAACTATGCAGGCAAGGTGTCCACAGGCGCTTGCCCGGGTCACTTGACGTCAAGTGTAAAAAGAGAGAAGAGGGGAGTGGATTTCCGCTTCTCGCAGGCTTGCGAGAGAGCGGCAGAGGAAGACCTGCGGCTAGCTCGCGACCTGAGTGCCGACACGCTGGGTCGGCCTGCTACTGTCACTTGATGAGTTGCCCACTGATGGTCTCCGCTGTGAATGAACGGCAAGATGGTACCCATACTGGCTGCCAAGGTAAAGCCTTGCGCGCATTTTGTAACATCCGGATACAAGTTTATCTGCCTGATTTTGCATGCCCGATCCCATTAAACCGCGGCCTCCAGCGCTCTCTGCACAGAGTTAATTAGAGATTGCTAATGTTTTGTCGCCCAGTACAATGGCTGAATATAAGTGATTGCTAATTTAATGAGATCGCGGTTGAAATTCAGGGGTTTGTACCCTGACGCCGCGGCTCCTTTACACGAGGAATCCCCATGTCTGCAAGCCAATGGTTGCCCGCCCTGGGAGGCGGCATGCTGGTCGGTCTCTCCGCCCTGCTGCTGATGTTGTTCAACGGCCGGGTCGCCGGCATCAGCGGTATCCTGGCCGGTGCCTTGCAACGCGGGGATGCCTGGCGCTGGCTGTTCCTGCTGGGATTGGGGCTGGGCAGCCTGCTGGCCTTTGGCCTTGGTTGGGCAAGCCTGCCGACCCTGGCCGGGTTGCCTGCCTGGCCCTGGGTGGTGTTGGCTGGGCTGCTGGTGGGGATAGGGACCCGCCTTGGCAACGGCTGCACCAGCGGTCACGGCATCTGCGGGGTGGGGTGCTTGTCCCGTCGCTCAATCGTCGCCACCTTCGTCTTCATGACAACCGCGGTACTCACCGTGTTTGTCAGCCGCCATCTGCTGTGAAGGGAATCATGATGCAACTGCTTGTCAGCCTGTTATCCGGCCTGCTGTTTGGGCTTGGCCTCGCGGTCTCCGGCATGGTGGATCCCGCCAGGGTGCTGGGATTTCTCGATGTGACGGGGGCCTGGGATCCCAGCCTCGCCTTCGTGATGGGGGGCGCCCTGCTGGTGTTTATGCCGGGTTACTTCTATCTGGTGCGGCCCCGTCGCCAGAGCCTGCTGGGAGAGCCCATGGCCACCGTGCCTGCGCCGACCCTGGATAACCGCCTGCTCGGGGGCGCCGCCCTCTTTGGCATCGGCTGGGGTCTGGCGGGCATCTGCCCCGGCCCGGCATTGAGCCTTGTCACCAGCGGTCAACCCCTGATCTGGCTGTTCGTGGCCACCATGGTGGCAGGCCTCCTGCTGGTCGACAGGCTCTGGCCCTGGTGGCAAGGGCGCCCCTGATCCCGCGTGCTTCATTGTGCCCGATGAGATGAGGGCCCCACAGGGTGGCCCGAGGTGGTACTATCGGAGCCCCACATCGTCCATAAGGCTTGCCCATGCACCCTCTGCGCCTGCTTATCTCGGATTCCCACGATCCCCTGTTCAACCTGGCGGTGGAGGAGTGCATCTTCCGCCAGATGGATCCCGCCCAGCGGGTGCTGTTCCTGTGGCGCAACGCCAATACTGTGGTGATAGGCCGCGCCCAGAACCCCTGGAAGGAGTGCAACACCCGCCGCATGGAAGAGGATGGGGTGACCCTGGCCCGGCGCAGCAGCGGCGGTGGCGCCGTGTTCCACGATCTCGGCAACAGCTGCTTCACCTTCATGGCGGGCAAGCCCGGCTATGACAAGAGCATCTCCACCGCCATCGTGCTGGACGCCCTGAAACGACTCGGGGTGGAGGCCTTCGCCTCCGGCCGCAACGACCTGCTGGTGGCGACCCAGGACGGGGATCGCAAGGTGTCCGGCTCGGCCTATCGAGAGACCCTCGATCGCGGCTTTCATCATGGCACCCTGCTGCTGGATGCAGACTTGAGCCGACTCGCCAACTACCTCAACCCGGATCCGAAGAAGCTCGCGGCCAAGGGCATCACCTCGGTGCGCAGCCGGGTTGCGAACCTGAGCGAGCTGCTGCCGGGCATCAGCCATGAGCAGGTGGTGCAGGCCCTGAGCGAGGCCTTCTTTGAGCACAATGGCGAGCGGGCCTTGCCGGAGCATATCTCCCCCGACCAGCTGCCGGACCTGCCCGGTTTTGCCGAGACCTTCGCTCGCCAGCGCAGCTGGGAGTGGAACTTCGGCCATGCGCCCGCCTTTGCCCATCAACTGGACGAGCGTTTTGGCTGGGGCGGGGTTGAGCTGCACTTCGATGTGGAGAAGGGGATCATTGGCCGGGTGCAGATCTTCAGCGACAGCCTGGAGCCGGCGCCCCTGGATGCCCTGGCGGAGCGGCTGCCCGGGATAGCCTATCGGCCCGAGGCCATCGGGGCCTTGCTCAGCGAGCTGCAGCTCGAGTTTTCAGGGCAGGCGGCCGAGCTGGCCGAGCTCCAGAGCTGGCTGGTAGCGGCGCTGCGTTAAATCGGGCGCTGCGCTAGGAGCTGTAACCGGCGCTGCATCAGGACTGCCGGGGTATCCGCTTTCGCGCGGCATCACGGCGGATGAGAGCGGGATCACGAAACGGGAGCGGGCCAGGATGGCGCCCTCCCGGCCAAGCCTTGCACCGTCTGGATCATGATAAAAAGTAGGGCAGGCCATTAGTTATTGTCGCTGTTTCAAATGCGACCCGAGGGGTATAACCGGGGCACCTCTGCAGTATTAATGGTAACAACAATGAGTGACCTGGTTTATCTGAAAGATGACGGCGTCAACGCCGTCTCTCCTGCCTTCGCTGCCCGCTTCGCCACCGCCAAGGCTCACTACTTCTCCCGCAATCCCGAGCTCTGGCCCGTGTTTCGCGAGCCCGGTTTTGCCACCCTCAACGAGTTTCGTGCCCGTGGCCTGGCGCCCGATGCGCGCCTCAATGCCTGGCCGGATGGCCGTGCCCGCCTCGCGGATCTCTGCGAGACCATGCCGGTGCCGCAAGCCATGCGTGCGCCGGGTGAGCCCATGACGGAGCTGCTGTTCGCCGGCGCCCTCTCCAAAGACTGGGAGAACCCCTCCAGCGTCGAGAACGTCATTACCATGTCGGCGGATCCCGCCATCTACGGTGCCCAGATGGGCATACTGGCAAACCCCAACCTGGTCTACTCCGAGTACGCCGGGGTGGCCGAGGAGCTCGAGAAGAAGGTGGTGCGCCAGATAGCCCTGCTGGCGGGGTATGACCCCCATCGCGCCACCGGCATCTTCACCCAGGGGGGGACCTTCTGTAACCTCTACGGCTATCTGCTCGGCATCCGCAAGAGCCTGCCGGAGGCCAAGCACAAGGGGCTGGGCCACTATCAGGACTACCGCATCATCAATTCCCAGGGTGGCCACTACTCCAACATCACCAACCTCTCCCTGCTCGGGGTGGATATCGAGAACAAGACCATCCGCATCCAGGTCGGCGAGAACAATGACATCGATCTGGTGGATCTCGAGCGCACCCTGACCGCCTGTTTCGCCCTCAAACACGTGGTGCCGACCATCATGCTCACCATGGGCACCACGGACACCTTCGGGGTGGATCAGGTCAAACCCGTGGTGGAACTGCGAGATCGCCTGTGCGAGCGCTTCGAGGTGGCGGTCAAGCCTCATATTCACGTGGATGCCGCCATCGGCTGGTCGATGATCTTCTTCCTGGATTACGACTTTGCCGCCAATCCGCTCGCCATCAACGCCGCCACCCTGGCAGGGATTGAGCGCAACGTGACGCGCTTCGCCGAGCTCAAATACGCAGACTCCTTCACCGTCGACTTCCAGAAGTGGGGCTATGTGCCCTACACCTCCAGCCTGGTGATGATCAAGGAGCAGGATGACCTCAAGGCGATGGAGAACGATCCGGAGAACTTCTCCTATTTTGAGCGGGACATCCAGGGTCAGACCCACCTGCAGTCCACCATAGAGTGTTCCCGTGGGGCGAGCGGCCTGTTCGGTGCCTATGCGGCCCTCAACTACATGGGGGTGGAGGGGTATCGCACCGTGCTGGCGCACTGCCTGCAGAACGCGAACTACTTCCGCTTTCGCCTGAGCCAGCTCGGCAATGTCAAGCTGGTGGCCCAGGAGAACCAGGGGCCGAGCGTGGGCTTCAAGATCTACAACCCGGAGTGGGTGAGCGATCCGGAGGCCGAGTTCACCTTCGAGCTGGCCCGCAGTGCCGATCCCGCCTACAAGGCGCGGCTGCAACGCAACACCGACTATCACCGCGACCTGTTCAAGCATCGCGGCAAGGTGGGGCTCTTCACCAACTGGGTGGAGGCGGTGGCGCATTCCGAGTACGACGAGCGCGGCAAATACTCCTACATCGCGGGCGAAAAGGCGGTGTTTATGAACCCGGCCTGCGGCCGCGAGCAGATTGACGCCTTTATCGAGCATATTCGCGGCTGAGAACGGCGCTTCCATATAACAAATGGGCAGGAATAACCTGCCCATTTTTATTGCGACATTATTTGAGTTGTCTGCTTGTAAAATTGGAGCAGGGATGGTCACCAATAACCCGTAATTTATATCGGTGACTGCGAACATATGACGGCAGCATGCCGGCGAAAAGTGCGCCGGCATATTTCGTTCAGTTTATATTTTCTGTCTCGGTATCAGGGGTTGGGTACAGTGCTGGCACAGTCATACTGCTCACCTTTTAATCCCATGACGTCACAGGTGACGGTCAAGACGTCGTTGGGACGAGCCCACTCGGGGTCCCAGCTACCCATGGGATCATCATGACGCTTGTCTTTATAGAGATCCCACATGATCATGCCGGAGGGGGCATATTTGGCGGTGCGGTTGGCTATATCATTGAGCAACTCCTTGCTCAGGAATAAATTGCCGGTGGCAGGTCTGCCGACTTCGAAGCCGACCGTGATGGGAGGAGTAATCAGCAACTTCTGCGGTTGAATGGATGCGGTCGCATAATTGGGAGCACCTTTTATCAGGGCATGCCCAGGTCGCAGGGTATCGCCGGATTTCAACCAGCTGAAGAAGGAGCCGTAGTAATAATCGACCTGTCCCGCCAGATCGCAGGGAATATTGGTATCTCCGCCGCAGTCGGTTTCACTCAAGTCATAGGACATGATGCCTATGGTGCTGAGCCGGTCGATCTTGTCAGGATATTGCAGGGCCGTGTTGTAGATGAGGCCATACAGGTTGCCGCCCCACCAGGCTCCGCCATAGGTGTGGCTGGTGTGGGCATTGCTGCCCCAGTTGGCCGACATATTGGGGAGTCCGCCGGTGGCCGGCGCCGCCGTGCTCAGCGCAAGCCCGGTATCGATGGCATCGATGGCGTTGTAGAGAGAGCCCAGGATGGCCGCAAACTTGTCTACCGTGTCCGGCATGATCCTGGGGTAGGCCAGCTGCGCGGGATCTATCTGCATGTCGTTGTTATAGATGAGCGGCCCCTTGCCCTGGCTCATCAGCTCGGTGGTATCGAGGTACTCCAGATTGCTGGCAGGTGTCTGTACTGAGTCCGGCGTCAGGCGCCAGCTGTAGGCGTTGAGGTCCGCGTGCCAGAACTCTTCGTAGTCCAGATCGATACCCGCCACGCCGAGATCGCTGGCCAGCTGCACCACGTTTCGATAGGCCTGATCCGCGGCCTGACCGGAGATGGGATTGTCGAAGCGGTTGGCTGAGCCCGGATTGGGGAAGGAGTCATATTTCTCCCCGGCGGGGCCACAGGCATTCACCTTGCCTGCGGTGACATCGTAGTATTCCGGGATGCAGCTGAAGTTCCAGCCCCCGACGGCGATATAGGTCTCCACCCCGTGCAGCTTGAAGGTGTTGATGATCTCCTTGAGCTGAGAAAAATCGGCGGCGGATTTGTTATCTTTCGGTTTTTTATTGACGGTGGCCGTGTCGCAGACATAACCGAATAATCCGGTGCAGGCCAGATCGTTTTGCGTGTAATTGACCAGGCTGGGCTGGACGAACGACAGTACCAGCTTGTTGAAATTACTCTTTTGACTGGCGACCTGCTGGCTCAAGGCTTCCAGATTATTCAATGAGGCGTAATAGGCGGGGATGCCGGTAGGCGCATCTGGGCCACTCAAATAATAAGCGGCGATCTCCGGGGACTGCGCCATTGCGCCAGTGGTGGCCAGCGTCGCAATAGCGCCGAGCAGTATATATTTTTTCATATAATATCCTTATTTATCTCTACAAGAGCGCAGTAGAGCCGAAAGCAATATCCTTGCTCTCATACAGGGTTATATTGAATGAAGTGTCGATCGCTTGATGTAATTGTGCTTGTTAATCTCCTGTTACGAATAGGAGTCTCGATAGTAAGGGGAGATGGTCATTTTTTGCTGAATATAAACTGAATGGCTGACAAGCTTTTTTATTAACTTTGTTGTCAGTGTTATATCGGAATTTTAAATGCAAGGGCGGGCGCGCAGATTGATATCTAATATGTCTGATAACATAGTACTCGGATAATAATTCGGATGTTTGGCAATACATTGGCAGCGCGGCGTAGAGTACACAGGAGTGACATCAGGAATAAAGAAAGGGATATGAAAGATGGAACCTGCCCAGCTCTCATATCCCGGTTTTACCTCGGTCGGTTTACTGCTTCTGCAACATGGTCACCGTCAGCTTGCCGGCCGGATTGGTGGCATGGAAATTCACCGCATCCCCGACCTCGAACCCCTCCAGCAGGGCGGGATCCGCTACCCGGAAGGTCATGGTCATGGGGGGCATCTTGAGATTGCTGATGGCCTCGTGCTTGATCCCGACCTTGCCATTGGCGGCGTCGATGCGGCTGATGACCCCCCGGGTCATGGTCGTGTCGGCCATCTCCATCCCTGCCATCTGGGACATATCGTGTCCCTGGTGACTCATGGTCATCTCGGCCCGGGCCTGAAGGGAGGCGAAGCCGAGCAGCAGGGTCAGGGTCAACGTTTTGATGTTCATGGTGTTTTCCTTATATGTCTGATTCATGGTGGGTTGTGCATTCGGTCATTCAGATTGTTCGTGGGCTGGCAGGCTGCGCTTGCGCCACAGATAGAAGGCCGCCGGCAGCACCAGCAGGGTCAGACCTAAAGCCGTCACCATGCCGCCGATCATGGGGGCGGCGATGCGCTGCATCACCTCCGAGCCGGTGCCGTGGCTCCACATGATGGGCAGGAGGCCGGCGATGATGGTCACTACCGTCATCATCTTGGGGCGCAGGCGCAGGGCGGCGCCCTGGATGACGGCGTCATGCAGGCCTTGCAGCGTGGGTTTGCCGCGGGCGACCAGATCGTCCCAGGCGTGGTTGAGGTAGACCAGCATCAGGACGCCGGTCTCCACCGCCACCCCGGCCAGGGCGATAAAGCCGACACCGACGGCGACTGACAGGTTGAAGTCCAGCAGCCAGACGGTCCAGATCCCACCCACTACCGCCAGCGGCAGGGTGGTGAGGATCAGCAGCACCTCCTGGAGGCGGCGAAACGCCAGATAGAGCAGCAGCACTATGATGGCGAGCGTCAGGGGCACCACGTAGGCCAGACGCGCCTTGGCCCGCTCCATGTACTCGTACTGCCCGGACCAGGTGAGGGCATAACCCGCCGGCAGCACCAGCTGTTTTTCCACCTCGGCTTTGGCCTCGGCCACGAAGGAGCCTATGTCTCTGTCCCGGATATCCACGTAGACCCAGCCGTTGAGGCGAGCGTTCTCGCTCCTGAGCATGGGAGCCTCGTCGCTGATGTAGACCCGGGCTACATCGGCCAATGCGATGCGCTCGCCTTTGGGGGTGACCAGGGGCAAGAGCTCCAGGCTTGCCACCGAGTCGCGGTAGCTCTGGGGGTAGCGCAGGTTGATGGGATAGCGCTCGCGCCCCTCTATGGTCTGGCCCACGTCCATGCCGCCCACCGCGGTGGCGAGCACTGCCTGCACCTCGGCGATGTTGAGGCCGTAGCGAGCCGCCTTCAGTCGGTCTATATCCACCTTGACGTAGCGACCGCCCGCCACCCGCTCGGCGTAGACGGACGATGCCCCCTGCACTTTGCCGACTATCTGCTCCAGCTGCTGGCCTATCCCCTGAATGACCTTGAGATCCGGCCCCGCTATCTTGATGCCCACCGGGGTCTTGATGCCGGTGGCCAGCATGTCGATGCGGGTCTTGATGGGGGGCACCCAGGCGTTGGTGAGACCGGGGAAGCGGATGAGGGCGTCGAGCTCTTCTTTGAGCTTCTCCGGTGTCATGCCGGGGCGCCACTGATCTCGCGGTTTGAGCTGTATGCTGGTCTCCATCATCACTAGGTCTGCGGGATCGGTGGCGGAGTCGGCGCGGCCCGCCTTGCCAAACACGTTCTGCACCTCGGGCACGGTACGAATGAGCTTGTCGGTCTGCTGCAGTATCTCCCGCGCCTTGCCCACCGAGATGTTCGCCGCCGTGGTGGGCATGTACATGATGTCCCCCTCATCGAACGGCGGTATGAACTCTGAGCCGAGATAGTGCAACGGCCAGAAGCCCACGACCGTCACCACCAGGGCCGCGATGAGCGTGCTCTTGGGGCGCGCCAGCACGGTGTTGAGCAGCGGAATATAGCCGTTGCTCAGGCCCCGATTGAGGGGGTTGGCCTGCTCGGGCAAGACCCTGCCACGGATGAAGTAGCCCATGATGACGGGCACGAGTGTGATGGAGAGCCCGGCCGCTGCCGCCATGGCGTAGGTCTTGGTGTAGGCCAGCGGATGGAACATGCGTCCCTCCTGGGCCTCCAGTGCGAACACCGGCAGGAAGCTCATGGTGATGATGAGCAGGGAGAAGAAGATGGCGGGCCCCACCTCTATGCTCGCCTCGACGATCACCTGCCAGCGGTTCTTCTCGTTAAGCTCTGTGCGCTCCATATGCTTGTGGACGTTCTCTATCATCACGATGGCGCCATCCACCATGGCACCGATGGCGATGGCGATGCCGCCAAGGGACATGATGTTGGCGTTGATCCCCTGCAGGTGCATGACGATGAAGGCGACCAAGATGGCGATGGGCAGGGAGATCACCACCACCAGAGAGGATCTCAGGTGGAACAGGAAGGCCAAGCAGACCAGCACCACCACGGCGAACTCCTCGATGAGCTTGCCGGAGAGGTTGTCGATGGCGCGCGCGATGAGATCCGAGCGGTCGTACACGGTAACCACCTCCACCCCGTCCGGCAGGCTGGATTTGAGCTCGGCGAGCCGTGCCTTGACCCCGTCTATGGTGTGCTGGGCATTCTCGCCGTAGCGCATGACGATGATGCCACCCACCACTTCCCCCTCACCATTGAGCTCGGCGATGCCACGCCGGCTCTGGGGACCGGTGACCACCTCCGCCACATCCCCAAGCAGCAGGGGCGCACCCCGCACATTGGTGCCGAGGGGTATCTGCTTGAGGTCTTCCACGCTCTTCAGATAACCATTCGAGCGAACCATATATTCCGCTTCCGCCATCTCGATGACGGAGGCGCCAGTCTCTTGGTTGCCCTGCTCGATGGCGGTCTGGATCAGCGAAAGCGGGATGCCGTAGGCGCGCAGCTTGTCCGGGTCGACCCGTACCTGATACTGGCGTACCATGCCGCCGACGGTGGCGACCTCGGAGACCCCGTTTACTGTCTGCAGCTCGTATTTCAAAAACCAGTTCTGCAGCGAGGTGAGTTCGCTGAGATCGTGCTTACCGGTTCTGTCCACCAGGGCGTACTGGTAGACCCAGCCCACCCCGGTGGCATCCGGGCCGAGCTGGGGGCGGGCGGAGGCGGGCAGGCTAGGGGCCACCTGACTCAGATACTCCAGCACCCGGGCGCGGGCCCAGTAGAGATCCGTGCTGTCGTCGAACAGCACATAGACGAAGGAGTCGCCGAAGAAGGAGTAGCCGCGCACCGTGGTGGCCCCCGGCACCGCCAGCATGGCGGTGGTGAGGGGGTAGGTGACCTGATCCTCCACTACCTGGGGCGCTTGGCCCGGGTAGGAAGTCTTGATGATCACCTGCACGTCGGAGAGATCCGGCAAGGCGTCCACCGGGGTCTGCTTGACCGACCAGAGCCCCCAGACAGTTAACATCAGCGTGAGCAGCAGCACCAGGAAGCGGTTGCCGACGGACCAGCGAATAATCGACGGGATCATGATGTGGCACCTCGCTCAGGGCTCGCGGGCGGCTGGGAGGGCTGGCCAGTAAAGCGGCAAAGGATGGCAGGGATCATGATTTATCCCCCATCTCGTGCTGGCTGTGATCCATGCCCTTCATGTCATCTGTGACAGGCATGGCCTTGCTGGCCGGGGCATCCTCGATATGGATATTGACGATCCTGTACTCATCCCCTTCTTGCTCGACCTGCAGGTGCAGGGCCTGACCCTGTTTCAACTGGCTGATGTCGACGCCGCCCGCGACGGTGAAGTCCATTTCCATGGCGGGCCACTGCCATTCGGGGATCGGCTGGTGGCTGACGCTTAACGTCCGGCTTCCTATATCCAATGTCTGGATCTCCCCCTGGGTCCACACCTGCTGGGGCCGTACCGCCGTCATGCGCTGGAAGTCCGAGTCGATGCTGGACTCGGAGTCGAGCAAAAATTGCGCCGAGCTGACTATCTCGTCGCCGGGCTCGACCCCGCTCTGGATGGCGACCTTGTCACCAAACTGGGCGCCGAGCGTCACCGCCACCGACTTGAAGCCGCCGTCCCCCAGGGCCAGCACCAGCCGGTCCTGGCTGCCGGTGCGGATCACAGCTTCGCTCGGCACCAGAGTCTGGGGGGCGCCGCTGCCGCTTCGGATACTCACTTTGGCGAACATGTTGGGTTTGAGGAACTCGTCCGGGTTATTGAAACGCAGCCGCACCTTGAGGGTGCGGGTCACCGCATCCAGGGTGGGATAGAGGTAATCCACCCGGCCCTGCCACTGGCGGCCGGGGGCGTAGTCCAGTGTCATGGTGACGGGATCCCCGATTTTCAGCTGGGAAGCCTGGCGCTCGAACACCTCGGCGCTCACCCACACCTGCTGCAGGGTACTGATGTTGAACAGGGCGGCGGCGGGCTCCACGTACTGGCCCTCGCGTACTTTGAGCTCGGACACATAACCGCTGCTCGGGGCATAGATACGGATGGTCTCGCTCACCTGACGGGTGCGCTTGAGGGCAGCTATCTGATCCGCCGGCACCTGCAGGGATTTCAACTTACCTTCGGCGGCGCGCAGCAGCAGTGGGTTGCTGGTATTGAGGGCCAGCAGATACTCGTGCTGGGCATTGACCAGATCCGGCGCGTAGAGCTCATAGATGAGGCTGCCCTTGGCCACCTTCTGCCCCTCGCTCTTGATGGCGAGGGTGCGGATCCAGCCCGCCATGCGGGCGTTGATGGCCTCCAGCCGATCCTCGTCATAGCCCACGTAACCCACAGTCTCGATCTGCTGGTGGACGGGCAGTCGCTCGACTTTGGCGAGCCGCACCCCCAGGTTCTGCTGGATCTGGGGGCTGATGGTGACGGTACCGGGCGATCCCCCCTGTTTTTCTTCATAGACGGGGATGAAGTCCATCCCCATGTTGTCCTTGGCGGGGCCGTCACGACGGTCGCGAGGATCCATGGGGTTGACCCAGTAGAGGGGCTGCTTCTGGACGCTGGCACCCTCGCCGGGCAGGTGTCTGGCGGCCAGATAACCGCCGCCAGCCCCGAGGGCGAGCAGCAGGGCGGAGAGGATCAGGGGCTTGTTCATAACAGGCCTCCTGCGCGAGTCTGCAGGCAGACAGTGCGGGAGGAGGGGGCGCACGGGGACGCAAAAATCTTGGCTGATGACATGGTACATCTTCTCTTGTATCAGGCCGCCGGGCTGCTGCAAGGTGGCGAACGGGCAAGCTGTCGGTACGATTCCGGGCGTGCGTTAGGCGCCGACATCACACAGAACAGGCTTGGCCACTAGCAGGAGTGGGCGATAAACGTGACTACAGCAACAGGATCGTCTGTTGTATATCGCTTACGGCAATGGAAAAACCATCGCGCTGGCTAGCGGAAGAAGATGTGTCTAATGGCGCAGCACAGAGAGCATCAGATGCCGTCTGGGCCAGGAGGGGGGATGGGCGCCGCGCAGGCGCAGCAAGGGGTCACGCAGCCACTGATCCAGCAGATCTATACCCAGTCGGGGCATCAGCAGCAGGGGCAGGGCAAACAGGGTGAGCAGGACCGCCAGCAAGGGGATACCGCCGGTGAGGCCGCCGTGCATCTGGCAGTCATCCTGGCTCTGGGCGCTGGCCTGGCCGTCGTGGCAGGCCAGGCTCTGCATGGCCGGGGAGGGTTCGGCGTTGCCGCTCATGAGCATCATGGCATCCGGGGAGGCGGTGCCTTCGTCGACTGCGGCGCTGTGCCAGCTGATGCACAGGGTCAGATTGCAGATGAGCACCAGCGCCAGCAACAGCCGGGCGATGAGCTCTGTGGGCAATCTGGATGACAACATGGGCAGTTTCCCCAATGACGGATGTGGCGAATGTAAACCTTACCGAAAGGAGAAGGTCAAGATTTGGCAACTGCGGGCCGCGCAATATGTGAGGACAGACAGGGACTTGGGGCCGACAGGGAGAGGGGCGCGGGCCGCCGGGCAGGGGCAGAGAAGCAAGCCCCCGCATGGGCGGGGGCTTGTCAGTCTCAGTGTTTCTCCTTGGGCGCTTGGGCGCCGGCTCGCTCCGATCGCTTCATGATGAGGCGGAAGAAGAGCGGGATGAAGAAGATGGCGATAAAGGTGGCCGCCAGCATGCCCCCTATTACGGGCCAGCCGAGGGCGTGACGGCTGGCGGCGCCGGCGCCGCTCGAGGTCACCAGCGGCACACAGCCGAGGATGAAGGCGAGCGAGGTCATGATGATGGGGCGAAAACGCAGCCGCGCCGCCTCCAGCGCCGACTCGATGAGGCTCAGCCCCTCCTCGTGCTTCATCACCGCGAACTCCACGATCAGGATGGCGTTCTTGGCCGCCAGCCCGACGAGCGTCACCAGGCCTATCTGGAAGTAGACGTTGTTGGTGAGCCCCACCAGCCAGGTGGCGAGCAGGGCGCCGAACAGGGCGAAGGGCACGGCGGTGATCACCGCAAAGGGCAGGGTCCAGCGCTCGTACTGGGCCGCCAGTATGAGGAAGATCATGACGATGCCAAAGCCGAACGCAGTGCCTGCGCTGCCGGCGGCCGCCTTCTCCTGATAGGCGGAGCCGGTCCACTCCAGCTTGGCGTCGTTGCCAAGGGTCTCGCCCGCCACTGCCTCCAGGGCGGCGATGGCCTGGCCCGAGCTGTAACCCGGCGCCGGCTGGGCCATGATCTTGGCCGCCTGGAAGATGTTGAAGCGCTCGACCAGCTCGGGGCCCGTGCTGTCGCGCACCGTCACCAGGCTGCTGAGCGGGATCATCTCGCCGGCGTTGGAGCGCACATAGACGTTGCTGATGTCGCTCTTCTTGGCGCGGTAGTCCGCCTCCGACTGCAGCTGAACCCGGTAGGTGCGGCCGAACTGGTTGAAGTCGTTGACATAGACCTGGCCGAAGGTGGCCTGCATGGTGTCAAACACCGCATTGATGGGCAGCCCCAGCGCCTTGGCCTTCTCGCGGTCCAGATCCAGGTAGACCTGGGGCACATTGGCGCGGTAGGTGCTGGTGACGCTGGCAAACTCCGGGCGCTGCTTGGCCGCCTCGAGGAAGCGCTGCACCTCGGCGGAGAAGGCCTGGGTATCGCCGTTACCGCGGTTTTGCAGGTAGGCCTCGAGCCCGCCGGTGGTGGACATGCCGGTGATGGGGGGCGGGTTGAAGGAGGCGACGAAGCCATCCGCCAGCCCCATCAGGCTCAGTCCCTGGAAGGTCTTGGCCAGAGAGAAGGAGTCCTGCCCCTCACTCTGACGCTCGCTCCAGTCCTTGAGGGTGATGAAGCTGATGCCGCTGTTGCTGATGACGGCGTTGGAGAGGATGTCGAAGCCCGAGAAGGTGATGACGTCCTTCACGTTGGGGTTGGCCATCACCATCTGATCGAAGTCGTTCGCCACCGCCTGGGTGCGGGTGAGGGAGGCCGCATCCGGCAGCATGACGGCGGAGAGCAGGTAGCCCTGATCTTCATTCGGCACCAGCTCCCCCGGCACCCGGGTGAAGAGGCCATAGATGGCGACCAGGATGAGCGCTATCAGGGTGAAGGCGACCCCGACCCGGCGGTTGAGGAAGGCGACCCCGCGCACGTAGCGACGGGTCAGGCCGTCGAAGGCATGGTTGAACCAGACGAAGAAACGTGCCGGTTGGTGATGACCTTCTTTGAGCAAGACGGCGCACAGGGCCGGCGACAGGGTGAGGGCCACCAGACCCGAGATGGCCACCGAGACTGCGATCGTGATGGCGAACTGCTTGTACATGACCCCGGTCATGCCGCCCATGAAGGCGACCGGCAGGAAGACGGCGCACAGCACCAGCACGATGGCGACCACGGGGCCGGAGACCTCCTGCATGGCGAGGATGGCGGCCTCTTTGGGCGAGCACTTCTTCTCCTGCATGATCCGCTCGACGTTTTCGAGCACGACGATGGCGTCATCCACCACGATACCGATGGCGAGCACCATGCCAAACAGGGTCAGCAGGTTGATGGAGAAGCCCAGCATCAGCATGCCGGCGAAGGTGCCGATGAGGGACACCGGCACGGCGATGCAGGGGATCAGGGTGGCCCGCAGGTTCTGCAGGAACAGGTAGACCACCACGAACACCAGCACGATCGCCTCGAACAGGGTGTGCACCACCTCCTCGATGGAGATCTTCACGAACTCTGTGGTGTCGTAGGGGATCTGGTACTCGATGTCCTGGGGGAAGCGCTCCTTGAGGCGCGCCATGGTGGCGTGCACCTGATCCGCGACCGCCACTGCGTTGGCACCCGGTTGCAGGTAGGTGGCTATGCCTATGGTGGGCTTGCCGTTGGCCTTGGCCAGCAGATCGTAATCCTTACCGCCGATCTCGACCCTGGCCACGTCCTTGACCCGGATCTTGGCACCATCCGGCATGGAGCGGATGATGATGTTCTGGAACTCGTTCACATCTTCTAGCCGCCCCTTGGTCTGCACCGTGTAGGTGAAGTCGATGGGGGCCGTGGTGGGTTGGGCGCCTATCTTGCCCGCCGCGAACTGGGTGTTCTGCTCGCGGATGGCATTGATCACATCGCTCGGGGTGAGCTTCAACTGGGCCAGCCGGTCCGGCCGCAGCCAGATGCGCATGGCGTAGTCGGTGCCGCCAAACAGGGTGGTATCGCCGACGCCTGGGATGCGCTTGAGCTCATCGATGATGTTGAGCAGGGCATAGTTCGACAGATAGGTGGTGTCGAAGGTGCCGCCGGGGGATTGCAAAGTCACCACCTGCAGTATGGAGGTGGACTTCTTCTTGACCGTGACCCCCTGTTTTTTCACCTCTTCCGGCAGCTGGGCCATGGCTGCGCTGACCCGGTTGTTGACGTTGATGGTGGCCTGATCCGGATCCGTCCCTATCTCGAAGTAGATGTTGAGGTTCATCTGCCCGTTGGAGGCGGAGCCGGACTGCATGTAGAGCATGTTCTCGACGCCGTTGATCTGCTGCTCGAGGGGGGCGGCGACCGTCTGGGAGATGACTTCCGGGGTGGCACCCGGATAGAAGGTGGTCACAGACACCACGGGCGGCGTTATCTGCGGGTACTGCTCTATGGGGAGCGAGCGCATGGCCGCGAGCCCCGCCAGCACTATGATGATGGAGATCACGCTGGCGAAGATGGGACGCTCGATGAAGAACTTGGAAAACATGGGCGCTCCTTACTTGCCAGCGGCTGGCTGGGCCAGCTTGGCCTGAATTGCCTTCATCTCGGCGGCCGAGACCGGTTTGACCAGGGTGCCGGGGCGGGCCTTCATCAGGCCTTCGACTATGTAGCGATCACCTGGGGCCAGGCCGCTGTCGATCAGCACGCCGCTCTCCACGCTCTGGCCGAGCTTGACCGGCCGCGGCACCACCTTGTTGTCCTTGTCCACCACCATCACCATGCGGTCGGCCTGAGACTGGACTATGGCTCTGGGCGGCACCAGGATGGCATCCTTGCGCAGGCCGAGATCGATTGTCATGCGCACGAACTGGCCGGGCAGCAGCTTGCCTTCCTTGTTGTCGAAGATGGCGCGGGCACGGATGGTGCCGGTCTGGGGATCGACCCGGCTGTCGGAGAAGTTCAGCTTGCCCGCCTGGGGGTAGAGGGAGCCATCCGCGAGGCGGATATGGGTGCGCCAGTTGTCGGTATCGAAGGCCTGCAACTTGCCGCTTTTGACCATGTGATCGAAGCTCAGGCGATCCTGCTCCGAGTAGGAGAAGTTCACGTAGAGGGGATCGAACTGGGTGATGGTGGTGAGCAAGCCGCTGTCACCGCTGGTGGCGATGAGGCTGCCCTCGGATTGGGAGCTCTTGCTCGCCATGCCGCTGATGGGGGCGGTGACCTGGGTGTAGCTGAGGTTGAGCTCGGCCTCCTTCACCTTGGCCTGGGCGGCCTGGTGGCTGGCCACGGCCGCCTCGTAGTTGGCGATGGTGGTGTCATAGTCCTGCCGGCTCACCACCTGACGCTTGTAGAGCGGTATGATGCGCTCGCGATCGGCCCGCGCCTTGTTCAGGCGTGCCAGCTCCTGGGCTAGGGTGCCCTTGGCCTGCTCCAGCGCCACCTTGTAGGGTTCGGGATCGATGAGGAACAGGGCCTGGCCGGCGGTGACCGGCTGGCCTTCGATATAGGTGCGTTGCAGCAAGATGCCGCTCACCCGGGAGCGTACGTCAATTTCGCGAAAACCTGCGGTCTCACCGACCATCTCTGTGGTGAGGGGCACATCGGTCAGTTTGACCTCGGCCACCACCACGGGCACCGGGGGCAGAGCTTGGGGGCCGCTCGCCGCCTGATCGCCGCAGCCAGCCAGTGCGCCAAGCAGTGCCAGGGTGATGCCAGAGCGTGCTAATAACCCCTCTTTCATGGTGGCCTTCAGCCCCTTTTGTGGTCTGCCGGCATGATCAATCTGCCGTTTCGTGCCCTGTTCGCCTGCCAACCTTGTTAATGACATACCTGAAATTTAACCTTTTGTTATAGATGCTGTTTTTAATAATAAAATGGCAAAGTTGAACTGGAGCTGTTGGCACCCTCAGATGCTGGCTCCAATGGGGCAAGGAAAGTGCAGATATGGTGGGGGCGTGCAATGAGGAAAGAGGTTGGAGGATGCATAGGGGAGGCTAAATGAGAATGGGGACCCGGCGGTCCCCATTCTTACTTTATCAGGCGAGCAGGCTCAGCTGCCTGACAGGTTACTCAGGCAAAGCAGGTCCAGATGGGAGCGTGATCGGACGGCTTCTC
Source organism: Aeromonas lusitana (assembly GCF_002812985.1). Classification (GTDB taxonomy): domain Bacteria; phylum Pseudomonadota; class Gammaproteobacteria; order Enterobacterales; family Aeromonadaceae; genus Aeromonas; species Aeromonas lusitana. The sequence continues at coordinate 66,916 of NZ_PGCP01000013.1, forward strand.
GATGCCGCGCAGTTCGTAGTCGATGCCGGTCTCGGTCACCTTGTCCTTGAGGGCATTGGAGGCCATGATGAGGTCGATGCGCAGGCCCCGGTTCTCGTCAAAACCCTTGGAGCGGTAGTCAAACCAGGAGAAACGCTCGCATTCTGTGGGGTTGGCGGCGCGGAAGGTGTCGGTCAGGCCGAAGCCTTTCAGGCGCTCCATCCATTCCCGCTCGACGGGCAGGAAGGAGCACTTGCCATCCCGCAACCAGCGCTTGCGGTTCGCCTCGCCGATGCCGATGTCCAGATCCGTGGGGGAGATGTTCATATCCCCGATCAGCGCTATCTGATCGTCCGGGCTGTGGTGAGTCTCGAGGTAGTGCTGCAGGTCCTCGTAGAACTTCTTCTTGGCCGGGAACTTGGTCTCGTGATCCTGGCTCTCCCCTTGGGGGAAGTAGCCGTTCATCACTGTGATGATGGAGCCATCTTCCCGCTGGAAGTCGGCCATGATCATGCGGCGCTGGGCGTCTTCCTCATCGGTGGGGAAGCCTTTTTGCACCTTGAGCGGCTTCTGCTTGCTCATGATGGCCACCCCGTAGTGGGCCTTCTGGCCATGAAACTCCACGTGATAGCCCATGGCTTCCACATCGGCCAGCGGGAAGGCCTCGTCGTGGACCTTGATCTCCTGCAGGCCGATCACATCCGGCTGGTGCTTGTCGATGATGGCTTGCAACTGATGAAGACGGGCGCGCAGGCCATTGATATTAAAAGAGATGATCTTCATGTCGGGATGCTCATGTCGTTTTTATTAGTCGCTATTGAACTCGGGATCCGCCCCGGATGCAAGTTCAGGGAGGGGTTGGTGCCGCTCCCGAGCCGGACTCGGGCTATCGACAACCTGTTCATGGCCTCGCAGCAAGATCCTGGACTGGTCCTTAGCGGGTCATCTTCTTGACAAACACCACCACAAACAGCGCCAAGGTGAAGCTGCCGGTGAAGGCCTCGAAGGCGGCGAAGATCCGCGACAAACCTATGGGGGTGAAGTCCCCATAACCCAGGGTGGTGAAGGTCACCACGCTGTAGTAGAGGCATTCGAGCAGGAAGATGGCGTTCTGCTCCAGACTCGCCTCCGGCCGGTAGATGAGGTGGTTGCCGTTGAAGCTCAGGCCAAAGAAGAAGTAGAAGACGCTGCAGATGAGGATCAGCAAGAGGGAGAAGAGCACCACCCGCATGGGGGCCTCCCCGTAGCCGCAGAACAGATCCACAATCCAGGAGGCGAAGCGCTGGTAGGAGCAAAACGGCATCTGCAGGCGGCGCATGGTGAGCTCCTGCTGGATGTAGAGGCCGGACATGGTGAAGATCCCCTGGGCCTCCGAGGCCTTGCGCAGATCCCGGTAGGTCTCCTCCGCCTCCTTGAACCAGACGCGTGCCTGCGCCGGATCCCGTTCCTTTCGCCCCTTCCTGTCCTGCATCAGCCGCTTGCCGGTATCCAGGTTGTCCAGACGAGTGTTCTTCCAGCGGATGCCGAGCAGGTTCACGTCGTGCAGCTCGGCGCAGTGCAGGTTCGCCTCGCTGAAATCCGCCTTCATCAGGCTCCCCCCCTTGACCCGGATGCCATAGAGGTGGGCGCCGCGCAGGTTTGCGCGGTAGAGATTGCACTGCTCCAGCAAGAATCCCTGGGGGCCTTGCTTGTTGACCAGGTTGAGGTCGGCGAGTTCGGCGCGGGCGAGTTGCAGGCCGTGGCAGAGGCCGCCTTGGCGCACGAAGTTTTCCAGCGCCTGGGCGGTATCGGGGGATTGATGGGAGGCATGGGGATCGTGCCAGCGGCACAGATCGTGCTCCCCGGCCTCTTCGGTGCAGTGACGGCCATCCGCCACCAGGTATCGGCACATCGCCATGCTGTCGCCTCCCTCGCTGGATTGGTATCAGCATAGGTGAGGCGCGGGCTCAGTTGGCTAGTTGAACTGGTTAAATTCCTGGCGCAGCTTGCGGAAGCGATCCTGCTGGGCGGGATTCAAGGGGATGCCCTCCAGCACCTCGAGGGTCTCCTTGCACTCGGCGCCAAATTCCGGGCTCTTGCGGTTCTTCTGCATCAGTTGCAGCAGCACCTGGATCTTGTTGAGGGCCGCCCCCGTATTGGCCGGTGCCCGGCGCAGCGCCTCCCTAAAGTGGCCGAGGGCCTGCTCCAGCTCCCCGCTCTGATAGGCCTTGATGCCCAGATCGTTGAGCTGCTGGTAGCGCTGACGACGCTCCTGCACCGTCTTGTCGTCCCGGGTGACCTGGATGCAGGTGGTCAGCAGCCTGTCTTCATCCTCCGCCAGCAAGGCTTGCAGGCTCTCGGCATACTCGAACTCGCCGAGTTGATAGAGCGCCAGAATGGTCTCTCCCAGCAGGGCGGGAGGCATGGTCTGGGGTTGATCCAGCCAGTTCTGGTTGGCGCGATAGAGCATCTTCTTGCCCCTGAGCAGCTCGCCGAGGGCGATCTGCACCCTGGCCTGGCAGATCTGCTCGAATACCGGGTAGTTGAACTCCGCCATCATCAGGGAGTCGCGAATGCGCGACAGGGCCGAGTTCACCTGCTTTTGCAGGTTGGCGATGTGATAGCCGTCGTTGCTGTTGAGGGCATAGAGGGTGAGGGTCTGGATATAGGCCCCGAGATAGTGCGGCGTGCGGTGGATGGAGTTGCGCGACAGGTCGATGAGGGCGAGCAGCACATCCTTGGCCTGACCGTAGTCGTGGCGCAGCAGGCACACCTCCGCCAGACGGCGGGAGAGTTGCACCGACTGGGGGGATATGTCCACCGCCCGCCTGAGCTCTTGCTGGGCGAGTTCATCCTTGCCGAGGGCCAGCTGGGATTCCGCCAGCCAGAGGTAGGCCTCCACCATCAGGGGGGCATTCTTCAACATGGCCTGCAGGTGGCTCACCGCTTCCTCGTGCAGTCCTAGGTTATGACAGGCCTTGCCCAGGGTGAGCCGGGCCCAGCTGTTCTCCTGTCCGGCCAGCAGCTGGCGCATCAGGCTGCGCGCCTCCTTGGCCTGGCCGAGTTTGAGCTGGGTATCGGCCTGCAGACAGCGGCAGAAGTTGGCAAAGCGGGGTACCGTATCGGCCTGGGTGGCGCAGGCCGTGATGAGGGCAGGCAGATCGTTCTGGGTGAGGGCGATGAAGACGCTCTCCAGCGCCTGGCGACGGGCGAGGGCACGTTTGAGGCGAAACGAGAACTGCTCCTGGGAGAAGGGCTTCATCAGGTATTCGTCGGGCTCGGCCTCGATGGCGCTCAGCACCATGGCGCGCGAGCTGTCGCTGCTGACCATGATGACCACGCTCTGGGGGGGAATCAGCTTCTGATCCCGCAGACTTTCGAGCAACTGACGACCGTTCTCGCCCGAACCCAGATCGTAATCGAGCAGATAGATGTCGAAGGACTCTTTCTGGCAGCGGCGCCGCGCCTCTTCGGCGGAGTTGACATAGGTGATGCGGTTGATGCCGATGTTGATCAGCATCGCCTTCATCATCATCTGAAAGGAGCGCTGTTCATTGACCAGCAGGATGCGCCTGGGCTTGGGTTGGGGCTTCTTCTCTGGCTCGGAGTCCGGTGTCTGCATCTGTCTTGGGTCAGGGCGCTGCGGGCGGGTGAATGAAGTGTGCCACCAAAGTCCGCAGACAGGCAATCCGATGGCGACATTGCGCCCTGTTTTCCCACGCAAATCGGCGACGCATCACCTGGCTTGGTGCCTCGCGTCGTGCCTGGCGCCCCGATGCCGGGCAGGGTGACCCGGCAAGGGCTGGCTCATTTAGGCGTGCTTTTGCTGCAGATAGGGGGCGAATTGTGGGGTGAATCTGGCCTCGAACCCCTGCTCAGTCTTGACGATGAGGTAGACCGCCAGTTTGTGCTGTTTGGCAAACGCCATCGCCTGCTTAGGTCCCATCACCATGAGGGCGGTATCCAGGGCATCGGCCTCGAGCGCGGTCGGGGTGAGCACGCTGGCGGAGACCAGCTTGTGGGTCACAGGTGTGCCGGTGGCGGGATCTATGATGTGGGAGTAGCGCTGGCCGTCCAGCTCGTAGTAGTTGCGATAGCTGCCGGCTGTGCTGAGCGCCATACCATTCGGGATGACCACATCCTCGATGGCACCGGGTCTGTCGGATGGCTCGACGATGGCCACTCGCCAGGAGTTGCCCTGACTGTTGTGGCCCTTGCTGCGCACCGCGCCCGCCACCTCGATGAGGTAGTTGTTGACCCCCTTGCTCTCCAGCAAGGCGGCTATCTCATCGGACGCCGCCCCTTCCCCCAGGGTGGAGAGATCGAGGTAGAGATCCGGGATGGATTTGGCGAGCAGGAAGTGGTCTCCCGCCTTGGTGAGGCTCAACTTGTCGATGCCGACCTTAGCCCGCGCCAGGATTATCTGCTCGGCCGTCGGTCGTTTGACCGGGCGCTTGTCCGGGCCAAAGCCCCACAGATTGACCAGGGGGCCCACGGTCACGTCCAGCCGGCCCTTGGTGAGGTGCCCCGCGTCGATGCCTTGCTGCACTATCTTGGCCATGGCGGCCGGGATGATCATGGGGGTGTTGGCCGGCCCCTGATTGAAGCGGGAGATGATGGCATCGGGATCATAGGTGGAGATCTCCTTGTTCATGCGCGCCAGCAGGGCGCCGACGTCCCGTTGCAGCGCCTCCTTGCCCCCCGGGAAGGTGTCGTTCACCGTCACCACGAAGAAGGTGCCCATGGTATTGCCCTGAATACGGGTCTGGACTGGCGGGGCTGGTTGGCAGGCGCCGAGCAGCAGGATCAGGGTCAACAACAAGCCGTGGGAGGGACGCAGCAGGGTGCGAACGAGGAGAGGGCATTTCATCAGTGTTCTCGTAAGACAAGATCGGCAGGGGGGCAAGCTTAGCCAACCGGGCCCGGGCTGACGAGCCCCATGCTCGCACGGGGGCGGAAATAATTAAGCGATTCTGGCTGTTGACCAGGGAGATCTTGTTCCAAAGTTGAAGGGGCACAGGGACAAGCGAGTGACCTGGTCCGCAGCTTTGAGCAAAAGCCATAGTCGTTTGGCAACAGTTGAGTACAATGAAGATCGATTCCGACAGCATCTTTGCCCATCGCCAAGGCGAGTTGCAGGCAAGCATGTTGCCATCCATTGCCAATCAAAGGAGAAGATGATGAAAAAGGCGATTACCCTGCTGTTTCTGGGCTCTCTGACTGCACTGGGCATGTCTGCCCCGGCTATGGCTGACGAGTGCGCATTGGCCATCGACGGCAATGATGCCATGCAATACAACCTCAAGGAGATGAGCGTACCGGCCACCTGCAAGGAGGTGACCATCACCTTGCACCACTCGGGCAAGATGCCGGTGACCGCCATGGGCCATAACTGGGTGCTGGCGAACACAGCAGATTATCAGGCGGTGGCCACCGCTGGCATGAGTGCCGGTGCCGACCACGATTACCTGCCCAAGGACGACGCCCGCATCCTGGCGCACACCAAGCTAGTGGGCGGTGGCGAGAGCACCAGCGTCACCTTCAAGACCGAGGGGCTGGCCGGTAAAGACCTGACCTTCTTCTGCTCCTTCCCCGGCCATTTCGCCATGATGAAGGGTGCCTTCAAGGTCGTCTAAGCCGCTTTGAGTGTCGACATGCCGATAAAAAGCCGGGAGGTCCCGGCTTTTTTCTTGTCTGCCGTGCTGCGTCAAAGGCGAACAGCTCGCCGGTTTCGTGATCTGGCCAAGGGTGCCCGCAGCCGGGTTGGGGTAGCATAGGTCACAAACGGGTCATGTTCTCATACCGAATGGAATGGTTAGAGAGAATGAAAGCAGTCAAATGGGTGCTCGGTTGTTGCCTCATGCTGGTGTGCGCCATCGCGCTGGCGGCTGAGCCCCCGGTCAAGAAGAGTCGCAACGGCATCTGCCACCCCAAGGGCGGCACTTACTACAGCCGCACCAAGTACTACGAACCCTACGACAGCATGCAGGCCTGCCTCGATAGCGGGGGCCGGGCCCCCAAGCGCTGATCCTGCAAGCTGTTTAGCCGAGTGGTTGCAGGGTAAAGAAGGCGATGGCCGTCTTCTTCTGACACTCGAAGCGGATGCTTTCCTCCCCCGTGATGACCAGGGTCTCGTTGACCGCCACTGTCTTGCCCTCAACCTCCAGCTGGCCGCTCAGCAGATGGCAGAGGTAGGTCTTGTCCGCCTCCAGGGTCAGGCTCAAGGGGAAGGGCAGATTGAGCACCCGCACGTTGGCACTGAGACGCTCGGGGTCATAGATGAGCCCCAGATCCGTTACCTCTTTTTTCAACAGCTCGCAGTGGGTCTCGTCGTCGCCGCTAAAATGGGCCGCCTCATGGGTGGCATAGGGGTGGCCGTTGAGCACGAAGCCGGCGCCGCTGATGGGCAGCAGGATGCGCTGATAACCGGGGAATTTGGAGAAGGGGCCTGCCCCCTTGATGGGCGCCGAGCTCAGTCGATAGTCAAAATCGAGCTTGTCCAAGCTCGTCCCCTTGGGGGAGATGAGGATCTGGGCCGTGGTGCCCTGCTTGTTCTTCCAGGGCATCTTCAACTGGTCTGCTTCTTTAATCAGGGTGATCACGATGGCGCCTCGGCAAGGGGAAAAGAGTGAATGCTGGGCCAAGTGATACCATCCGGGGCGCTTGCCCACAAGGCGGTGGCCAGCTGAGCGCGCTCGATTGACTATTATCTCGGCACTTTTTAGCGCTATCTGCTGCCGGGGGCGTTGCTCGCCATATTCCCTGCCCTGAAACGCTCAAAATGGCGCCAGTCGAGGGATTTGCCACCGACCAAACCCCAAGGCTGTGATGGGGACGCTGTTAAAGTGGCCACGGCTCGCTACACTGGCGGCTTCCCTGTATGGAGGCACCATGACCCACAAGATCATTCTGGATACGGATCCCGGCATCGACGATGCCATGGCAATTCTGTTTGCCGAGGCGCACCCCGCCATCGACCTGCTCGCCATCACCACGGTATTTGGCAACGCCACCATAGAGAACGGCACCCATAACGCGCTCTGGCTCAAGCAGAAATACGGCATGAAGGCGGACGTGGCCCAGGGCGCCGCAGCGCCGCTGCTGCGTGAACCCGTGGGGCCCACCACAGTGGTGCACGGCCCGACCGGTTTCGGGGATGTGCAGGCCGGGGAGGTGAGCATCAGCGCGGATCCCCGTCCGGCCTGGCAATATATCGTCGAGGCGCTCAAGGCCGCCCCAGGTGAGATCACCCTGGTGACCATAGGTCCGCTCACCAACCTGGCGCTGGCGCTGGAGGCGGCCCCCGAGATCACCCAACTGGTGAAAGAGGTGGTGGTGATGGGTGGGGCCTTTGGCGTCAACGGTCATCGCGGTAACGTGACCCCCTATGCGGAGGCCAACATTCACGACGATCCCGAGGCGGCGGATCGGGTGTTCACCGCCGATTGGCCCGTGGTGATCATAGGGCTGGACGTGACCCAGCAGAGCTTCTTCAGCAGCGCCTATCTGGATGCGCTGCGGGACGACGCCGGGGAGCCAGGTCGCTTCCTGTGGGATGTGAGCCGCTTCTACCTGCGCTTCTACTCGGAGAGGATCGGCCTGGATGGTTGTCATGTGCACGACCCGTCCGCCATCGCCTATGTGATAGACCCCGACCTGTTCACCCTGCGGGAAGGGCCGGTGCGGGTCATCCACAGCGGCCCCGCCATCGGTCATACCCTGCAAAAATTCGATGGCAAGTCCCATCCCCACGACGAGTGGGCCGACTACCCTGCCCAGCGGGTCGGGGTGGAGGTGCGGGATCAGGCGCTGCTTGCGCTCTATCGCGAGACCCTGGTGGCCTGGGGCAAGGGGCACTGAGACGGGGGCGCCGATGGGCAAAGCGTGATGCTGCCCCGATAATCGGTCGTCGGCTGGGCCTATACTGAGGCCAACAATGGCATGAAGGAGAAGCATGGATGGCCTGGTTGTCTCTGGTGGTGGCGATAGCCCTGATCTGGTGGCTGATGAAGCTGGGGCGTGGCGCCCTGTTCGAGATCCGGCTTGCTCCGGGCAAGGTGCTGGTGAAGCGGGGCAGCGTCTCGGCGCGTTTCCTGGCCCAGGCCAAGCAGATCCTGCAGCAGGATCCGGTGCGCGGCCGCATCCTGGGTCAGCGCGACGGCAACGGGGTGAAACTGGTCTTCTCCCGCTCCATCCCGGAGCCCGTGGCCCAGCGGCTGCGCAACATCTTCCCCTACGGGGACTATCGCGGCGCCGCTCCCGGCCCGGATGGGCGCAAGTCTCACTGACGAGGCAGGATATAAAACGCCGGGCTCCCTGCCCGGCGTTTGCTTTCTATCTACTTGGGCTACTGTGCTCAAGACGCCGTTAGCGCGGTCCCTGCAAGGGCTTCATCACCTCGATCAGGAAGTCGATAAAGGCGCGGGTCTGGGGCTTCAAGAAGCGGCCGCCGCGAAACACCGCATAGATCTCGTCGTGGCGATCCTCATAAGGGGAGGCCTGCCATTCCGGCAGCACGGGGAGCAGGGAGCCATCGTCCAGCCCCTGCTGTACCATCCAGCTCGACAGTAACAAGAGGCCAGAGCCTGCCTTGGCGGCGCACAGCAGCGGCGTGCCCCCGATGGAGGCGAGGTTGCCCTGCACAGCGACGCGTCGCTTCTCCCCTTCACGCTCGAAATACCAGTGCTGGCGCTGGCGACCCTGGCCGCGGATGAGGCAGTTGTGGCTTATGAGCTCATCGGGATGGGCAGGCTCCCCATGCGCTGCCAGATAGTCGGGGGAGGCGACCAGCAGGGTGCGGTTCGCCAGCAGGCGGCGGGCATGCAGGCTGCTGTCGGTCGGGCGACCGATGCGCACGGCCACGTCCACGTTCTCGGCGTCGAGATCCACCAGCCGGTTATCGAGCTCTATCTCGAGGCGCACCTCGGGGTAGCGGGCGAGAAAAGTGGGCAGCCTGGGGGCCAGCCAGGCTGCGCCGAAGCTCTCGAATACCGAGACCCGCAATCCGCCACGGGGCGCCCCGGACAGTGGCTGGAGGGACTGTACCAGCTGATCCGCCTCCTCCAGCAGGGGAAGGGAGCGGGCGAGGAAATACTCCCCCTGCTCGGTCAGCACCAGCTGGCGAGTGCTGCGCTTGAACAGCGGCACCCCGAGCTGCTGCTCCAGGGCGTCTATGGTGCGGGTCACCGAGGAGGGGGCCAGGTTGAGGGCGCGGGCGGCGCGGGAGAAGCTGCCGGACTCCACCACCTGGGCCAGGATACGGATGCGATCCAGCATGATTCGTCCTTTGCGTAAAATGCAAAACTGTTGCCGATTATGACCCCATTCTATTCATCGTGGCGAGAGTGAACAATGTCTCTATCGCCCATGGGGGCGCTCATCGAAGGAGTCTTGCCATGTCTCACCGTATCCAGTTCGCCAGCCAGATCCCCGCCGCCATCCAGGCCATGCGGGGGCTGGAGTCCTATCTCGGCGGCACCGACATTCCCCCAAGCCTCAAGGAGCTTATCAAGCTGCGGGCCTCCATGATCAACGGATGCGCCTACTGCATCGAGTTGCACGCCGAGGTGGCGATGCAGCAACAGGAGAGCCCGCAACGTCTATTGGCACTGGCCGCCTGGCGGGAATCCCCCCTGTTCGACGAGCGGGAGCGGGCCGTGCTGGCCCTGACCGACGAGGTGACCCTGATCGCAGACCATGGCTTGAGCGAGGAAAGTTATCAGCAGGGGCTGGTGCAACTCGGTGAAACCCTGCTGGCCCAGTGCCTGATGCAGATAGTCACCATCAATGCCTGGAACCGGATCGCCGTCGCTACCCGTATGGAACATTCCCACCCTTGATACCGGGATACACCAGTTAACACCTCCGTGTTGCAGGAAGATGACAACATAAAATGCTGATAACGGATCTCTGGAGGAGATCCGTTTTTTTTCGTACCAGGGGCCGAAAAGGGGGATCCGGGAAGGAAAAGAGGGGGTTTCTCGAATGCAAGAAGTTAATCATACATTCGTTTGATTAATTAATTTTTATTTTTGTGATAGTTTCATGGCGCCAGATCAAAGAATTGGTAACAGAAAATCATGGATGAGGGGAGCGGTATGAGGCCTTATTATCTTGTTACTCACTGCGGAAAGAGAGAGGAATACCTGTTTTGATTATTTAGTGAACGATTTTGGTGGGGCAGAAAATTAACGGGAGATGAATTGCATGGGTGTGATCCTAGTTAATTGGTCACTGTCAAGCAATTAACATCAATCTCGTGTTTGTATCAGCTTGAAAACAATTTAGGGATTAATTTTTCATGTTGTTCACATGCCAGTCTGATGCAATAAAATGCTGCATTTTTTAATTATACCAATAAGCCTTGGGAAGATGAGGACATTGCATGAGACCTTTTGATGTGAAGAGGGGCTTGGGCGCTTTGCTGTTGATCGCGACTGCTGGCTTGCTGAGTGGCTGCGACATGGCTCTGATGAGCCCCAAAGGGCAGGTTGGTCTGGAGCAGAAGTCACTGATATTGACCGCACTCGGCTTGATGCTGATCGTGGTGGTGCCCGTGATTGTCATGGCGGTGGCGTTCGCTTACAAATACCGAGCGTCCAACACCAGCGCCACCTATGCGCCGGACTGGGCCCACTCCAACAAGATTGAAGCGGTCGTCTGGACCGTACCCGTCATCATTATCGCCATCCTGGCGGTGATTACCTGGAAAACTTCCCACTCGCTGGATCCTTACAAGCCGCTGGAATCGGATGTCAAACCGATCCAGGTTGACGTCATCTCCCTCGACTGGAAATGGTTGTTTGTCTATCCGGAACTGGGCATTGCCTCGGTCAACGAGCTGGCCTTCCCGGTCAATACCCCGGTCAACTTCCGGGTGACCTCGGACAGCGTGATGAACTCCTTCTTCATTCCCCAGCTGGGCGGTCAGATCTACGCCATGGCGGGGATGCAGACCAAGCTGCACCTGATTGCCAACGAGGCAGGCCAGTACAAGGGGATCTCGGGCGGCTACAGCGGCGCCGGATTCTCGGGCATGAAGTTCAAGGCCATCGCCACCACGGATCAAGCCGGGTTCGATGCCTGGGTTGCCAAGGTGAAAGCATCTCCCAAGATGCTCGGCACCATGGATGAGTTCAATGCGCTGGCCAAGAAGAGCGAAAACCACCCGGTGGAGTACTTCGCGAGCGCCGATCCCAAGCTGTTCGTCAATGTGATCAACAAGTTCATGGGTGACATGAAACCCAGCGATCACAAGGGCATGAAACACGACGACGCCAAGCAGGGCGCCGAGATGGACATGGCCGAGATGGATCACGACGACATGGCAGCAGCCGGGCATGAAGGTCATGCCGGTCACATGGCCATGCCGATGGATGACAAGAGTGTGAAAGCAGGATCCGAGGAATAATCGATGTTTGGAAAATTGACACTCGAGGCTGTTCCGTACCATGAACCCATTATCATGGTCACGATAGCCGGTATCATTTTAGGTGGGCTGGCGATCGCCGGTCTCATCAGCTACTACGGCAAGTGGCAATATCTGTGGAAAGAGTGGCTCACCTCGGTGGACCACAAGCGCCTCGGTATCATGTATCTCATCCTGGGCATGGTCATGCTGCTGCGCGGCTTCGCCGATGCGGTCATGATGCGTACCCAGCAGGTCATGGCGTCGGCCGGTGGCGAGGGCATATTGCCACCGCACCACTACGACCAGATCTTCACCGCCCACGGCGTCATCATGATCTTCTTCGTGGCCATGCCACTGGTGATCGGCTTGATGAACATAGTCGTGCCGCTGCAGATCGGTGCCCGTGACGTTGCCTTCCCCTTCCTGAACAACCTGAGCTTCTGGTTTACCGCCGCGGCCGTGGTGCTGATCAACGTCTCCCTCGGGGTCGGTGAATTCGCCCAGACCGGCTGGTTGGCCTATCCGCCCTTGTCGGGACTGGAGTTCAGTCCTGGGGTCGGGGTCGATTACTGGATCTGGAGTCTACAGATCTCGGGTCTCGGGACCCTGCTGACCGGTGTCAACTTCTTTGCCACCATCATCAAGATGCGTGCCCCTGGCATGACCATGATGCGTCTGCCGGTGTTCACCTGGACCGCCCTGTGCGCCAACATCCTGATCATCGCCTCCTTCCCGATCCTGACCGTCACCATCGCCCTGCTGACCGCAGACCGCTACCTGGGTACCCATTTCTTTACTAATGACATGGGTGGCAACATGATGATGTACATCAACCTGATCTGGGCCTGGGGTCACCCCGAGGTGTATATCCTGGTGCTGCCGGTGTTCGGGATCTTCTCCGAAGTGGTGGCGACCTTCTGTAAGAAGAAGCTGTTTGGCTACACCTCCCTGGTGTGGGCGACGGTGGCCATTACCGTGCTCTCTTTCGTGGTCTGGCTGCACCACTTCTTTACCATGGGCTCTGGCGCCAACGTGAATGCCTTCTTCGGCATCACCACCATGATCATCTCCATCCCGACCGGGGTGAAGATCTTCAACTGGCTGTTCACCATGTACCGTGGTCGCATCGAGTTCAGCTCCCCCATGCTGTGGACCGTCGGCTTCATCATCACCTTCACCGTGGGTGGGATGACTGGCGTGCTGCTGTCCGTGCCGGCTGCCAACTTCGTGCTGCACAACAGCCTGTTCCTGATCGCTCACTTCCACAACGTCATCATCGGCGGCGTGGTGTTCGGTTGCTTCGCCGGTATCACCTACTGGTTCCCGAAGGCGTTTGGCTTCAAGCTCGATGACGTCTGGGGCAAGCGTGCCTTCTGGTTCTGGATCACCGGCTTCTTCGTGGCCTTCATGCCGCTCTACGTGCTGGGCTTCATGGGCATGACCCGTCGTGTCAGCCAGAACATAGACCCCGAGTTCCACGGTTGGCTGGTGGTGGCCGCCTGCGGCGCCGGCCTGATTGCCATCGGCGTCTTGTGCCAGCTGATCCAGGTCGTGGTCAGTATCCGTGACCGCGAGAAGAACCGCGATCTGACCGGCGATCCCTGGGGTGGCCGTACCCTGGAGTGGGCGACTTCCTCGCCGCCGCCGTTCTACAACTTCGCCATCGAGCCGAAGGTCAAGGGTCTGGATGCCTTCTGGGAAGCCAAGCAGGACGGTAGCGCCTATCGTCAGCCGGCCCAGTATGCCCCCATCCATATGCCCAAGAACTCGGGCGCCGGTGTCATCATCGCGGCCTTCAGCGTGGTGTTCGGCTTTGCCATGATCTGGCACATCTGGTGGATGGCCATCGCCGGTTTCGTCGGCATGATCGGCACCTGGATCATCCACAGCTTCAACGACGATGTGGACTACTACGTACAGGTTGACGAGATCGAGCGCATCGAAGGTCAGCATTTCGACAATATCAACAAGGTAGCCTGACGCTATGGCAACTGACGTACTCCATCACACTCACGGCGCCCATGAGGATCATGGGCACCATGATGCCGGTGCCACCAAGGTATTCGGTTTCTGGATCTACCTGATGAGTGACTGCATCTTGTTTGCGACCCTGTTCGCAACCTATGCAGTCCTGGTCAACGGCACCGCCGGCGGTCCCGCCGGCAAGGACATCTTCGAACTGCCGTTCGTGTTCGCCGAAACCATGCTGCTGCTGCTGAGCTCCATCACCTTCGGTTTTGGCATGCTGGCCATGAACAAGAACAAGGTCGCCGCCGTCAACACCTGGCTGCTGGTGACCTTCCTGCTCGGCGCAGGCTTCATCGCCATGGAGATCTACGAGTTCCATCATCTGATCGTCAATGATGCGGGCCCGGATCGCAGCGGCTTCCTGTCTGCCTTCTTCACCCTGGTCGGTACCCACGGTATCCACGTGACCAGTGGCCTTATCTGGATCATCGTGATGATGGTGCTGATCACCAAGAAGGGGCTGACCGAGCGCAACCGTACTCGCCTGATGTGCCTGAGCCTGTTCTGGCACTTCCTGGACGTGGTATGGATCTGCGTCTTCACCGTGGTCTATCTGATGGGGGTCATGTAAATGAGTCATTCTGTTGACAATCACGGCGCCAGCCACGGCAGCGTCAAGTCCTACATGACAGGGTTCGTGCTGTCACTCATCCTGACCGCAGTCCCGTTCTGGATGGTGATGGACGGCTCCGCCTCCCACGCCGTGGTGCTCGGCACCGTGGTCGGCATGGCGGTGATCCAGATATTCGTGCACCTGGCTTACTTCCTGCACATGAACACCTCCTCCGAGGAGCGCTGGAACCTGGTGGCGCTGGTCTTCACCGTGCTCATCATCGCCATAGTCGTGGTGGGCTCCCTGTGGATCATGTACAACCTCAACATCAACATGATGGTTCACTAAGCGGGTTGATGTGATGATGAAGCAATACCTGCAAGTGACCAAGCCGGGCATCATCTTCGGTAACCTCATCTCGGTTATCGGGGGTTTCTTGCTGGCGTCCAAGGGGAGCCTAGACGTCCCTCTGTTCATCCTGACCATGGTCGGGGTGTCACTGGTGGTCGCCTCCGGCTGTGTGTTCAACAACTACATCGACCGGGACATCGACTGCATCATGGAGCGGACCAAGAACCGCGCCCTGGTGAAGGGGCTGATCGCGCCGGGCGTTTCGCTCTGGTACGCGAGCGCCCTCGGCGTTGCGGGCATTGCACTGCTCTACTTCGCGGCCAATCCGTTGGCCGCCTTGCTAGCAGTGCTGGGCTTCCTGGTCTATGTGGGGGTCTACAGCCTCTACATGAAGCGCCATTCGGTCTATGGCACCCTGGTGGGTAGCCTCTCCGGCGCCGCACCACCCGTCATCGGCTACTGCGCGGTAAGCGGTCAGTTCGACTCGGGTGCGCTTATCCTGCTGGCGATTTTCAGCCTGTGGCAGATGCCGCACTCCTATGCGATTGCCATCTTCCGCTTCAAGGATTACCAGGCCGCCAACATCCCTGTGTTGCCGGTGGTGAAGGGGATCTCCGTGGCCAAACACCACATCACCCTCTACATCCTGGCCTTCATGGTGCCGACCCTGATGCTGTTCCTCGGCGGTTACGCCGGTTACAAGTACCTGATCGTCGCCACGGCGGTGAGCGTCTGGTGGTTGGGGATGGCGCTGTCTGGCTACAAGGCCGCGGTGGATGACTCCCTCTGGGCCCGCAAGTTGTTCATGTTCTCGATCGTCACCATCACCTGCCTCAGCGTGATGATGTCGGTGGACTTCCAGCCGGACGCAGCGCCTGTGCTGGTGAGCATGCTGCCCTGAGACTCCGTTAATCCGGGCCCTGTGATGTGACACAGGAAAATCAGTAGAATCCAGAGCCGGGAACTTTCCCGGCTCTGTTATTATGAGGCCCCCTTGCGGGGCGTTTATCCAGTTTTCGGGTGTGGCGTGCCTTGTGTCATCCGCCCCTTGAGTCTCTCTTCTCTCTGACCTATCGAGGCCATCATGAATGATTTCACCATGACGAGGGGCGAGCGCCGCGCCACCTGGGCGCTCGGCTCCGTCTTCTCGTTGCGCATGCTCGGCATGTTTATGGTGCTGCCGGTGCTGACCACCTATGGCATGTCCCTGGCGGGGGCCTCCGAGGCGCTGATCGGGCTTGCCATCGGCATCTACGGCATGACCCAGGCCCTGTTGCAGATCCCGTTCGGCCTGCTCTCCGATCGCATCGGTCGAAAGCCCCTCATCGTCGGCGGCCTGCTGATGTTTGCCGCAGGCAGCGTCATCGCCGCCATGAGCGACTCCATCTGGGGGGTCATCGTCGGGCGCGCCCTGCAGGGCAGCGGCGCTATCTCGGCCGCCGTCATGGCCCTGCTCTCGGATCTCACTCGCGAGCAGAACCGCACCAAGGCCATGGCCTTCATCGGGATCAGCTTTGGCATCACCTTCGCCATCGCCATGGTGACCGGGCCCCTCATTACCCATGCGCTGGGCTTGTCCGGCCTGTTCTGGATGATTGCCCTGCTGGCCCTGGCCGCCATCGCCCTGGTGCTCTGGGCTGTGCCCAGACCCGAGGCCCATCTGCTCAATCGGGAGTCCGCCATGGTGCGCGGCGGTTTTCGCACCGTGCTGGCCAACCCGCGCCTGCTCAAACTCAACCTCGGCATCCTCTGCGTGCACACCCTGCTGATGTCGAGCTTCGTGGCGCTGCCGCCGCTGCTCGAACAAGCGGGTCTGCCCCGGGACAGTCAGTGGCAGGCCTATCTGGTGACCATGCTGATCGCTTTTGTTAGCGTGGTGCCCTTCATCGTCTACGCTGAGAAGCGCCGACAGATGAAGCGGGTGTTCCAGGCCTGCGTGCTGGTGATGCTCATTGCCGAGCTGGTGCTCTGGCAGGCGGGTCTGCAGCTCTGGGGCCTGCTCGCGGGACTGCAAATTTTCTTCATCGGTTTCAACGTGATGGAGGCGCTGCTGCCGTCGCTCATCAGCAAGGAGTCGCCCCCCGGCTACAAGGGCACCGCCATGGGGGTCTACTCCACCAGCCAGTTCATCGGGGTCGCCATCGGCGGCAGCCTGGGGGGTCTGCTCTATGGCATGGGGGGCGCCCCCTGGGTGTTTGGCGGTTGCTCCGCCCTGGCGCTGTGCTGGCTTGGGGTCAGCCTCACCATGCAGGAGCCCCCCTACGTCAGCAGCCTGCGCATCTTGCTGCCAGAGGGCGTCGAGGCCACACCCGAGCTTGAGCAGAAGATCCGCGCCTGCGATGGGGTGAGCGACGTGCTGATGGCCCCGGCAGAGCGCTCTCTCTATGTGAAGGTGGATACCAAGCACCTGAGTCGCAGCGATCTGGAGCGGCTGATCGTCGCCTGAGGCTGGGGGCGGTGAGCCGACTCCCTTGCTATGCTGAGATCCCCAAACAAGGAGGATCGTCTCATGTCATACGTAGACGGCTTCGTGATCGCCGTGCCCACGGCGAACAAGCAGGCCATGATCGACCATGCGAAATACATAGATCCCATTTTCCTCGAGCTCGGCGCCACCCGGGTGCTGGAGTGCTGGGGGGACGACGTGCCCCATGGCAAGCAGACCGATTTTTACCGCGCCGTGGCGGCGAAGGAAGATGAGACCGTGGTCTTCTCCTGGGTGGAGTGGCCGGACAAGGCCACCCGGGACGAGGCGATGCAGAAGATGATGCAGGATCCCAGGATGGATCCGGCCAGCCCCATGCATCAACAGATGCCGTTCGATGGTGCCCGCATGATCTACGGCGGTTTCAACCCCGTGCTGGAGTTCAAGGCCTGAGGCCTGACCTTCACTGCTGCGCAAAAAGCTCGCCAATCGGCGGGCTTTTTTATGGGCGATCCCTATGTCAGATCTTCAGGAGGCGCGCCAGAAGGGCTTGTCCCCGAGTATGGTGGCCCTGTGCATCACCCGCCGCGCCGGCAGGTAGTCGGCGTTGGCGTAGTGCTGGGTCACCCGGTTGTCCCAGATGGCGATATCGTTCTCCCGCCAGCGCCAGCGCACCTGAAACTCGGGGCGGGTGATGTGATCGAACAAGAAGCCGAGCAGGGCCTCGCTCTCCCGGGCGGGCAAATCCGGCAAGCGGGTGGTGAAGCCCTCGTTGACGAACAGCGCCTGCCGGCCGCTCACCGGGTGGGTGCGGATCACAGGATGGCGCAGGGGCGGGTTCTTGGCCACCGCCGCCTGCCAGCGCTGGCGATCTTCTTCGCTGCCGTTGTGGCGATGGGCCGGGAAGGACTTGGTGAAGTCGTGCTCCGCCTCCAGCCCCGCCAGCAGCTTTTGCAGCGGTGGGGAGAGGGCCGCCAGCGCCGCTATGCCGCTGGCCCAGAGGGTGTCGCCCCCGGTTGGTGGCAGTTGCTTGGCGGCCAGGATGGCGAGCGCCGGCGGCGTCTCGATGAAGGTCACGTCCGTGTGCCAGTTGTCGTTGTCCGGCGGATTGTCGTCGTGGGTGTCGAGCACGATGATCTCCTCGGCTTCCTCGCTGTGGGGATAGACGGGGTGGATGTGCAGGTCCCCAAAGCGATTCGCCAGCGCCCGTTGCTGTCTCGGAGTGATGGGCTGATCCCGCAAGAACAATACCTGGTATTTCAAGAGCGCCCGGTGGAGCTGCTCGAATTGCCCCTGGGTCAGGGGCTCGGCCAGGGTGAGGCCGGCAACTTCGGCGCCGATATGAGGCCCGAGCGGTGTGATGGTCAACTTGTCGTTCATTGTATTTCTCCATGCCAGGGCGTCAGCCTGCGCTGCAATGCGCGTAACCCCAATTCCAATACGAAGGCGATCACCGCGATCACCAGAATGCCTGCCAGCACCACGTCGGTGGCGAGAAACTCGCCGGCAGATTGCACCATAAAGCCCATGCCCCGAGTGGCGGCAATCAACTCGGCCGCTACCAGGGTCGACCAACCCACCCCGAGGCCGATGCGCAGCCCGGTCAGGATCTCCGGCAGCGCCCCTGGCAGGATCACGTGCCACAGCACTTGCGCCTTGGTGGCGCCGAGCGCCCGGGCCGCTCGCAGCCGCACCGGCTGGGCGCTCTGCACCCCGGCCAGGGTCGCCATGGCTACGGGGGCGAAGATGGCCAGATAGATGAGCAGCACCTTGGCGGTCTCGCCGATGCCAAACCAGATCACCATGAGCGGCAGGTAGGCGAGGGGCGGCACCGGCCGGTAAAGCTCGATGAGGGGATCCAGTACCCCGCGCACCGTGGGGGAGAGTCCCATGGCGATGCCCGCCGCTATGCCAAACACAGCCGCCGCCGCCAGGGCGACCAGGATGCGGCCCAGGCTCGCTCCCAGGTGTTGCCACAGGGTTGCGTCCATAAAGCCCTGGGGGCCGGCGATGGTGACGAGCTGGGCCAGCACCTGGGCCGGGGGCGGCAGGAACAGGGGATCTATCCAGCCAAGGCGGGCCACCAGCCACCAGAGGGTCAGCAAGGCAACCAGAGTCGCGATACTCAGGCTCAGTCGCCTCGGCAGCGGCCAGTGCAGGGTGCGCCCGCGCAGATGCAGGTGTCGGGTGAGGAGCACTATCATGCGAACGCCTCCCGCTGCTCGAACACCCGGCCGAGCACGTACTCACGTCGCTCGATAAAGGCCGGATCGGATTTGATGCTGCGGCAGGGTTCCCCCGCAGCGTAGCGGCGCCCGAAGTTCAGGGAGAGTCGCTCCATCACCCGGCCGGGGGAGGGGGAGAGCAGCACCAGATCGGTTGCCAGAAACACCGCCTCCTCGATGTCGTGGGTGATGAGCAGCACCTGGCGTCGCCCCTGGTGCCACAAACGCAGCAGCAGGGTCTGCATCTGCTCTCGGGTGAAGGCGTCCAGCGCGCCGAATGGCTCGTCCAGCAACAGCAGTTGCGGCTGGGTGGCCAGGGCGCGGGCGATGCCGACCCGTTGGCGCTGGCCGCCGGAGAGCTGCCAGATGGCGCGCTCACCGGCCCCCTCCAGCCCCACCTGACGCAGCAAGGCTTGCGCCTGTTCATGGCGTTCGCTCTTGGCTACGCCCGCCAGTTGCAGACCGAAGGCCACGTTGTCCTGCACGTTGCGCCAGGGGAGTAACCCCTCACTCTGGAACACCACGCCGCGCTCGGCGCCAGGGCCAATCACCCGCTCGCCCCCCAGGCTTATCTGGCCGTGGTGGCAGGGCTCGAAGCCTGCCACCAGGTTGAGCAAGGTGGTCTTGCCGCAGCCGGAGGGACCCAGCACCACCATCAACTCCCCCGGTTCGAGGCAGAGGCTGATGTTGTCGAGCACCTTCCTGCCGGCGTACTCAGCTGACACATAAGAGAGCTGCAGCATGATCGTCTCCTGTGGCTTATTGGGGTAGTGACTTCACGAAGCGGTCGGTCACAAATTGGCTGTAGTCGGCGGCGGCGCTTGGCACCTTGCCTTGGGCCTTGAGGAAGCGGGCCGTGTCGACGATGGTCTGGTTGACCAGGCCGCTCAGCTCGGCACTCTGAGCGCGGGCATCCAGATAGGTGTTGCCCTTGACCAGCTCGGGCACGTCGGACTCGGGTACGCCGCTCAGGCGAGCCAGCTTGTCGAGGTTGTCCGGCTTGGCCAGCCAGCTGTCCGGGTTGTCGAGATAGCCGCGCTGGGCCGCCAGCGTGCTGTTGACGAAGGCCTGTACCACCTCGGGATGGGCCTTGGCGAAATCCTTGCGGACCACCCAGACATCCAGGGTCGGTGCGCCCCATTGGCCTACCTGGGCCGAGTCGGTCAGCACCTTGCCCTCCTTGGCGAGCTGGTTGAGGGCCGGTGCCCACACATAGGCCCCGTCGATGTCACCGCGCTGCCAGGCGGCTATGATGGCCGGTGGTTGCAGGTTCACTATCTGCAGCTTGGCCGGATCGACGCCCCAGTGCTTGAGGGCGGCCAGCAGGCTGTAGTGAGTGGTGGAGCTGTAGGGTACGGCGATGCGTTTACCCACCAGATCCTGGGGGTTAGCGAGTCCTTGCTTCACCACCAGCGCCTCGGATTCGCCGAGCTTGGAGGCGAGCAGGAACACCTCGATGGGCACGTTCTGGCTGGCGGCCACCGCCAGCGGGCTGGAGCCGATATTGCCTATCTGCACATCGCCGGAGGCCAGCGCCCGCACCACGCTGGCGCCGCTGTCAAACTTGCGCCAATCGACCTTGGCGCCGCTCTCCTTGGCGAAGGTGTTGTCGGCCTGGGCGACCTTGGCGGGCTCGGCCGAGGTCTGGTAAGCGACCGTGACCTCGACCGCTTGGGCCGTGTGTGCGACCAGGGCGAGTGCCGCCAGCCAGAGAGAAGTTCCTTTTCCTGTCATGATGCCAATCCTTGCGATGGGTGATGGAAGGCTCATCTTTCCCCGAAACCGGGTGAGGAATGAAGGAACGAGAAGGCAGCTGTCATCAGTTATGGTTCTTAGAAAAAGAGCGGTGAATCAATGAGCTAATTGAGATATGCCGGAATGTGAAGAGGTTATTCGCGCGTTGGCAATCGGGCTCTCTCGCGGGAGGCCGGCGTGGGAGGAAGGTACGGAAGAAAACTGACGGTAAAGGAGGGGGAACACTGGGGGAGAGCGGGCAGGGCTTTATTTCACGGGTGGGCTCTGCGGCCAGAAAGCAGCAACCCGCCGATGGGCGGGCTGCTGTGGTTCGGCTAGATAGGTAGCCGTGGCAGCGATCAGGGCGATCAGTTCGATCAGGACTCTGAGGTGCGGGTGATCAACGCTCGATCAGTGGCGCCGAGCGATAACTCCAGAGGCCATAGGTGCGCAGCGCATCCCGATAGATGCCGAGCAGTTCGCCGTCGCTTACCTTAGCCAGGGTCGAGAGCGGCTTGTCCGGGAAGGCGACGCTGTCTATCTGGATCCCGGCCGGGCCGCTCTGCCAGCTGGCGATTTCCAGCAGGATCTGGCCCCGGCGCACATGGCTGGCGGAGCTCACCAGGGTCGCGTACTCAATCTGGTGGCGGGCGAGGGCATAGCCGCTGTAGAGGGCGTTCTCCACCGTGCTGGTGGCATAGTTCTCCTCTATGATGCGGGATCTGTCGACCCCCTTCTTTACCAGCCAGTTTGCCATCAGCTTGCCCTCGGTCTGGCGGTTCTGGGGCACGCCGCCGGTCAAAATGATCAGCGCGCTCGGGTTCTCCTGGGCCAGCACCCGGGTGGTTTCGAGGCGCCCCAGCAGGATATCGTTCATGCTGCCATCGGGATTGAGGGCATAGCCCAGGGTGACGATGGCGCGGCGCCCCTTCTTCTCGCCCCGTCCCTGCTGCTCCTTGAGCGGGGTGGCGTTGACCCTGTCCACGGTATCGAAGATGCGCTGCAAGTCGGCGGCGCGCCCGCCATTGAGCTCGCTCACCCGCTTGAAATAGGCATCGGATTTGGCCTGATTGCCCTTGAAGCGCTGCCAGGTGGCCAGATAGGTGTTGAGATCCAGATCGTCCGGCGCGGTGCTGAGGGCCTGCTCGAACAGGCTGATGGCCCTGTCCACGTTGCCGTTGTAGATCTGGGCGTTGGCCGCCGAGATGAGCAGATCGGTGCGGTAGGGTTCGAGCTGATAGGCCTGTAGCAGCAGATCGGTGACCTGCTCCATGTTGCTCGGCATCTTGGCGGTGAAACCTGCATCCGAGACCCGAGCCGGCGACTTGAAGATGTGCAGGGCATCCGCCAGCAGCTGATCCACCACCTGACGCTTGCTGATGTATTGATCGTAATTTTGCTCCTTTTGCAGGGAGCGCACCGGGGCTGCATCGGCGGCGAAGGGGATCAGTGCCGGCAGCGCCAGCAGGCTGGCCAGGGTCAGGGCAATCGCGGTTCTTTTCATCAGGGCTTCCTTGGGGCAGGGGAGCTTGCATCCCCCTGCCGCTTTTCCAATTAAAACATGATCTTGGTCTTGGCATCTTATCCTGTTCGGGATGAAGAAAACGTGAACCACACCGACGAACCCGAGATGGCGCCCCATTCACGGCCGTCCGGGCCGCCCGTCGCCATGTTGCTGTTGATGGGGCGCGGCTCGCCGGGCTGCAACAGCTCGCGAGCGGGCTAAAAATACCGCTTTGAGCGACGATGGGATTGGGGGCGCACTCGTTGGGAGTGAGGCAATGCAAGGTGGGAATCTTGTTCAGGCGCTGGCTCTTAAACGATGGGGAGTCGTGCTGTATCGGGTTGTGGATGGAGGGCAAGTCGGTATACAAAAAGCCCCCAACGATCGGGTCAGGGGCTTGGCTTGAGGGATTACTGGATAAATTGTTGTTGTGACAGCAACTCATCCAATACCGGATTCGGTATGGTATGGCTGAGAAGGTCAGGGGCATTGCCATCCGGCTGCGCCGGCATGCTCAGTGGCTCACCAGCAGTGCCCGTGGCGGCCTGACTGGCAGGCGCCACCTGGCTGAGCAGGCTGTCCATATCATCATGATTGAGCAGATCGTTGGTGACTATCCGGGTCTCTATCGGGCTGGCTGACTCAGCAGCGTTGTGACCGGTGGGCAATACGATGAGCTCATCCTGTGCCCCCGAGCCGAGCAATGGGGCAGAGAAGGCAGAGTAGGATGCCTTCTCCTGGGTCCACAGGGTCAGCGGTGAGGGAGAGATGCCCCCTTGCAGATCGGTGACATCGATGACCAGAGAAGTATCCGCGGTATCACCATCGCCGTCACGCAAGGTGAGCAGGAATTTATCCTGCCCATTCCCATGAATATCCTTGGCCTGATAGTCGTACTGCCCGGTTTCAAAGTTCAGTGCCAGCTTGCCGTTGGTCGTATCCAGCGTCAGCTTGGCGCCGTCGGCCACCTTGTTGTCAGTTGCACCGTCATGGAGGAAGATGCCCCCCTTGGCCTGCTCGTAGAAGTAGGTGCGGCCATCGTAGTTCAGGCTCTGCACCCACTCTCCCTCGACGGAATGCTGGGTGAGATCGCCGTGCAGCTGGCCTGGCACCGACTCGCTCAGGATGTTGACGACATCTGCATCTTCTACCTGAATGGCAGACCCATCCTTGCCAGCCAAGGGTTCCAGATACTCGAGTGAGGCACTTTTGCCAATGGCCAACATATTCATGTTGTCAAAGGGGTGGCCATGTTTGTCCATGATGTGATCCATGGATTCGCCCAGGATGAGGAACTGCTCAGCCTTGGTCGGTTCCACCCTGCCATTGAGCAGATCCTGATAATGTTGCTCTCCGCCCACCTCATCCGGGCTGATGCCACTCATCAGCCTGTCACGTATCTCCTGGGACTTGTAGGCCCCGCTTGCCCAATAACTGAAGTCAGAGGGAGCGCCGTCGGAGAGGAAATAGAACTGCTTGCTGGTTCCCTCCATGGCGGCCTGATCCTGCGGGTTGCCCAGAATAGCATCCACCTGGTTCAGGGCCTGGTAATAGGGCGTCCAGCCTGCCGGGGAGAGGGTGTCGAAGAACTTCTGGATATCGTCCAGAGAGTGCAGCCAGCCTGAGGTCTGACCATCTGGATAACCCGCATGGGTTGCAATCTTGAATTGCACGTCGCCCATCTTGTCATATTGTTCGAACATCGCCTTGATGGCCTGCTGGGAGATCGACCAGCGGGTGGTCCACTGACCGTTGCCATCGCGCACGTAGTCCTTCATTGAGCCGGACATGTCCAGCGCTATGATGACGGAGTTGAACTGCGGTGCCACATCGCCGACGGAATGGGTGATGGGGACAGGGGTGGGGGCGCTGTCGATGATATCGACGATCAGCTGCCCCTGGGTGAGCTGATTCCCCACCTGGATATTCATGTCGAAGGGGAGTGAGAGCAGATCCTTGCCGGGGAGGGAATGATCCAGCGGCCGGAAGAGATCCAGCTGATAGCTGCCATTCTGCGGATCCAGCTGTGCAACCAGCACATCGACCCTCTGGCCCCCTTCCATGATGAATCCGGTCAGTTGCAGGCCATCTAGGCTGACCTCGTAGCTGAGGGGATGACCGCCACTGCTGACGCTGGTACCGCTCTGTTGAGCCGCAAACTGATACTCGTGAGGCGTTGCATCGTGAGCTCCTGGCAAGATGCCTTCGCTGTGAGCCGGGGTCCCATTACCCAGATCGCTCTCCTGCAACTCAACATGGAGTGGAGCTGCGTCGGAGAGGGGATCCCCAATGATGGTGACATTGACCCTGGCCTTGTCGGTCGCCCCGTGGGTGTCACGGATGCTGTATTCAAACTCGATCGACTTGGCCTCTCCCGGGCGCAGGTCACGTTGTCCCGCCGGCAGTGTCTGGAGATATTTGGTGGCATCGAAGAACAGCTTGCCGTTCACCAGGGTGACGTAGTCCGGGTAGCTGCCCTCCACGATAGCGATCGCATCCTGATTGGGGTCCGAGTCATTGTTCAGCACGTCGAGGGAGAGGCTGCCCGTCTCGTTGGTTTGGAATGCTTGATCGAAGTGGGTCAGATCCGCGGTGACCTTGGTGATGAAGTACTCGGAGCCCTGGGGGTCGACGATGCCATCTTTATAGCCAATCGCCGACATCTCTATGCTGTCGAAGTAGCGGCCGCCGGCATCGATCTGGATGGTCTGCTTCCCACCCGAGGTGCCTTCGAAGATACCGCTCGCGACCAGCTCACCCTTATAAAAGGCTTTCCAGACACCGCGCTCACAGCCGGGCTCCCAACCACCACTGGCTCGATCGGACCACAGGTTCCTAACCTCAATGGTGGCATGATTGGCCAGCTGTCCTTGCTGGAAGGTAAAGCGCATGGCTTCACTCTTGTCTTCACTGTCCAGATAGCCGATCTGCCCCGCCTGTACCGCATCCGCGCCTGGTTGCTCGATGCCGGATTTCACGCCGTAACGGTGGTCGCCATCGCCGGTGTAATCTGACTTTTCGGCATCGGCGACCCTGGTCCCGGTCGTCGCATCTATGACGTAGTAATCCACCTTGATATCGCTGCTGGTCTCCCAGTTATCACCATCGAGGGTGACACTCTGCTGTCTGCTTAGGCCATCGTCCCGGGCATCCGGGGCTTCGTTGGTGCCTGTGACGGTGACGGTGACGCTGTGCTCGGCAGTGCCATCGGCGCTTTTTACCACGAAGGTCTCGCTTGGCAGGGTCTCGCCTTCTTTGAGGGCCTGCACGACGGGATCGTTATTGTCGAGCTGATAGGTCCAGTTGCCGTCGGCATCGATGGTGAAGGTGCCGTGGGCGCCCTTGATGTCGGTCTGGGGCTGGAACACGGCTTCGCCGTTGTCGACGTCGGTGGCGATCAGCTTGCCGCCGGTGGTGAGGGTCACGTCCTCTTTGACCGCACCCTGGTCAGCGCCCGGAGTGGCGACACCGATGGTGGCGATGTCATTGGTACCGGTGATGGAGACGGTGACGCTGTGTTCGGCGGAGCCATCGGCGCTCTTGACCACAAAGGTTTCGCTCGGCAGGGCTTCACCTTCTTTGAGGGCCTGCACGGCGGGATCGTTATTGTCGAGCTGATAGGTCCAGTTGCCGTCGGCATCCATGGTGAAGGTGCCGTGGGCGCCCTTGATGTCGGTCTGGGGTTGGAACACGGCTTCGCCGTTGTCGACATCGGTGGCAACCAGCTTGCCGCCGGTGGTGAGGGTCACGTCTTCCTTGACCGCACCCTGGTCAGCGCCCGGAGTGGCAACACCGATGGTGGTGTCGTCGTTGGTACCTGTGATGGCGACGGTAATTGTGTGCTGGGCGGAGCCATCGGCACTTTTGACCACGAAGGTTTCGCTTGGCAGGGTTTCGCCTTCTTTGAGGGCCTGCACGACGGGATCGTCGTTGTCGAGCTGATAGGTCCAGTTGCCGTCGGCATCGATGGTGAAGGTACCGTGGGCGCCCTTGATGTCGGTCTGGGGCTGGAACACGGCTTCGCCGTTGTCGACATCGGTGGCGACCAATTTGCCGCCGGTGGTGAGGGTCACGTCTTCCTTGACCGCACCTTGGTCGGCGCCCGGGGTGGCGACGCCGATGGTGGCGTCGTCGTTGGTACCTGTGATGGTGATGGTGACCGTCGCCGGAGCACTCTGGTTGCCATTGGGATCGGTGGCAATATAGGTAAAGGAAGCCTGCCGGCTTTCCCCTTCTTTTAGCGATTGAAACTCTGCGGGGGGGGTATAAATATAGCTGCCATCGGCATTTAATATCAGCTGGCCCTGCTCTACATCCGTAATAAGAAAATAACCTTGGGGGTTTATACCGTCATGATCGAGATCTTGTGCCATGGGGACTTGAGCATAAAGGTTCGGAGTATCTTCTGAAATAATATGCTGCTGATCAAAAGCGACTGGGTCGTGTTCTCTCTCTTCAGGAATGTACTCACCCAAAAGATCTTCATATCTGATAAATTCTGGCGTGTCATGTTCAGTGTCAAACCCGGCATTGGAAATAGTTGCCTTGTTGGTGCGCTCGGTCACGATAGCGCCCGCATTGCCAGAGGCTGCGGCTATACCCGATACACCGCCACTGGCGGTGGCCTGTGCGATTTCGGTGGGATCCCTGCCATCCAGGATAGCGTTCTGAATCTCAGCAAGCTCTTGCTCCTCCTTGGGCGACAAGGGCTCAATCTCGAGATCCATGGCGGGTTGGGTCGCTGGCTCGGATATATCAGAGATAGAAGAGGGAGGAGTGAGTTCCACTTCTGATGTGGAAACAAGCAATGATCCCTTGGGTATCAAGTCCCCTATTTGGACATTTTTTATCGAGCCATCGCTTAACACCAGCCAAGATTTATCCTGAGCCTGGGTAATCTGCATAGGTTGATCGAGCAGGGTTCTGAACATGTGATGTTTTTCCTAATAGACTGAACTGTTTATATTTTTGTTATTTATGATTTGATGCTATTAAAGGCGCTCATTATATGAGCTGTCATGTTCGTTCAGACGTAAAATAAAGATTTTTAAAAGATTTAAATAAAAAACGTTTTCAGATGGCTTGCACTTGGCGCCATGCCTAATGCTTTTCTAGTACCAATGCCCGATATTGATATTCATTTTCACAAGCAATGAGTCCTTGAGGTTTGAATATGGGTTGCCTTGTGGCGGTTATTTTGGGATCGATTATGCCAGCGACATAAAAAATACGGGGGCGAATCGTTTTACCGCTTTTTATGTGATGCAGATCACTGTACCATCGCCGCCCGACCTGCCAGTCGCCGTCTCTCCCGCGCGGCTGGCGTCACCGATACTCGCCGTCACCCGGAACGTGAATGACCCCAGGATGGGACCCGCCACTGAACCGTAGGTTTGTGGTTTGTGTGTCGCGTGGTCGGCACGCCCCGCCTGACGCCCTCGCGCCCCCCGTCTGCAGACTTGCCATATGAAACTCCTCTCTTCATAGGTGCAAGATGACCCTGTTATTGAGTCTGGTCGGCATGCTGGCCCTGATGTTTATCGCCTGGCTGGCCAGTGAAAACCGCCGTGCCATCCGCTGGCGCACCGTGCTCGGGGCCCTGGCCCTGCAGACTGGTTTCGCTGCCCTGGTGCTCTATTTTCCTCCCGGTCAGTTGCTGCTCGGCGCCATGAGCAACGGCGTCTCCGCCCTGCTCGGTTTTGCCGACAGTGGCATCCGCTTCGTGTTCGGCGATCTGGCGAGCAACGGCTTCATCTTCGCGGTGCGGGTGCTGCCGCTGGTCATCTTCATCAGCGCGCTGATCGCCGTGCTCTACCACTTCGGCATCATGCAGTGGGTGATCCGGGTGCTGGGGGGTGGCATTCACCGCCTGCTCGGCACCAGCCGCGCCGAGTCCCTGGTGGCCACCGGCAACATCTTCCTCTCCCAGGGGGAATCCCCCCTGCTGATCCGCCCCTTCCTGGCGGGCATGACCCGCTCCGAGCTGTTTGCGGTGATGACCTGTGGCATGGCCTCGGTGGCGGGTTCGGTACTCGGTGGCTACGCCGGCCTCGGCGTGGATCTCAAGTACCTCATCGCCGCCTCCTTTATGGCGGCGCCGGGGGGCCTCTTGATGGCAAAACTGCTGGTGCCGGAGCAAGAGCGGGTACGCGAGCAAGACGAGATGACTTTGGACAAGAGCGACTACAGCAACGCCATCGACGCCCTGGCAGGGGGCGCCATGGGGGGCATGAAGATCGCGGTGGCCATCGGCACCATCTTGCTGGCCTTCGTCAGCGTCATCACCATGCTGAACGCTGGCTTTGCCGCGGTCGGTGAGTGGTTAGGCTGGCCCGAGCTCTCCTTGCAGCTGCTGCTGGGCTACCTGTTCGCTCCCGTCGCCTGGCTTATCGGGGTGCCGAGCAACGAGATGATGGCGGCAGGCTCCCTGATTGGCCAGAAGGTCATCATGAACGAGTTCGTCGCCTATCTGGATTTTGCCAGCATCAAGGAGAACTTGAGCGCCCACACCCAGATCATCATCACCTTCGCCCTGTGCGGCTTCGCGAACCTGGGGTCCATCGCCATCCAGCTCGGCTCCATCGGCACCATGGCGCCGGAGCGCCGTCACGACGTGGCGAACATGGGCCTCAAGGCCGTGCTGGCCGCCACCCTGGCAAACCTGATGAGTGCGACCCTGGCGGGGATCTTCGCCTCACTGGGCTAAGGCCCGGGATTCAGGTCCAGAGAAGATGTCAGATCATTAGGTTAGCTAATGAAGTTGGCTGTTTAATCATAAAAAATGATAAAGCCCCGTCTCGCCACAAGGCCAGACGGGGCTTTTTATATGGTTGAGGTCGGATCCTCGGGCTGATGGGGTCGATGTCGGACGCAGAGTAGAGCATCGGATAGGAGACAAGACGGCTATCCGTGCACTTTGATGCTGAAAAACAAAACACCGGCGCTGGGCCGGTGTTTTGGATAGGCAGTCGAGCCCGTTAGGGCGCAGAAGTGCTTAGGCGTAGAAGGCTTCGACGGTGCCCTTGACGGTGATCAGCATGGCATTGCCATAGCGATCCTTGGCCTTGGGGGAGGGGATCTTCACCCAACCTTCACTGATGCAGTACTCCTCGACATTGGTGCGCACCTTGCCGTTGAGCCGAATGCCGATCTCGTGTTCGAAGCACTCCGCCACATGGTGCGGGCTGCGCGGGTTGGCCGCCAGACGGTCGGGCAGTGCCGGTTTGTTGTCGCTCATTTTATAGACCTGAGTGTGATAAAAAGTGGGTCATTGTAGGCAATGCCCGCCGTGGGCTCAAGGCTGGTGGCACGCAACTTCACCTTCACTTCACCGAGCGGGGGTAGGGTAGGCTCACGTTTTCAGTTGGAGCTTCACTCTATGCCCACCATCGTCACTCACGCCGCCGTCCCTCTCTGCCTTGGGCTCGGGCTTGGCAGCCGGATTATCTCGCCACGCCTGCTGCTGGCTGGGGTTGCCATCGCCATGCTGCCCGATGCCGATGTGCTCGCTTTTAAACTGGGGGTCGCCTACGGCCATGTCTTTGGCCACCGCGGCTTTACCCACTCATTGCTGTTTGCCTTTGCCCTGCCCACTCTGGCCATGCTGTTTCACCGCCAGTTAAGGGCCAGTGCCGCCACCGTCTGGTCGTTTCTGCTGGTCTCTCTGCTCTCCCACAGCTTGCTCGATTCACTCACCACCGGCGGCAAGGGGGTGGGCTGGCTCTGGCCGTGGCATGACGAGCGTTTCTTTGCCCCCTGGCAGGTGATCCGGGTCGCCCCCTTCAAGTTGGAGGACTATCTCACCGCCCGGGGTGAGGCGGTGATCCTCTCCGAGCTCTCCTTGGTCTGGCTGCCGGGGATGGTATTGATGTTGGTGTTGATGGGATGGCGGTTATGGAGCAGGGGACGGTAGTGGTGGGATTGGAAAGGGTTATTGGATATATCGTGGCTGAGCAAAAAAATCAAAACTTGGACACCCATTTTTTTTATTCTGACGATGTGATGTTCAGTTAAGAATAATGGGTGCCCTAATTTTTTATGCTTGTCGTTTTGATTTAATTTGAGCAAATGTTATAAGTGTCTGGCAAAATGCAACAACGTCTCCCATAGTTCTAAGAGAGTGTAGAGCAGGCCCCCAGTTAGCAGGCTCCCCCTCATAATGATGAACTTGCAACCAACCGCCCTGTCGTGCTGAATCATGAGTTGAATTTTTAATTTGAAAGGCTATCCCATGCCTTTCTCTAGCTAAATAAACATCAAATTCAGCATCTGTTTCATTACCAGATACTTCATAGCCATATTCTTCACCAATTGACCTGATTAGGTTTTTTGCTAACTGACGCTCCATTGTTTAATGCCTCTTTGGTTAATGTTAAAAACAGTGCGATTTTAAATGAAATTACACAAAGTCAAATTTAAGTGTTCTAGCTACACTACAAAAACCTAAATGATAAAAATTCCCGTCGGCACTATCCAGACTTAAATGCTTTGTTATGTTTATTTGCATCTCCGATGTCTGAAGAAAAATGTGGACATCCATCTTTTTGTGCGCAGGCAATACAGCGCCTTGCTCAGAAAGGTGGATGTCCTGATTTTTTATTGGAGTTAAGGCAGCATCGAAGGCGTCGGCCTTGAACGACTTGTTAGGCGTCAATGCTTAAATCTTCTCTGTGCATCAACGATATACGCGAGATCTCTACCCGGAGCCTTTAGCTCTGCCTCCTGAACCGCTATGTTCGCCTCACTTATCTTGAATGGCATCTCGGCGAGAGACTTAATTTTTAGCTTTACTAGAGACTCAACTACTTCAGCGGTAGTTGTCACAATTGTTCTTAATGTTCCCTGCGAGAATTTAGCATTTTGAATTTTCATGTACTGCTGATATTCGTCCAGAAGATGCAAGATTTCATCCTTAAGATGAACCGGATTTAGGTCTTTTTTATCGGATGCCTTGTTCATCCAGTTTTTGAGACGCCTAAATTTCATTTTGGCTTCCTCATCGTTACGCCAATCTATGATTGCTTCCCATGGGGTTTCATTTGTTGGTTGCGGAACACTAGAAAGAACTAGATCAAGAACAAGGCTTTTATTATTTATGGGGGAATTCTTGAGTTTATTTCTAAGTAATGATTCGCTGCTAAGAATAATTGGAACGTCATGCAGAGGGTTTCTAATATCTGCAATTGCCAACTCAGGTGTATTTTCGATAAGCAATTCGCTACGAGTAATCTCGGATAGATCATCTTCAATTGGATTATGATCGGGCTGAAAGTAGTGTGTACTTGAGGTTGTACGGATTACCCAGACAGGTAGATCCCTATTAAAATCCTCCATTTCCCATCCTGTTGCAAATGGATTATCTTTCGGAGAATTAAGTAGTCCATTATCGAAGAGCCACTCGAGTTCGGTTGAAACCCTGCGAATTTGTTCTTCGCTATAATAAGCCACCGAGAGTGGGAAGCGTGCACGCCGAGCACGAGGAATGCTAGTTAAGAAAGCAAGAGTGACATTGTCAACGATTAAGGCTGATCTTTTTAAGGCTTCTAGAGAGTCTTCACCGGTAAAAGGTAGTAAAGCGGTTCTTGATTTGTCCATTATTATATTCTTCGTAAGTTATTATGAACATTTTTCTTCGCAAATGTTCACGATGTACATTTATTGGCATTGCTACTAAGTGCGCCCATCATAAGTGACGCCCAACAGTGACTAGATATAAGACGGCAATAATCCGATAGCATAGCCTGCCGTATAACTCCGTTCTGCCCTGATAGTTGTCACGAAAAAATTAAATTAAATACAGATATTACCAATCTGACTCTGATACCTGAGCGTATTCGCTAGGTGTCTTCGTCGGTGGTGGCCAGACGTCAGCAAGGCTACCGCCACTGAGTTCCAGCTCCCATCCCGCTGCTTTTCACCCGTGAGATAGCAACAATTGCTTCTATGACACTCTCCCGAGAGATGGATTGTCGTTTGGCTATTTTAAGGGGCCGGATTGAGACATGGAAAGAGGATGTTGATAGAAATCTGAGCTGGCTCAATCAATTAGTGAAAACTGTTGCTTAAGTGAGCTGTCGGGTTAATGGGGGGGAGGGGTAATTCCCCTCACCCAGCTCTCTCCCAAGGGGAGGGGTGGCTTGTTCACTGTTGCACGGTAGCCTCAGGCGGGCACGGTTTTGATCCCCCCTCTTATTCGCTGAGGCGAGCCCTCTTGTCCAGGCCGTGAGGCAGGACGCCGAGCGAGCGGCGCTGGGCCATGGATGGCCCATCGGCGTGTGCCGTTGGACAAGAGGGTGAGCCGAAGGTACCCGACGTCAGTCGGGCGAATAAGCGGGGATGGCCTTTCTTTTGGTGACTTTTCTTTGGCCACACAAAGAAAAGTCACTC
Source organism: Aeromonas lusitana (assembly GCF_002812985.1). Lineage (GTDB taxonomy): Bacteria > Pseudomonadota > Gammaproteobacteria > Enterobacterales > Aeromonadaceae > Aeromonas > Aeromonas lusitana. The sequence goes on from NZ_PGCP01000013.1 coordinate 99,490, forward strand.
GCCCAGGCCCGAAGGGCGGGCGAAACCCCGTCGAGGGCGGAGCACTCGTGTCTCATGCGGCGCAACCGCATTAAGGGGCCGACTGCTGGCTCGGGAGTTCAGATTAACTCCGCCCGGATCGCGAACGTCCGAATACGCGGCGCTATTCGAACCTACGGTTTTGGGTATTAGGCCGAATTATGCGGGTTAGGCTGACGAAACCCCATCGAGGACGGAGTCCTCGAGTCCAATGCGGCGCAGCCGCATCACAGATCCTGATGTTCCTCACCCCAGCACTCTCCCAGAGGGCGAGGGGGCAAAGAGACAGGGCAGACAAAGGAAATAGAAAAGGTAGCCCGCTCGGGCTCCCTTGTTGCTTAGGTCAGGGCTGTGGGGCCAAGCCAGGCTCGGCCTGGGGATCAGGGATGGCGAGTCGCCGCCTTCATCCCTTCCACAAACTCTTTTAGACGAGTCAGCATATGTTCCGGATTTTGGTGGTGGGTCTCGATGATCTTCACCACGGCAGAGCCCGAGATGGCACCGGCGGCGCCGGCCTTGATGGCATCGCGTACCTGGGCCGGTTCGCTGATGCCAAAGCCGAGCAGGGCGGGGGGGGCCTTGAACTCGCGCAAGGAGTTGATGAGCCCTTCCACCGGCATGCCAGCCTTGGTCTCGGCGCCGGTGACGCCGGCGCGGCTCACCAGATAGGTGTAACCTGAGCCCAGTTCAGCCACGGCTTTCAGAGTCTCGGCATCGCCGTTGGGCGGGGCGATAAAGATGCTGTCGATGCCGTACTTGTCGGCGGCGGCCTTGTAGGGCTCGCACATCTGCACCGGCACGTCCGCCACCAGCACGGAGTCGACGCCCGCCTGCTGGCACTTCTCGTAGAAGCCGTCAATCTTGCGCACATAGACCAGATTCGCGTAGACCAGCAGGCCAATGGGCAGCTCCGGGTACTTGGCGCGGATCTTGGTGAGCAGACCGAAGCAGTCATCCGGGGTGGTGTGGCTGGCAAAGGCGCGAAGGGCCGCCCCCTGGATGGTGGGACCGTCTGCCACCGGATCCGAGAAGGGAATGCCGAGTTCCAGGGCATCGGCGCCCCCTTCGACCAGGGCATCGACGATGGCGAGCGACAATTCCGGGGTGGGATCCCCCAGCATCACGAAGGGGACGAAGGCGCCCTGCTTGGCTTGTGCTAACCGGGAGAAGAGTTGTGCGTAGCGATTCATGACAGGGTTCCTTCTTTTTCGAAGATGTCGGCGACGGTGAAGATGTCCTTGTCGCCACGGCCGGAGAGGTTGACGATCAGCACCTGCTCTTTCTCAGGCTCGCTGCGGGCGAGTTTCAGGGCATGGGCCAGGGCGTGGGAGGACTCCAGCGCCGGAATAATCCCCTCCGATTGGGCCAGTTCCTGGAACGCATCCAGCGCTTCTTTGTCCGTGATGGAGACATATTCTGCCCGGCCGATGGCGGCCAGATGGGCGTGCTGGGGGCCGACGGAGGGGAAATCGAGCCCCGCCGAGACGGAGTAGGACTCCTGAATTTGACCCTGGCTGTCCTGCATCAGGTAGGAGTGCATGCCAAAGAAGACCCCCTTGCTGCCGTGACCGAGCGGCGCACCGTGCTCGCCACTCTCGATGCCGTGACCACCGGGCTCGACGCCAATGAGGCGCACCGACTCATTCTCGATGAAGTCCGCAAAGATACCGATGGCGTTGGAGCCGCCGCCGACGCAGGCGATCACCGCGTCGGGCAGGCGCTCTTCCTTCTCGAAGCACTGGGCCTTGGCCTCTTCCCCGATCATCTTCTGGAATTCCCGCACGATAGTGGGGAAGGGGTGGGGGCCGGCGGCGGTGCCGAGCAGGTAGTGGGCACTGTCGTAATTCGCAGCCCAGTCACGCAGTGCCTCGTTGCAGGCATCCTTCAGGGTGGATGAGCCTGAATGCACAGGTATCACGGTGGCGCCCATCAACTTCATGCGAAACACGTTCGGCTTCTGGCGCTCGCAATCCTTGGCGCCCATGTAGACCCGGCACTTGAGGCCGAGCAGGGCGCAGGCCAGGGCCGTGGCGACCCCGTGCTGACCGGCGCCTGTCTCGGCGATGATCTCGGTCTTGCCCATGCGCTTGGCGAGCAGGGCCTGGCCCAGCACCTGGTTGGTCTTGTGGGCGCCGCCGTGCAGCAAGTCTTCCCGCTTGAGATAGAGCCGGGTCTTGGTGCCCTTGGTGAGGTTGCGAGTCAGGGTGAGGGGCGTCGGGCGACCGGCGTACTCGGTCAGCAGTTCCTCAAACTCGGCGATGAAGGCAGGGTCTTCCTTGGCATCGACGAAGGCCTTCTCCAGCTGGAGCAGGGCGGGGACGAGGATCTGGGGGACATACATGCCGCCAAATTCCCCGAAGAACGGATTGAGCAGTGTCATGAGACTATTCCTTGTATTTATAGGCGAAAGCGATTCATCAATTTGGTGCATGTTCACAGGGTGCGCTTACAGTTGGCGCAGGGCGCCAAAGGCCGCGGCGAGCTTCTGGGGATCCTTCTGGCCCGGCGCACTCTCCACCCCGGAGTTGAAATCAAGACCCAAACAGCCCACCTGGGCGGCTTGCAAGGCATTGTCGGCGTTCAGTCCGCCGGCCAGCATCAGGCGGGATTTATCGAGCCCAGCCAGCAGGGACCAGTCGAAGGCTTGGCCGGTGCCGCCGCTCTGGCTGCCCACTTTGGTGTCCAGCAGCAGGCGATCCGCCGGGAAGTCGAGGGCGGGCAGGGGCTCTCCGCTTGTCTTATCGAGAGTAATGCCCACGGCCTTCCAGATCTGGCAGCCTGGGGGCAGCAGGGGGCGCAGGCTCTCGATATAGGCGGCGTCCTCATCCCCGTGCAGTTGCACGGCGGCGAGGTTCAGGGCATCCACCGTCTTGGCGATGGTGGCGGCCTGGGCGTTGCGAAACACCCCCACATAGGAAAGTGGCGCACCCGCCATCACGGCGCGGGCGGCGGGGATGTCCACGTAGCGCGGGCTCTTGGACACGAAGATGAGACCACCGAAGACGGCGCCTGCCTGATGGGCGGCGGCGGCATCCTCGGCGCGAGTCAGGCCGCACACCTTGTTCTGGCCTAGGGTGAGCTTGCGCACCGCGGCCTCGAGATCGTCCTCTTCCATCAGGGATGATCCCACCAAAAAGCCCTTGGCATGCTGGCGCAGCTCGGCCACCTGGGCGCGGTTGCGGATGCCGGATTCGCTGATGACAATGCGATTGGCCGGGATGCGGGCAGTCAGCTGACCGGTGCGGGCGATGTCGACGCTGAGATCCCGCAGATCGCGGTTATTGATGCCGATGACCGGTGCGCCCAGCGCGATGGCGCGCTCCAGCTCTTCTTCGTTGCTCACCTCGGTCAGCACCCCGAGACCCAGCTCCTTGGCGACCGCGAACAGGGCGTTATAGCCCTCGTCGGTGAGCACCGAGAGCATCAGCAGGATGGCGTCCGCCTGATAGTGGCGGGCCAGATAGACCTGATAGGGGTCAATCATAAAGTCCTTGCACAGCACTGGCTGCTGAACGCGGCTTCGCACCCGAGGCAGAAACGCGAAATCCCCCTGGAAGAACTTCTCGTCCGTCAGCACAGAGATGGCGGTGGCGTATTTGCCATAGACATCGGCGATGGCCTCCGGGCTGAAGTCATTGCGGATCAAGCCCTTGGAAGGGGAAGCCTTCTTGCACTCGAGAATGAAGCGGGTAGCGCCTGCCCGCAGCTGCCCCTCGAAATCCCGATCGCTTGGCACCAAGGCACCCTTGAAGCTTTCCAGCGGCTGGGCGTCCTTGCGGGCGGCAATCCAGCCCTGCTTGGCGGCGACTATTTTGCCGAGGATGGTCTGGTTGATGGAGTCCATGTTCAAGAACGCATGGGGGGCAATGACGTCTGACATCTCGTTATCCTTGCGAAGTTGACTGCCCTTCGGGCGTTCTGAGTGAGTGCCTTGTGGGCGGCTCTCTTTGGTCGTGGCTGACATCATGCCTCCTGATGGCTCAGGGTAGCCAGTGCCTTTGCGAGGGCGCTGCACTCGCCGCTGGCGAGCTTGGCCAGCACCAGGGCGGCGGCTTGCTTGAAGTCCGGGGCCTTGCCCGCCATCACCAGCAGGGGCGCCACATTGGCGGCGATGGCGGCGTTGTGGGCCGGGCTGCCTTCACCCGCCAAAATGGCGGCCGTGATGGCGCGATTCTCTTCCGGCTCGCCGCCCTGGATGGCGCTGACCGGGTAGGTGGCGAGGCCAAAGTCCGCCGGGGTAATGAGGTACTCGCGAATTTCACCGTCCCGGATCTCGGCGACCTGGGTCGGACCGTGGATGGCGATCTCGTCGAGCCCAGCGCCGTGTACCACCATACCGGTTTTCAGACCCAGCGCCAGCAGGGTTTCGGCGATAGGGCGCACCAGTTCCGGTGCATAGACCCCCATCAGCTGGTAAGTGGGGCGGGCCGGGTTGATGAGCGGCCCGAGCACGTTGAACAGGGTGCGGGTCTTGAGGGCCTGGCGCACCGGCATGGCGTGGCGCACCCCGGCGTGGTACTGGGGGGCGAACAGGAAGCAGATGCCGAGCTCGTCGAGGCAACGGCGCGCCTGCTCTGGGCTCATGTCGAGCTTGATCCCCATCTTGTCCAGCAAGTCGCTCGAGCCCGATTTGCTCGACACCGAGCGGTTGCCGTGCTTGGCGACCTTGAGGCCGCAGGCGGCGGCCACCAGGGCCGAGGTGGTGGAGACGTTGATGGTGTTGAGGCCATCGCCGCCAGTGCCGACGATGTCGCAAAACGAGTAATCGGGGCGCGGGAAGTCGCGGGCCTCGGCCAGGAGCGCATCGGCGGCGCCGGCGATCTCCTCCGGGGTCTCCCCCTTGAGTTTGAGGGCGGTCAAGAGGCTCGAGAGCACGATGGGATCCACTTCGCCGCGCACGACCTGACCGAAGGCATCGCGCGCTTCATCGCGCGACAGAGACAGTCCCTGATAGAGGGTATTGAGATGTTGATGCATGGGGGTCTCCTTACCGCACACTGCTTTCGGGACGCGTCACGTGGGCGAGGGCCTGGGTGAGCAGGCGGGCCCCTTCGCTGGTCATGATGGATTCTGGGTGGAACTGGAAGCCGAGCACGCGCTCGCCGCTCTGCTCGACAGCCATGGGCATACCCTGATAGTGGGCGATCACCTGCAGCTCTTCCGGTACATAAGTCGCGACCAGGGAGTGGTAGCGGGCCACCGGCAGCGGGCTCGGCAGGCCGGCGAAGGCGCCGTGGCCGTTGTGCTCGATCAGGGATCGCTTGCCGTGGACGATTTCACCCGCCGCGCCGACTGTGCCGCCATAGGCTTCACACAGGGCCTGATGACCGAGGCAGATGCCGATGATGGGCACCCGGCCACGGGCCAGCTTGATGAGCTCAATCAGGCAACCCGCCTCGTGGGGCGCGCCCGGGCCCGGGGAGAGCACCAGCACGGCGTCGCCACCGGCGGCCTCGATTTCGGCCATGATGCGGCTCGCCGGCAGGCTGTTGCGGTAGATGCGCACCGGATAGCCCAGGGTGCGGAACTGATCGACCAGGTTATAAGTGAACGAATCGAAGTTATCGAGCAGGAAGATGTTAGTCATGGCGCGCCTCCTTGTGCTTCTCTGACTGGTGCTCCTGCAGGCTCAGGGCCTGCAGGGAGGTGCCATGGCTGGCGGCGATGGCGGCCAGCACGGCGGCGGCCTTGGCGCGGGTCTCGTCCGCTTCGGCTTGGGGCTTGGAGTCATAGACGACGCCGGCACCGGCCTGGACATGGGCAACACCGTCTTTGACGAAGGCGGAGCGGATGACGATGCAGGTGTCCATCTCCCCCTCACCGTTGAGATAGCCCACGGCGCCGCCGTAGCTGCCGCGGCGCTTGCCTTCCACCATGCGGATGAGCTCGCTGGCGCGCAACTTGGGGGCGCCGGTGAGGGTGCCCATGTTCATGCAGGCCTGATAGGCGTGCAGGGCATCGAGATCGGCGCGCAGGGTGCCCACTACCCGGGAGACCAGGTGCATCACGTGGCTGTAGCGATCCACTTTCAGCAAGTCCTTGACGTAGCGGGTGCCGGGCTCGGAGATACGGGCGATGTCGTTGCGGCCCAGATCCACCAGCATCAGGTGCTCGGCGACCTCTTTCTCGTCCTGGCGCAGCTCAAGCTCGATGCGGCCATCCAGGTCCAGGTTGATGCTGCCGTCCGGGTTGAGGCCACGGCGGCGAGTGCCGGCGATGGGGTACATTTCCACCTGACGGCTGCCCGCCTCGAACTTGACCGCGCTCTCCGGGGAGGCGCCAAACAGGGTGAAGCCCTCGTCCTGCACGTAGAACATGTAGGGGCTGGGGTTGGTCTGCTTGAGGCGACGGTAGGCGGCGACGGGCTCGGGGCAGGGCAGGGAGAAGCTGCGGGACGGCACCACCTGGAAGATGTCGCCACGGCGGATAAAGCCCTTGAGCTTCTCCACCTCGGCGCAGAACTGCTTGTCGTTCTTGTCAACCGCCAGCGCCCCGGTCAGCGGCTGGGTCCCCTGTTGCCTGGGTTGCGGCTGCTGGCAGGCCAGCTTGAAGGTCTCGAGACGGGAAGTCAGGCGGGCATAGCGCTCATCGAGCTGACTGTCGTCTTCGTCACCGCCGCCGAAGAGGCAGGCCAGCAGCTGGGTGCTCTGCTTGATGTGATCTATGGTGATCAGGGTCTCGGCCATGTAGAAGCAGTAGTCGGGGCAGTCGTTGCTGCCTTCCGGCACCTCGGGCAGATCCTCGAAGGAGGCGATGAGGTCGTAGGCGAAACTGCCCCCCATAAAGAGCGCCTCTTTACCGAGCTGGCATTGCAGCTCCCGTTGCAGGGTACGCAGCACGTCCAGCACGCTGATCCCCTTGAGGCGGCTGTCTTCGTCGAGCTCCCGATCGGAGGCCGGGAAGGCGAGGCGGAGCTCACCATTATCCTTGATACGGGTGATGAGAGCGGGCAGGCGCTCATCGAGCAGGGCTTGCAGGCGCTCACCGTTGTCGTTGAGGGCGCGCACCCGCACGGTGCGACCGCGGCACTCGATGCGAAGGCAGGCGTCTACCAGTAGCAGGCTCTGGGTGCCGGCCTTGGAGTCGATTTCCACGGATTCCAGCAGCAGGTTGTTGGGGCGGCCCTGGCAGAGCTGGCTGTAGAGCGCCAGCGGGTCCGTCACATAGGGGGCGTTGAGCCGGATGGTATCGAATTCGCCCAGGGGTAACCGGGTCTTGTTGCCTGTCATGATGCGTTCCCTTGCAGCTGTTCTGTGTAACCGATGTTCATGATGTTGAGTCTCTTGAAAATGGATGGTTTGGGTTGCCTCAGTGGGCCCGCCATCGCCCTGCTTGTGCGCTTATCAGAATTCTCGGTTTCATCAGATGTCCATTTGCCGGATAATAAAAAAGCCCGCTGGGGTCAGCGGGCTTTTTCTCTGGGTTCTTAATTTGCTGTCAGATTTCAGGTACAGCAACGACCACACGCCCGCATGTCAGGGAATGTGCCACCACCAGCTATGGGTCAGGGTGATTGTCGTTTGCATGATAAAATCCTGTATCGTTCTGTTTGCAATTGAAGTGTCTACAGAAAACGCTAAAGCCGCGGCCAAGTCAAGTCGCTTTTTTGCCGCTTTTTGCCGAGCGGGTCAGTCAACGAGAGCGAAACAAGCCGATGAGATTCGATCTTCACTGTCATACCACAGCCTCTGATGGCGTGCTATCGCCCTCGGATCTGGTGCGCCGCGCCGCCGAAAAAGGGGTCGAGGTGTTAGCGGTCACTGACCACGACACCCTCGCCGGGCTTGATGAAATCCGCGCAACGATCGCATCCGAGCAGCTGCCCCTGCGGCTGGTGAGCGGGGTCGAGATCTCCACCGGTTGGGAGCATCACGAAATTCACATAGTGGCGCTCGGGGTCGATGAACAAAACCCGGGGCTCACCGCCTTCCTGGCCGCCCAACTGGCTCGCCGGGAGGCCCGCGCCGAGGAGATAGGGCGCCGTCTGGAGAAGTGTCAGCTGCCCGGCACCTATGAAGAGGCCAAGGCTCTGGCGGGCGATGCCGCCGTGACCCGTGCCCATTTTGCCCGGGTGCTGATGGCGCGCGGGGTGGCGGACAACATGCAGAAGGTCTTCAAGAAGTACCTGAGCCGGGGCAACAAGGGCTATGTCCCCGCCGAGTGGCCCGAGATGGCGGTCGCCATCGAGGCCATTCATGGCGCCGGCGGCCTGGCGGTGCTGGCTCATCCGAGCCGTTACGATCTCACCGCCAAGTGGATCAAGCGGCTGCTGGTGGCCTTCAAGGCCGCAGGGGGGGATGCCATGGAGGTCTCCCTGCCCCAGCAGAGCCCCCAGGAGCGGGCCAATCTCGGTCAGTGGGCCAAGGATCACGATCTCTACATCTCGGTGGGGTCGGACTTCCACTTCCCCTCCAGCTGGACCGAGCTCGGCCGCCACCTCTGGCTGCCCAAGGAGGGGATGCCGCTTTGGCTCGGCTACCCCGGCCACTTCGGTCTCAGCTCAGAGGAGCATGCCAGCCTGCTGGCCGCCTGCTGAGGGGGCACAGGTGACGATGGTATGGCGGTGAAAATCCAGCCGATTTTAACTTTGGCGCGGGCGAGTCTGCACCAAAGGCGTTAAGGTAGTGTCATGGGCCGGGCGGCCCTTGACCATGAAGCGGGCACTCGCAGTGCCCCAATCGCGAGAACAGCATATGAGTCAGCATTTTTACGTACACCCGGATAATCCCCAGGTCCGTCTCATCGGCCAGGCCGTGCAGATCCTGCAAAATGGCGGCGTCATCGTCTATCCCACCGATTCTGGCTATGCCCTGGGCTGCCAGATGGGCAACAAGGATGCCCTCGAGCGCATCTGCCGCATTCGCCGCATCGAGCCGAACCACGACTTCACCCTGGTGTGCCGGGATCTCTCCGAAATCGCCACCTATGCCAAGGTGGACAATACGGCGTTTCGCCTCATCAAGAACAACACCCCTGGCCCCTATACCTTCATCTTCAAGGCGACCAAGGAAGTGCCGCGCCGCCTGATGAACGAGAAGAAGAAGACCATCGGCATCCGGGTGCCGGCCAACAACATAGCCCTGGCGCTGCTGGAAGAGCTCGGCGAGCCCCTGCTCTCCACCACTTTGATCCTGCCGGGTTCCGAGATGGCGGAGTTCGATCCGGAAGAAATCGCCGACAAGCTCGGCAAGCAGCTGGATCTGGTGGTCAACGGTGGCTATCTCGGCGAGCAACCCACTACAGTCGTGGACTTCTCCGATGACGAGCCCGTGCTGCGTCGTCGCGGCGCCGGGGATCCCACGCCGTTTGAGTAATGCTGCAGACACGGCTTCTGCCGAGGCATCGGCGGGAGCTGCGGGGGAGGCGAGCCTCCCCCTGCCCATTGCCACCGTCCTGGGGCAGCCCTATCACGAGCTGCCCCAGGATTTGTTTATTCCGCCGGATGCGCTGGAAGTGTTCCTCGACACCTTCGAGGGGCCGCTCGATCTCTTGCTCTACCTCATCCGCCGCCAGCAGCTGGATATCCTGAACCTGCCCATCCTGCAGATCACCGCCCAGTACATGGAGTACGTGGAGCTGATGCAGGGGCTCAATCTGGAGCTGGCAGCGGAATACCTGCTGATGGCGGCCTGGCTCGCCGAGATAAAATCTCGCCTGCTGCTGCCCAAGGCGCCGGAGCTGGAAGATGAAGAAGACGGGGAAGATCCCCGCGTCACCCTCATTCGCCGCTTGCAGGAGTATGAGCGCTTCAAGACGGGGGCCGAGCGCATGGACGCCTTGCCACGGCTGGAGCGGGAGATCTATGTGGCCAGCGCCTTGCCACCGGATTTTGGCGATCTCAAGCCGCTCGCGCCCGATGTTTCTCTGGTTGAGCTCGCCCTTTACATGCAAAGTGTGGTAAAACGCGCGACTCATTTTGAACATCACCAGATCCGCCGCGAACAGATCCCGACCCGGGTGCGCATGGCGGAACTGCTGGCCTTGCTCTCCCTGGGCCAGACCCTGCGCCTGGATCAGGTGCTCAAGGCAGAAGAGGGGCGCATGGGGGTGCTGGTGACGTTTTTGGCCCTGCTGGAGCTGTGCAAGGAGTCCCTTATCTGGATCCTGCAGGCCGAGCCCCTCGGGCCCATCCATTTTGCACTGGCCAGTGAGTCCGAGGAGGGCAACCGTGGCGCTGCCCACTGAACGACGCAAGGCGCCGCTGCCGGAGGCACCCCATGGCACTGCCTGCTGAGCGGCTGAAGAGCCTGATCGAGGCGGCGCTGTTTGTCGCTGGCCGACCGCTCTCGGTGAGCGAGCTCAAGGCCGGGGTGCTCGCGGACTATCCGGTCACCGGTCGCTACGTCCAGCTGCTGCTGGCCGAGCTCAAGAAAGACTATGGTGAGCGGGGGGTGGAGCTTAAAGAAGTCGCCTCCGGCTGGCGCTTCCAGGCTCGCCAGGAGTATGCCGAGGAGCTCTCTCGCCTCTGGAGCGAGCGGGCACCGCGTTACTCGCGGGCCGTGATGGAGACGCTGACGCTGATTGCCTATCGCCAGCCCATTACCCGGGCCGAAATTGAAGCCATCCGCGGGGTGGCGGTGTCGAGCCAGATCGTCAATACCCTGAAGGAGCGTGGCTGGGTGCGCAGCATAGGCCACAAGGAGGTGGTGGGGCGGCCTGAGCTGCTCGCCACCACCCGGGAGTTTCTGGATTATTTCAATCTGCAGAGTCTGGAGCAGCTTCCCGAGCTGGATCCCGAACTGCAGTCCCCCTTGTCCGGTATGCTGGGCGAGGGGAGTGGCGGCCAGAGCGTGCCGTCCTAGGAAGATGAGTATCAAGCGGTGGCGGCGAACCCGAGCGGGTGCCGTCACAGTAAGTCACCGTTGCCCTGTATAACGCGGGCAGCGATCAACAATCAGGTAAACCCGATGAGTGAAAAACTGCAAAAAGTATTGGCCCGCGCGGGTCAAGGCTCCCGTCGTGAGATGGAGGCCCTGATCACCGCAGGTCGGGTCAGTGTGGATGGCAAGGCTGCCACACTGGGGGATCGCGTCGAAGTGAACGCCGTGATCCGGGTGGATGGCCACCAGATCAAGACCCGTGCGGCGGAAGAGCAGATCTGCCGCGTGCTGGCGTACCACAAGCCCGAAGGGGAGATGTGTACCCGTCACGATCCGGAAGGTCGTCCTACCGTGTTTGATCGTCTGCCCAAGATGGACGGCGCCCGCTGGATTGCGGTGGGGCGTCTGGACGTCAACACCTCCGGTCTGCTGCTGTTCACCACCGACGGCGAGCTGGCCAACCGGCTGATGCACCCGAGCCACGAAGTGGAGCGGGAATACGCGGTGCGCGTGTTTGGCGAGATCACCGAAGCCATGTTGCAGCGCCTGCGCAAGGGCGTGCAGCTCGAAGACGGCATGGCCAAGTTCAACAAGATCAAGCCGGCCGGCGGTGAGGGCCTGAACCAGTGGTTCAACGTCACCCTGACCGAGGGTCGCAACCGTGAAGTGCGCCGCCTGTGGGAATCCCAGGAAGTGCAGGTCAGCCGCTTGATGCGCATCCGCTACGGTGACGTGACCCTGGATCGCGGCATTCCGCGCGGTGGCTGGAAAGAGCTGAAACTGCCCGAGGTGAACTACCTGCGTGGCCTGGTTCACATGAACTACGAGACCGAGTCCAAGGTCGATCTGCAGCAAGAGGGCAAGAGTACCCGCCACAAGCAGGCCGCCCAGATCCGCCGTGCGGTCAAGCGTCACAAGGACATGCAGGGCAAGGAGCCGCGCGCGCGCAGCACCACGGCCCGTCGCAAGCCAACCTCCTCTACCCGCAACTCGGGTACCGGCAGCAAGTAAGCCGGCGCCTTTGGCCTGATGTCCTAGGCCAGAGCCTGCAAAAGCCCGCACCCTCTGGTGCGGGCTTTTTCGTTATAGGGGGGAGGCGCTCATGTCAGCCGGCTTTGTTGCCTGAGGGGGTGCTCAGTTCATTAATCGTACTAATGCATTTTTATATTGATAAAATTTCCTGCTGAACCTGACCCGGGTAAGGGAGTGGTTGCTCTGCCCTGGCGGGCTTGTTAGCCTTTCTCGCACTGACACAGGAGAGATGAATGAGCAAGGTACTGGATGAGCTGCTGGCACTGCTGGCGCTTGAAAAAATCGAGGAGGGCCTGTTTCGGGGCCAGAGCCAGGATCTCGGGTTGCGATCCGTGTTTGGCGGACAGGTGATGGGGCAGGCCTTGTCAGCCGCCAAGCAGACGGTGGCCGGCGATCGCCAGGTGCACAGCTGTCACTCCTACTTCCTGCGTCCCGGCGATGCCAACAAGCCCATCGTCTACGACGTGGAGAACATCCGCGACGGCCAGACCGTCTCCACCCGTCGGGTCAAGGCCATCCAGGGCGGCAAGCCCATCTTCTATCTCAACGCCTCGTTCCAGGTGGAGGCCGAGGGCTTCGAGCACCAGGCCCAGATGCCGGCCGGCATCACACCCCCGGAGCAGCTCAAGAGCGAGCTGGAGCTGGTGCGCCCCTACGAGCAGATGATCCCGCCGGCCCTGCGGGACAAGATCCTGTGCGAGAAGCCCATCGAGATCCGCCCGGTGACCCTGGTCGACCCGATCCGGCCGGATGTGCACGAGCCCCTGCGCTACACCTGGTTCAAGGCCAACGGCCCTGTGCCGGACGATCAGCGGGTGCACAACTACCTGCTGGCCTATGCCTCTGACTTCCACTTCCTGTTCGCCGCCCTGCAGCCCCACGGCGTCTCCTACTGGGAGCCGGACATGCAGGTGGCGACCATAGATCACTCCATGTGGTTCCACCGGGAGTTCCGGCTGGACGACTGGCTGCTCTACGTGGTGGATAGCCCGAGCGCCAGCGGTGGCCGTGGTCTGGTGCGCGGCCAGTTCTTCACCCGTGACGGCGTGCTGGTGGCCAGCACCATGCAGGAAGGGGTGATCCGCCGCCGGGGCGCAGGCGCATGAACGGCTCAAACGGCCAGGGGGTGAGCCTGTGATAGTGCCTGTCTTGCGCAGCTTCGATGAAGGCAAGTTGCGCGCCTTCTACCTCGACTACCTGGGGTTTGTCATCGACTGGGAGCACAGGTTCGCGCCGGACATGCCGCTCTACCTGCAGATCTCCCGAGGGGACTGGATCATCCACCTCTCCGAGCATCACGGGGATGCCTGCCCGGGGGCGGCCCTGCGCCTCTCCACCGACCGGCTCGATGCGCTGTTTGCGGAGTGGCGGGCCAAGGGGTATCCGAACGCCAGACCCGCCATTGAGACCATGCCCTGGGGTTGCCGGGAGCTAACCGTGCGGGATCCCTTCGGCAACCGGCTGGTGTTTACCGAGCCGCTGCCGCCGGCAGAAAACGCCTTATAAAAAAACGGGAGCCACTGGCTCCCGTTTTTTATTGGCTGATTTGGATTGTCAGGCCGCTTCCTGCTCGGCGGTCGGCAGGCTCTCCTCGCCCTTGGCGAAGCGATCGGCCCAGAGGGCGATGACGCCGTCGCCGGTGACGTTGCAGGCGGTGCCGAAGCTGTCCTGCGCCAGGTAGAGGGCGATCATCAGGGCGATGGAGGCCTCACCGAAACCCAGCATGGAGGTGAGCAGGCCGAGCGCCGACATGACGCCGCCACCGGGGGCACCGGGGGCCGCAATCATGATGACGCCCAGCATCATGATGAAGGGCAGCATGGTGGAGAGGCCCGGAATGGCCAGGTGCTCGGAGAGGAACATGACGGCGGTGGCGCAGGTCACCAGGGTGATGGTGGAGCCGCACAGGTGGATGGTGGCGCACAGGGGCACGGTGAAGTTGGCGATCCCCTCGCTCACCCCGTTGTTCTTGCTGGCCTTGAGGGCCACCGGGATGGTGGCGGCGCTGGACATGGTGCCAAGGGCGGTGAAGTAGGCCGGCAGCATGTTCTTGATCAGCATGGTGGGTGAGCGACCCAGCGCCAGACCGGTGCCGACGAACAGCACGGAGAGCCAGAGCCAGTGCATGGCGATGGCCATCACCAGCACCACGCCGAAGGTCTTCAGGGTGGCGAAGACGGTACCTTCCACCGTCATCTCGACGAAGACGCCGGCGATGTAGAACGGCAGCAGCGGGATGATCACCTTGGCCAGCAGGCGGTCGATGATGTCACGACCCTGATCGGCGACCCGGCGCAGGTCTGTGGCCTGGGTGGCGCTGATGCCGATGCCGAACACGAAGGCGGCGGCCAGGGCCGACATGACCCCGAACAGCGGCGGTATCTCCAGATTGATGTAGGAGCTGAGCTTGATGGCCGCCTCGGCGGTGGGCTCGGCGGCCGTGGTCAGGCGCGGGATCAGGTTGCTCGCCACCGTGAAGGCGAACAGGCCCGCCAGTATGGTGGAGCAGTAGGAGAGCGCCACCGTCTTGCCCAGCAGCTTGCCGGAGTTCTTCGGCAGGCTGGCGATGCCGCTCATGATGAAGAACAGGATGATGAGGGGGATGGTGAAGGTGATCAGCTGACCGATGACCGTCTTGGCCGTAAACAGCACGCGTGCGACCCATTCCGGGGCGTAGAGACCGAGCAGGAGACCGGCGAGTATGCCGGCAATCAGTTTAAGGACAAGTTTCATGCATTAATCCAGGTGTTGGTGTCTGTTTTGTTATTTAATCTTGATTTTGATGCTGCTTTTTAACACAAAAACCGCATCTTGTCTGTCTGCGCCTGGTTAACTTAGAGTTAAATATTGTTATCTTAATGCGAAATCGCGTCGAGCCCCCTGCTTGGAGCGACGGCCGCGATATTGATTAATTGCGGCGGGATTGGCATCGCGGATCAGCAGGGCATGCAGCCAGCGTCCTTGGTCTCCCTCATCGCTGTGCCAGCACGCCTGCAGTTCAAGGGGCAGGGGGGCGATGAGCGCGGCGAGGCGCGCCTCATCGAGGCGGGTGCGCAGGGGATACTCCTCGCGCGTGTCGTCTTGTGGCTGCTTATGGTGTTGCTGTCCCTCGAGGAGAGGAAAGGAGCAGTAGAGCGGCCCCCGGGGCCTGAGCAGGCTGGCGAGGTGAGTCAGCACGGGGGCAAGATCGGCCTCGGCGAGGCAGGGCAGGGAGGCGCTGGCCCAGATGCCGTCGAAGGGCAGCACGTTGTGCATCTGCTCGAAGCGGCACACCCGCACCGGCTGGCCGCACAGGCGCGAGGCCGCTTTGGCCTGGCTCAGGCTGGCATCAAAAGCGGTGACCACGAACCCCAACTCGCGAAAATAGCGCAGATCTTCCCCCGCACCGCACCCCGCTTCCAGCAGATGAGCGCCTTCTGGCAGCAGGGCCAGGAAGCTGTCGTGGGCCAGGGGGGCGAGCGGACTGGATAAGGATTGGGCGGACATGGACACGGGATCACCTCGATTCGGGGGCGGCTATTCTACCAGATTTTGTCGCGGCGTTGAGGGCCGATCCGGGTCTGTGTCAGGCCTTGATCCCGTGGCGTGCCAGTTATGAGGGGTCTGGAGGGCAGGGCGGGTCAGCACCCGCCTCTTGGTTGTGCTGCTTAGCGGCGCGGCACCGCAGGCCCATGGGGCTGGGCGATGAGGGCGAACAGGGTGTCCAGCAGGAAGTCGGCATCCCGGATCAGGTTGATACGCTCCGGGAAGTGCAGCCAGTTGATGATGTAGCCATCCAGGGTGCAGTGCATCAGGGTCGCGCCTCTGTGCAGATCGAGATCCGCCGGCAATTGCCCCAGGCGCACCGCATTGGCCAGGGTGAGCTCCAGATCCCGGAAGAAGTTGAGGGACTGAGCACGCATGTGCTCGCGCAGGGCGCTGGCTTCCCCTTCCAGGGATTCCAGGTTGAACATGATGGTAAACATCTGCTGGTGGGCGGGCTCGAGGCTTATCTTGATCATCACCTCCTTGAGGAAGACCCGCAGCTTGCCGAGGGGATCCGGCTCCTGTTCATCGACGCAGGCGTCGAGCTGGTGGGAGAGGGGGGAGCAGAGCTCCTCCCACAGGGAGATGAACAGCTCCTCCTTGTTCTTGAAGTGCCAGTAGATGGCACCCCGGGTCAGCTCGGCGGCGTTGGCGATGTCGGTCAGGCTGGTCTTGGCCAACCCCTGTTGGCAGAACAGATTCAGGGCCGTGCTCATGATGTGGCAGCGGGTCTGCTGCGCTTCTTCTTTGGTTCGTCTGGCCATGGGATCCGTACCTGTCTAAAAGGAGAAAAAGTTACTTACATACATTTATGAATGTATGTATATTGCCTCATCTTCGCGGTTTTACCAACAGGGGCCCTATAAACCCTGTGGTTTTGATGCTTTTTTTTGTTTGAAACAGAGGCTCAGAAATTTCATGCACAAACATATTCTCGCACGTTCGGTGGGTCTTGCCTTACTGGCAAGTGGCCTGCTGGCTGGTTGTGGTGATAAAGGAGAGGCCCAGCAGGCCATGGGGGAGATGCCCCCTGCCGCCGTGGACGTGGTGACCCTCCATGCCGCACCACTGCAACTCATGTCCGAACTGACCGGCCGTACCGCCCCTCGCCGGGTCGCCGAAGTGCGTCCCCAGGTGAACGGCATCATCCTCAAGCGCCTGTTCACCGAGGGCAGCGACGTCAAGGCCGGTCAGCTGTTGTACCAGATCGATCCCGCCGTTTATCAGGCTGCCGTCGCCAGCGCCAAGGCGAACCTGGCCAAGGCCGAGGCCAACGAGCGCAGCGCCCGCCTCAAGGCCCAGCGCTATGCCGAGCTGGTGAAGGTCAAGGCTATCAGCCGTCAGGAATATGACGACGCCGACGCGAGCTGGAAGCAGCAGGTCGCCGAGATCGGGGCCGCCAAGGCGGCGCTGCAAAGCGCCAACATCAACCTGGCCTATACCCGCATCACGGCTCCCATCAGCGGCCGCATCGGCCTCTCCTCGGTGACCGAGGGTGCCCTGGTGACCGCCCAGCAGGCCAACAGCCTTACTTCCATCCAGCAGCTCGATCCCATGTACGTGGACGTGCGCCAGTCGACCGCCGATCTGCTGCGCCTCAAGCGCGAAGTGGCCGCCGGTCAGCTGACCCAGGGCCAGAAGGATGGCGCCAAGGTCAGCTTCCAGCTGGAAGATGGCAGCACCTATGGGGAGCAGGGCTCATTGCAGTTCTCCGACGTGACCGTGGACGAGACCACCGGCATGGTGACCCTGAGGGTGATAGTCCCGAACCCCCACGATCTGCTGCTGCCCGGCATGTTCATGCGCGCCACCCTGCAGGAGGGCGAGCGCCCCGAAGGCCTGCTGGTGCCGCAGACCGCCGTGACCCGCACCCCCAAGGGCGGTGCCAACGTCATGGTGGTGACCGCGGACAACAAGGTGGAATTGCGTGACGTCCAGCTCGGCCGCATGTCCGGCGAGAGCTGGGTGGTGGAGTCCGGTCTCAAGGCGGGTGAGCGAGTGATCGTCGCCGGTCTGCAGAAAGTCAAACCCGGTGCCGAGGTGGCTCCCGCAGAGCGCGCGAGCAAGACGGACACCGCACAGATTGAGCAGACCCAGGTCACCAAGCAGTAGGATGGAGTAGTCGCCTCATGGCACGATTTTTTATAGATAGACCCATTTTCGCCTGGGTGATCGCCCTGGTGATCATGCTGGCCGGGGTCATGGCGATCATCGGCTTGCCGGTCGCCCAGTACCCGACCATAGCCCCGCCGGCGGTTGGCATCTCCGCCAGCTACCCGGGCGCCTCCGCGAAAACCGTGGAAGACTCGGTGACCCAGATCATCGAGCAGAACATGACGGGGCTGGATCACCTGCTCTACATGTCGGCTCAATCTGATTCCTCCGGCAACGTCAACGTGACCCTCACCTTCAACCCGGGCACGGATCCCGATATCGCCCAGGTGCAGGTGCAAAACAAGCTGCAACAGGCGATGTCGCTG
Organism: Aeromonas lusitana; assembly: GCF_002812985.1. GTDB lineage: Bacteria > Pseudomonadota > Gammaproteobacteria > Enterobacterales > Aeromonadaceae > Aeromonas > Aeromonas lusitana. Next base: position 117,365 of record NZ_PGCP01000013.1, read on the forward strand.
TTGCCGCAGGAAGTACAGCAGCAGGGGGTTCGTGTTCAGAAGACCTCCAGCAGCTTCCTGATGGTGGCTGCCTTCATCTCCACCGATGGCAGCATGACCAACGATGACCTCGCCGACTACGTGGTGAGTAACATCAAGGAGCCCCTGAGCCGTCTGGACGGCGTGGGTGACATCACCCTGTTCGGCAGCCAGTACTCCATGCGGGTCTGGCTGGATCCGAACAAGTTGAACCGGGTACAGATGACCCCGGGTGACATCCAGGCCGCCATCAAGGCCCAGAACGCCCAGGTCGCCTTCGGCAAACTCGGCGGCACCCCGGCGGTGAGCGATCAGCAATTCACCGCCACCATTATGGGGCAGACCCGTCTGTCCACCCCGGAGGAGTTCAACAACATCCTGCTGCGGGTGAACCAGGATGGCTCCAAGGTGCTGCTCAAGGACGTGGCCCGGGTCGAGCTCGCCGGCGAAAGCTATGACGCCTCCGCGCTCTACAACGGTCAGGCCACAGCGGCGCTCGCCATCAAGCTCGCCACCGGGGCCAACGCCCTGGACACCGCCGATCACGTGCGTGGCAAGCTGGATGAACTCGCCGAGTACTTCCCGGCCAACATGAAGATCGTCTACCCCTACGACACCACTCCGTTCGTGAAGATCTCCATCGAGGAGGTGGTGCAGACCCTGGTGGAAGCTATCTTCCTGGTGTTCTGCGTCATGTATCTGTTCTTGCAGAACTTCCGGGCGACCCTGATCCCGACTATCGCGGTGCCCGTGGTGCTGCTCGGTACCTTCGGTGTCATGGCGGCGTTCGGCTTCTCCATCAATACCCTGACCATGTTCGGTCTGGTGCTGGCCATCGGCTTGCTGGTGGATGATGCCATCGTGGTGGTGGAGAACGTGGAGCGTCTGATGAGCGAGGAGGGACTCTCCCCGCTGGAAGCGACCCGCAAGTCCATGACCCAGATCACCGGCGCCCTGGTGGGGATCGCCCTGGTGCTGTCTGCCGTGTTCGTGCCCATGGCCTTCTTCGGCGGCTCCACCGGTGCCATCTATCGCCAGTTCTCCCTGACTATCGTCTCGGCCATGGTGCTCTCGGTGCTGGTGGCCCTGATCCTGACCCCGGCCCTGTGCGCCACCCTGCTCAAGCCCATCAAGCAAGGTGATCACGGTATCCAGCGCGGCTTCTTTGGCTGGTTCAACCGCTTCTTCGACACCAACGCCAACCGTTACCAGAACGGCGTGCGCAAGGTGATCAAGCAGGGTACCCGCTACAGCCTCATCTATCTGGCCATGCTGGCGGTGCTGGCGGTGCTCTTCATGCGCCTGCCCACCTCCTTCCTGCCGGAAGAGGATCAGGGGGTCATCATGTCCATGGTGCAGCTGCCGGTCGGCGCCACCAAGGAGCGTACCGAGGTGGTGCTCGCCGAGATGCGTGACTACTTCCTCGAGACCGAGAAGGACAACGTGGATTCCGTGCTGACGGTGGCGGGCTTCAGCTTCGCCGGTAGCGGTCAGAACAGCGGCATGGCCTTCATCAAGTTGAAGGACTGGAGTGAACGTCAGGGCGAGGAGCGCAGCGCCAATGCCATCATAGGCCGCGCCATGGGTTACCTGTTCAGCATCAAGGAAGCCCAGGTCTTCGCCTTCAACCTGCCTCCCATCCCCGAGCTGGGTACGGCCACCGGTTTTGACTTCTTCCTGCAAGATCGCGGTGGTCTGGGGCACGAGAAGTTGATGGCGGCCCGTAATCAGCTGCTCGGCATGGCGGCGCAGGATCCCAACCTGGTGCGGGTACGCCCGAACGGGATGGAAGACACGCCCCAGCTCGACATCAAGATCGATTACCAGAAGGCGCTGGCCCAGGGCCTCTCCATCACCGACATCAACAACACCTTGTCGGCGGCCTGGGGCTCCTCCTATGTGAACGACTTCGTCGACAGAGGCCGGGTCAAGAAGGTCTACCTGCAGGCGGATGCACCGTTCCGGATGAACCCGGAAGACCTCAAGCTGTGGTACGTGCGTAACAGCGCGGGCCAGATGGTGCCCTTCTCCGCCTTCGCCAGCACAGAATGGAGCTTTGGCTCACCTCGTCTGGAACGTTACAACGGTGTCTCCGCCATGGAGATCGTCGGTGAAGCGGCGCCTGGCAAGAGTACAGGTGACGCCATGGCGGCCATCGAGAAGATGGTGGCCCAGTTGCCGGAAGGTATCGGCATCGAGTGGACCGGTCTCTCCTTCCAGGAGCGGCAGGCAGGCTCTCAGGCGCCGGCCCTGTACGCTATCTCCCTGCTGGTGGTCTTCCTCTGTCTGGCGGCGCTCTATGAGAGCTGGAGCATTCCGTTCTCGGTCATGCTGGTGGTGCCGCTCGGGGTATTGGGCGCCATCCTGGCGGCGACCATGCGCGGTCTCGAGAACGACGTCTACTTCCAGGTGGGCCTGCTCACCACGATCGGGTTGTCGGCCAAGAACGCCATCCTGATCGTGGAGTTCGCCAAGGAGCTACACGACAAGGGGATGAAACTCGGGGAAGCCGTGGTCGAGGCCTCACGCCAGCGTCTGCGTCCGATCCTGATGACCTCGCTCGCCTTCATCCTCGGCGTACTGCCGCTGGTGATCAGTACCGGCGCCGGCGCCAGCAGCCGTAACGCCATAGGTACCGGCGTGATGGGGGGCATGATCACCGCCACCGTGCTGGCCATCTTCTTCGTGCCGCTGTTCTTCGTGCTGGTGATGCGTTACTTCACCGAGCACCACAGCGCCGAGGAGCGCATCGCCCACGCCAAGGAGATCAAACATGACTAAGACATTGATCGCTCTGAGCGTGACCCTGCTGCTGGGGGCCTGCTCCATGGCCCCCGATTACCAGCGCCCCGAGTTGCCGCAAGGCGCCTCCTGGCAAGACAACCTGGCCGCCAAGGGGGAACTTGCCCCCTGGCGCCAGCAGTTCCTGGATCCGGCCCTGCAAAAGCTGATCGGCACGGCGCTCGACAACAACCGGGACCTGCGCCTCGCGGCCCTGAACGTCGAGGCCTATGAGGCCAGATACCGGATCCAGCGGGCGGCGCAATTGCCGACCTTGGCCGCCGATGGTAGCGGCACCCGCCAGCAGGGATCTGACGATCTCAGCGCCACGGGGCAGGGCCGCATCAGCAGCCAGTACGGCGCCAACATCGGCATCACCGCCTATGAGCTGGACCTGTTTGGCCGGATCCAGAGCCTGAAAGATCAGGCGCTGGAAAGCTATCTGGCACAAATTGAGACCCAGCGCAGCACCCAGATAGCCTTGGTGGCCTCGGTGGCGAACGCCTACTTCACCCTGCTGGCGGATCAGGAGTTGCTGGCGCTGAGCCAGGCGACCCTGGCCACCGAGCAGGAGAGCTATGCCCTGACCCAGCACAAATACCGGCTGGGGGCCGCCTCCGAGATGGAGCTGGCACAGGGACGCACCGCGCTTGAGAACGCCCGGGTCAGCCAGGCGCAATACCAGCGTCAGGTGAAACAGGACAGAAACGGCTTGGCCCTGCTGCTCGGCACAGAAGTGCCCGTGCTGGAAGGTCAGCCCAAGACCCTGGAGGAGGTGCAACTGGCCGCCATCCCGGTGGGCGCGCCTTCCAGTCTGCTGCAACAACGCCCGGACATACTGGCGGCGGAGCACAGCCTGAAGGGGGCCAACGCCAATATAGGAGCGGCCCGCGCCGCCTTCTTCCCGACCATCTCGCTGACCGCGACGGCGGGCACCGCCAGCAACCAGCTGAGTGGCTTGTTTGACGGCGGCACCGGCACCTGGACCTTCATGCCCCAGATCAATCTGCCCATCTTCGACGGTGGCAAGCGCATTGCCGATCTGGATGTGGCGGAAGTGGGCGCCAAGCAGGCGGTGGCGAGCTACGAGAAGAGCATCCAGACCGCCTTCAAGGAGGTTGCCGATACCCTGGGGGCTCAGGCGGATTATCAGCAGCAGCTGCAGGCCCAGCAGGATCTGGTGGAAGCGAACCAGACCTACTTCAGGCTGGCGGAGTTCCGCTACGAGCAAGGGGTGGACAGCTATCTGACTCGCCTCGATGCCCAGCGCTCCCTGTTCAGCGCCAGGCAGGGGCTCATCAGCACCCGCTTGGCCCAGCTCAGCAACCAGGTTGCCCTCTACAAGGCGGTCGGCGGCGGCTGGCAGGCAGAAACGCCGGCGGCAGCGACCCCGGAGGGGCAGGGCTAACGCTCTCGCAAACACTGCGCCATGACAGTCACAGGGCGAACCACTGGGTTCGCCCTGTTTTTATATGCGATAACACCAACCCATATTGACCCAATAGAGGTTTGCTCGGCGAATATAAGGATCAGCCAGCACAAGTGCTATCTATGATATGCGTCAGCCTCTTCCTGTCTTCATCTCCCTGCGAAAACCGATGGCCAAATCACTGCCGCCATCCATCTCGTCCACCGAACCTGGCCAGAGTCATGCCACAAATCGCATAAGCTGCGAACTAATTATTCTTTCAAAGAATAAATGGGGGGCTCTTATAGTTGGTCACTCGACTCTCATTCCAAGGACGTGCAATGAAACGACTGCTACCCGCCACCCTGCTCGCCGCAGGACTGGCCCTCACCCCGCTGGTTCAGGCTGCCACCCTGCTCAACGCCTCCTACGACGTGATGCGTGACTTCTACAAGGACTACAACCCAGTGTTCCAGAAACACTGGCAGGCAGAAGGCGGCCAGCCGCTGCAGATCAATATGTCCCACGGCGGCTCGAGCAAGCAGGCGCGCGCAGTCATCGACGGCCTGCCCGCTGACGTTATCACCATGAACATGGCCACCGATATCAACGCCCTCGCCGAACATGGCGGCCTGGTGCCGAAGGATTGGGCGACCCTGCTGCCGGACAACAGCGCCCCCTTCACCTCGGCCACAGTATTCATCGTGCGCAAGGGCAACCCCAAGGGGCTGAAGGATTGGCCTGATCTGCTCAAAGAGGGGGTGAAGGTCATAGTGCCGAACCCCAAGACCTCGGGTAATGGCCGCTACACCTATCTGTCGGCCTGGGGCTATGTACTGGAGAAGGGGGGCGATGAGAAGGCTGCCAAGGAGTTCGTCGGTAAGCTGTTCAAGCAAGCCCCCGTGCTCGACACAGGTGGCCGCGCCGCCACCACCACCTTCATCCAGAACCGGATAGGCGACGTGCTGATCACCTTCGAAAACGAAGCCGAGATGATCGCCCGCGAGTTTGGCCGTGGCAACTTCGAGGTGATCTACCCCAGCGTCACCGCCGTGGCCGAGCTGCCGGTGGCCGTGGTCGACAAGGTCGTCGACAAGCAGGGCACTCGTAAAGAGGCCGAAGCCTATCTTAAGTACCTGTGGTCTGACGAAGGCCAGCGCATTGCCGCCAACAACTACCTGCGCCCGCGCAACCCGACGATCCTCGCCGAATTCTCTGACCGCTTCCCGCAAGTCACCTTCTTCAACGTGGTGAAGACCTTCGGCGAGTGGCCGGTTATTCAGAGCACTCACTTCAAGGAAGGTGGCGTGTTCGACCAGATCTATGCGGTGCAGTAAGGCACGTCCTGTATGAGAATATCCCGGCCACGTGCTCTTATGCAGGAGGATTCACCTGTGGGGCTCATTCCCTGACCTCATATATTCCAGCGTGTCAGGGAGTGCATGGAAGAGCCGCTCATAGCAGGCATATGAAGGATGAGGGAGTTGGGCGCTCGCGTTGTGAATCCGGCCCCCTGGCGGGGCCCAAATGACAAAAAGCACAAAGGGTTAGCCTCGTAATGAGACTAACCCTTTGTTTTGACTGGTGCCGGAAACAGGAGTCGAACCTGCGACCTTCGCATTACGAATGCGCTGCTCTACCAACTGAGCTACACCGGCGTGTCGTTAGATTCCCGAAAATAACGGGGCAAGTCAATGAGCCTGAAGCATTTTTATGAATTGGCTCATGGAGTTACGGCTACTGCTTAAAGATCGACAAACTCGGGGATATGGGCCCGGCCACGGCTCTCGAGAAACTCGAGCAGGGCGCGGGGGGAGCGGGCCAGGATCCGCTCCTCGGGGAAGCCGGCCTCGTCAACCAAGCGCTGGCAGTGCTGGAAATCCCCCAGGCTGAAGGCGACATGGGAGTCGGAGCCGAAGGTGAGATAGGCGCCCAGATCGCGCGCCGCCTCGACAATGGCGCGGCAGTTGCCTTCGCTGCCGGGGCGGGAGTGGCTGAAGGAGGAGTTGTTGACCTCCAGCGCCACCCGGTATTCGGCGGCGGCCTTGACCACGGCCTGGATGTCGATGGGGAAGGCGGGGTTGCCGGGGTGGCTTATCATGTCGACCCGGCCGCTCTTGATGGCGTTGATCATGGCCTGGGTGTGGGTGGCCTGGTCACAGGGGGGGAACACCGGCTCGTGGAAGCCCGCCATGATCATGTCGAGCCGCGACTCGTAGCGCTCGGGGAAGTCGATTTCACCTGCGAGGTTCTTGATGTTGGCCTCGATGCCTCTCAGTATGCCGACCCCGTCCACCACCCTTGGCAGTACATGCAGATTGACGAAGTGCCAGAAGTGGGGGGCATCGGCCATGTCGGGCCCGTGATCCGTGGTGGCGAACAGCTTGATGCCCTTGGCCTTGGCGATGGGCAGATAATCATGAATGGTGCTGTAGGCGTGGGTACTGGCGACTGTGTGGGTGTGGGTATCGACCGTATACTTCATCTTCTCTCCCCTCTGGCATGAGGCGACAGGATAGCAAGATTGGCGGGGGCGGGCCATGTGGTGGCTTGCCATACTTTGTCACAAATTCCGGCGGAACTGACAAAGTCTGGCCATCTTTGCCTGCGAGGATGAGCCCATCGATGCAAGCCTGAACTCTCATCGAGGGGTCGTAACTGGATGATTCGACCCGATTTCCCCACCGTCGCCCCTGCGACGGTTTTTTTTGGCCAAATGCCCCTGTAGTCCTCTTCGAACAGATAAAAAATGCCCAACTAACAAGGTGTTAGTTGGGCGAGACTTAATGTTTAATTGCAGTGGCATAGATATAGAGTTCCGTTTCCCGGCTAAGTTCCCGCCTTGTTCCCTCTTTTTTGATTAAAAACATTTCGCCAACACCTGTTCACATTCTCTTGACATGTCTGGGCGTGAAACGTACTTTTTAAACATTCGTTTAAGTGAGGTGTCCAGTGAGTAAAATCGATACCAAAAACCGTATTCTCGATGCCGCCGAGGTGTTGTTCGCCGAGCGGGGGTTTGCCGATACCTCTTTGCGTCTGATCACCAGCGAGGCCGATGTCAACCTGGCCTCGGTCAATTACCACTTCGGCTCCAAGAAGGAGCTGATCCAGGCGGTGCTCGATCGCTACCTGAGCCTCTTCATGCCGGAGCTGGATGCGCGCCTGCAGACCCTGATGGCGCAAGATCAGCTGACCCTGCTGCAGGTGTTTGAAAGCTTCGTCGATCCCCTGATGAAGCTGGTGGCGGTGCGCACCAACGGGCCTGCCATCTTCATGCAGCTGCTGGGACGCGGCTATATCGACAGCCAGGGTCACCTGCGCCGTTTCATCACCACCCATTATGGCGCGACCCTGCACGGGATCACCCAGGCTATCTCCAAGGCCAATCCGGCCCTGTCGCCGGCGGACCTGTTCTGGCGTCTGCACTTCACTCTGGGCACAGTCGTGTTCACCATGGCCTCCGCCGATGCCCTGCGCGACATCGCCCAGGCCGACTTTGGCCAGCAGCTGGATGTGGAAGGGCTGGTACGCAACGTTATTCCTTATCTGGCGTCCGGTGTCGGGGCGCCCGTGGAGTCGACCAGGCTCTCCCTGGCCGTGTAACACCTAACAATAATCAACGGAAACAGTGAAATAAAAGGAACTTTCGTATGATCACATTGCTTGTCCTGCTGGTGCTGGCGATAGCCGTGGTGCTCGGCGTACCCTCCATCCGTAAAAAGGTGGTGACCCGCCCCGTGTTCGGCATCTTCAAGAAGATACTGCCGCCGCTGTCGGCCACCGAGCGGGAGGCCATGGAGGCCGGCTCCGTCTGGTGGGATGGCGAGTTGTTCCGCGGCAACCCCGACTGGAAAAAACTGCATGGTTACGGCAAGGCGACCCTGACCGCCGAGGAGCAGGCCTTCATCGACAATCAGGTCGAAACCCTGCTCGCCATGGTGGACGACTTCAAGATCGTCAACGAGACCAAGGATCTGCCGGAGCCCGTGTGGGACTACCTGAAGAAGGAAGGCTTCTTCGCGCTGATCATCCCGAAATCCTACGGTGGTCGTGAGTTCTCGGCGATTGCCAACTCCACTATCGTCACCCGCATCGCCACCAAGAGCCTGAGCGTGGCGGTCACCGTCATGGTGCCGAACTCGCTTGGCCCGGGTGAGCTGCTGATGCACTACGGTACCCAGGCCCAGAAGGACTTCTGGCTGCCGGGTCTGGCCAACGGCAAGGAAGTTCCCTGCTTCGCCCTGACCGGCCCGGAAGCGGGTTCCGATGCCGGCGCCATCCCGGACAAGGGGATCGTCTGCAAGGGCATGTACAAGGGGGAGGAAGTCCTCGGTCTTCGCCTGAACTGGAACAAGCGCTACATCACCCTGGCGCCGCGCGCCACCGTGCTGGGGCTGGCGTTCAAGATGTATGACCCGGACAAACTGCTGGGGGACAAGGAAGAGATCGGCATCACCTGTGCCCTGATCCCGACCAACCACCCGGGTGTGCGGGTCGGCGATCGCCACTACCCCATGGGGCTGGCGTTCCTGAACGGCCCAACCTTCGGCAAGGATGTGTTCATTCCGCTCGACTGGATCATCGGTGGCCCTGAATACGCGGGTCGCGGCTGGCGCATGCTGGTGGAATGCCTCTCCGCCGGTCGCGGCATCTCTCTGCCGGCCCTGGGTACCGCCTGCGGTCACATGGCGAGTCGCACCGTGGGTGCCTACTCCTATGTGCGCAAACAGTTCGGCATGTCCATCGGCAAGTTCGAAGGGGTGCAAGAGGCGCTGGCTCGCATCGGCGGCCTGACCTATCAGCTGGAAGGGGCTCGTCGCATGACCGCAGGCTCCCTGGACTTGGGGCAGGCACCGGCCATCGTCACCGCGATCTCCAAGTACCACATGACCGAGATGGCGCGCCAGATCATGGATGACTCCATGGACATCCACGCCGGTCGTGCCATCCAGCTCGGTCCGAAGAACTACACCGGCTACGCCTACATGGGCATTCCGGTGGCCATCACGGTGGAAGGGGCCAACATACTGACCCGCAACCTGATGATCTTCGGCCAGGGCGCCACCCGTTGCCATCCTTATGTGTTCGCCGAGCTGGAAGCCGCCGCCGACACCGACGTGGAGCGTGGCCTCGAGAAGTTCGACACCCTGCTGATGAAGCACATCGCGTTTGGTACCGGCAACTTCTTCGGCGCCCTGTTCCAGGGGCTGACCCTGGGCCAGTTCAACGGCTCCCCGGTGGGCGGTGAAACCGCACGCTATTACAAGCAGCTGTCTCGCATGAGCAAGGGGCTGGCGCTGTGCGCCGACGTCTCCATGCTGATGCTGGGTGGGGATCTCAAGCGCAAGGAGATGATCTCCGCCCGTCTGGGCGACGTGCTGAGCCACCTCTATCTGGCCTCCGCCACCCTCAAGCACTACGAGGATCAGGGCCGCATGGTTTCCGATCTGCCGTTCGTGCAGTACGCGGTGGAACGCAACCTTTATCTCATCGGCAAGGCGTTCGAGGGCTTCTTCCAGAACTTCCCGAACAAGGTGGTCGGTGCCGTGCTCAAGCGAGTGGTGTTCCCGTTCGGCGTCGGTTACAAGATGCCGGCAGACGATCGCTGCCACGCCATCTGTCTGGCCATGATGAAGCCGGGCGAGTTCCGCGACCGTCTGACCGCCCTCTGCTACGTGGGCAAGGATGATGCGGATCCGGTCGGTCTGATGGAGCGTGCCTTCCAGGCCATGGTCGCCGTCCAGCCCATCGAGAAGAAGCTGGTGCAGGCCCAGAAAGAGGGCAAGCTGCCACGCAAGATGGCCCTGCCCGAGCTGGTCGCCGCCGCCCTGTCCCAGTCCATCCTGAGCCAGGATGAGGCGGACAAGCTGCTGGCCGCCGATGCCCTGCGCTACGAGGCGATCCAGGTGGATAACTTCGCCCCGGGTGAGCTGGAGGGACTGTCTCAACCGGCCCCGGCGGTACACGCCGCCTGAGTCTGATACACGATTGAAAAACCGGCCCATGTGGCCGGTTTTTTTGTTGTTTAACCAAGCATTTACAATGCTGATTAATTCCAGTTTAATGCAATGGCCCTCACCCTTGGGCAGGAAGCCAGGCCAGCGGAATGGCCGATAACAACAACTCAGGAAGAGTGAATGAACCTCGCCAAAACGGCGATCGAACGCCCCATCTGGGTGGCGGTCTCGGTCGTGCTTATTTTTCTGCTGGGCCTGCTCAGCATCCGGGGGCTGCCTATCCAGCTGTTCCCCGACATCGAACGTCCTCACCTCAATATCTCGGTGAGCTGGCGCTCCGCCTCGCCCCAAGAGATGGAGTCCGAGATAACCGACCCTATAGAGCAGGAGATGCAGGGGGTGCAGGGGCTGACAAGCCTCGGCAGCAACAGCTACCCCGGCTTCACCGAGATCAACATGGAGTTTGCCCTCGGCACCGATATGCAGCGGGCCCAGCTCGACGTCATCTCACGGCTGAACCGGGTCTCCGGTCTGCCGGACCGCATCGATGGCCCCTACGTCAACAACTACAGCAGCAACGACACCCTCACCTTCTTCTTCATCCAGCAACTGTCCGGCGCCAAGGGGGGGATAGACGATCACCAGGCGCTGATCGAGGCACGGGTCAAACCTGAGCTGGAGCGGATCCCCGGTGTCTCCACCGTGGAGGTGGAGGGGATCAACGAGCGTCAGATCCAGGTGCGCTTCGACCCTTACCGCGCCGCCGAGCTCGGGGTGGAGATCCCCGTGCTCGCCAGTCGGGCCAGCACCGACTGGGACGTGTCCGCCGGCACCCTCGACATAGGCCGCTGGGAGTACAAGCTGCGCTTCGCCGGTCGCTACGACGTGGAGACGCTGGGGGACAAGGTGGTGGACTGGCGCGATGGCCTGCCCATCTACCTGAGGGACGTGGCCGAGGTGCGGCTGGCCCGGGAGGAGAACCCGGTGCTGCGCATCCAGAACGGCAACACCGCCATCGCGGCCCAGATCTTCAAGGAGAGCGGCGCCAATGCGCTGGCGGCACTAGAGGGGATCAAGGCCAAGGTAGGGGAGCTCAACCGGGAAGTGCTGGAGCCGGTCGGTCTGCATATGGAGCAGTCGTTTGACGCCTCCTTGTACATCAACCGGGCGGTGGGCATGGTGACCGCCAACCTGGGGCTGGGGGTGCTGCTCTCCTGCGCCATCCTCTGGCTGTTCCTGCGCCAGTTGAAGGCGACCCTGATGATAGCGATCGCCATCCCCATCAGCATCATGCTCACCTTCTGCCTGCTCAAGGTGATGGGGCGCACCCTCAACGTCATCTCCCTTGCCGGTATCGCCTTCGCGGTGGGCATGGTGCTGGATGCGGCCATCGTCGTGCTGGAGAGCATCTATCGGCGCCACGAGCGGGGGGATATCAGCAAGGCGGAGGCGGCGCTGGAGGGGACCAGCCGGGTTTGGACGGCGCTGGTGGCCTCGACCCTGACCACGGTCGCCATCTTCCTGCCGGTATTGTTGCTCAACGACGTCGAGGGGCAGCTGTTTGCGGATCTCGCCCTCACCATCGCCTGCGCCGTCACCGTCTCCATGCTGGTGGCGGTGACCGTCTTGCCGGCGGTGGCCGCGCGCTGGATGGGGCGCGAACGCCTAACGGACCCTTATGACAGCCTGTGGCAGCGCACCACCCGCCACGTGATCCGCTTGACCGCGACCCCTCGCCGGCGCTGGACCATCATCACCCTGATGATGAGCCTGCCCGTGCTGGCGAGCTGGCTGCTGCTGCCCAAGATGAACTACCTGCCGGACGTAAAGCGCGACGCCATCGATGTGTGGATGACCTTCACCCCTGGGGTCAACCCCAAAGCCCAGCGCGAAGAGGTGATAGACACCCTGATCGCCCGGCTGGATCCCTATATGAAGGGGCTCAAGGAGCCGGCCCTCAAGAACTACTACATATTGCGCTACCCGGGCGGCGCCCAGATCGGGGTTCGCCCCAAGGACGAGGCCCAGATCAAGGTGCTCGAACGCCTGCTGATGGACGACCTGCTCGCCAATATCCCGGACACCCAGGCCTTCGGCGGCCAGGGCTCCCTGTTTGGCGGCTTCGACAGCGAGAACAGCATCTCCTTGCTCATTCAAGGGGGCACCCTGCCCGAGCTCTATCGGGCGGCCCGCGAGAGCATGCACATAGTGCAAAAAGACCTGCCGGGAGCCCAGGTAAGGCCCGAGCCCGGTCTCGACTTTACCGCCCCCGAGCTGAGGCTGGTGCCGCAGGACAGGCGGCTGGCGGAGGTGGGCTGGGATCGCACCCCCATGCCCACCATCATCCAGACCTTCGGGGATGGCCTGCGGGTGGGCGAGTATTTCGATGGGGAAGACAGGCTGGATATCCTGCTGATGGGGCAGAGCTCGGCCAACCCGGATGAGCTCAGGGCCGTGCCGCTCGCGACCCCGTCCGGGCGCATTGTGCCTCTCGGCGAATTGTTGCGGGTGGAGCACAACCTGGGGCCGGAGAGCATCTTTCGGGCCGACGGCCGGCGCAGCATCCAGCTCTGGATCACCCCGCCGCAAGGCATGAGCATGGAGCAGGTGCTGGAGACCTTGCAGAGCAAGAGCTTCGCCGCCATCCGGCCAATCCTGCCGGCGGGCGGGGAGCTGCAGGTCGCCGGCAATGCCGACAGCCTGCAACAGGCGCTGGACAACCTCGGCAGTATCTTCCTGTTTGCCGTGATGATCCTGCTCATCTTGCTGTGGGGCGTGTTCGCCTCCTTGAAAGACGCCATCCTGGTGCTGCTGACCCTGCCACTTGCCACCGTTGGAGGCGTGCTGGCGCTGCACCTGAGCGGCCTGCTGGTGCCGCTGCCGATGGATCTGCTGACCATCATAGGCTTCGTCATCCTGCTGGGGCTGGTGGTCAACAACGCCATCTTGCTGGTGCACCAGACCCGCACCGCGGAGCGGGAAGGGATGAGCCGACCCGAAGCGGTGGCCGATGCGCTGCAAAGCCGGATGCGTCCCATCGCCATGACCAGCCTGACCAGCATCTTCGGCATGTTGCCCCTGATGCTGAGCCCGAGCGAGGGCAGCGAGATCTACCGGGGACTGGCCACCGTCATCGTCGGCGGCATGAGCTGCAGCACCCTGTTTACCCTGATCCTGTTACCCGCCTTCCTGCGACTGGGGGAGCGGGTGGAGACGCCGCACGCCATCGGGCAGCGGGAGTGTGCAAGGAGCGCAATATGAAGCGAGTGATATCAAGGATGCTGCTGGCCCTGGCCCTCGGCCTGAGTCTGTCGGCCCAGGCCAAGATGGTGACCCTGGCGGATGTGACCCAGGGGGATGCGGCGGCCAGCATCTGGGTCAGCGGCACCGTAGCGAGTCGTCAGCAGGCGGCCCTGAGCGCCGAGGTGAGCGGCCGGGTGGAGTGGATTGCCGAGTTCGGCAGCCGGGTCAAGGCAGGAGATGAGCTGCTGCGCCTCGATGGCGCCGCACTGCGACTTTCGCTCGAGCAGTCCCAGGCCGAGCAGGCCAAGGAGGAGAGCAACCTGCGCTTCACCAAGGCCGAGTTCCAGCGCCTCGAGCGGCTGCATCAGCAAAAGAGCGCTTCCCGGAGCCAGTATGACAAGGCGCGCTACGACGTGGAGCAGGCGACCCTGGCCGAGCGGCTGGCCAGGGTCAAGGTTCGCCTGATCGAGGAACAACTGCGGCGGACCCACATCTTCGCCCCCTTCGATGGGGTGGTGAACGATCACTTCATCCAGCCGGGGGAGCACGTGGATGCGGGCGAAAAAGCGCTGGAGTTGGTCAACCCGGATGAGCCTGACATCAGGCTGCGGGCGCCCATCGTCTGGGCCCAGCAACTGGGAGACGGGGCCAGGTTGCGGGTAGAGGGGGAGCAGCTCAGTGGTCACGGCGTCTATTACCAGCGAGCGGCGAGCGCGGACCCCAAGTCTCGCCTCATCGAGCTGCGGCTCAAACCGGAGCCGGGCCGTTTCATCATAGGCTCGCCGGTGCGGGTGGCCTTGCCCCTCGGTCAGCAGCGGACTATGCTGCTGCCAAGAGATGCACTGGTGCTTAATACTGAAGGAAGCGTGGTATACCAGGCAAAACAGGTGGGGAAAGAGCTCAAAGTCAGCAGGGTTCCGGTGACGGTATTGTTTGGTGACAGCAACCAGGTGGCGGTGAGCGGCGCCCTCAAGCAGGGGGACAAGGTGGTGGTGCGCGGCGCCGGCAGCCTGCAGGATGGCGACAAGGTGGAGCTGTTTCGTGGCTAAGCCAGAATGAATCTCATAAAAAACGGCTCCCGCGGGAGCCGTTTTTGTGGATGTCGATGGGTACTTATTCGACCATCATCACCTTGCAGGTGTTGGTACTGCCCACGGTTTCCATCTTGTCGCCGTGAGTCAGCAGCACCATGTCGCCGCTCTGAACCAGGCCCTTGGCCTTGAGGGCATCCAGCGCCTCGCGGCACACCTCGTAGACCGGCTTGCTCTCGTCGCCGTCAAACAGCACGGGGGTGACGCCGCGGTAGAGGTTGGTCCAGGCTAGCGTCTTGTTGTGGGGAGACATGGCGAAGATCGGCAGGCCAGAGCTGATGCGGGACATCAGCAGGGGCGTGGTGCCGGACTCGGTCAGTGCCACGATCGCCTTGACCCCTTCCAGGTGGTTGGCGGCATACATGGTGGACATGGCCACGGCCTCTTCCACCGAGGTGAAGGTGTAGCTCATGCGGTGGTTGGAGACGTTCAGGCTCGGGTGCTTCTCAGCGCCCACGCAGACGCTGGCCATGGAGGTGACCGTCTCAATGGGGAACTGACCGGCGGCGGTCTCGGCGGAGAGCATCACCGCATCGGTACCGTCCAGCACTGCGTTGGCCACGTCCATGACTTCGGCGCGGGTCGGCAGCGGGGCATTGATCATGGACTCCATCATCTGGGTCGCGGTGATCACCACCCGGTTCAGGCGGCGGGAGTGACGAATAAGCTTCTTCTGCACGCCGACCAGCTCGGGGTCACCGATCTCGACGCCCAGATCCCCACGGGCCACCATGACGGCGTCGGAGCCGAGGATGATGTCTTCCATCGCCTCGTCACTGGCGACGGTTTCGGCGCGCTCGACCTTGGCGACTATCTTGGCGTTGGAACCGGCTTCGCGGGCCAGTTCGCGGGCGTAGCGCAGGTCATCGCCGTTACGGGGGAAGGAGACGGCCAGGTAATCCACGTTCATGCGGGCGGCGGTCTTGATGTCTTCCTTGTCTTTCTCGGTCAGGGCCGGTGCGGAGAGGCCGCCACCCTTCTTGTTGATGCCCTTGTTGTTGGAAAGCGGGCCAGCCACCGTGACTGTGGTGTGAATGCGGGTGCCTTCGACCTGCTCGACTTTCAGCTGCACGCGACCGTCATCCAGCAGCAGGATGTCGCCGGGGACCACGTCGTTTGGCAGGCTCTTGTAGTCGATACCGACCTGTTCCTGGCAACCTTCACCCTTGCCGAGGGCGGCATCGAGA
Organism: Aeromonas lusitana; assembly: GCF_002812985.1. Taxonomy (GTDB): domain Bacteria; phylum Pseudomonadota; class Gammaproteobacteria; order Enterobacterales; family Aeromonadaceae; genus Aeromonas; species Aeromonas lusitana. The sequence goes on from NZ_PGCP01000013.1 coordinate 133,053, forward strand.
ATGAACTTGTCACCTATGGCCAGGTAAACCTTGCCGTCCTTGAAGGTGGAGACGCGGATCTTGGGGCCCTGCAGATCGCCCATGATGGCGACATGACGGCCGAGCTTGGCGGCGATTTCACGCACCTGGTTGGCGCGCAGGATATGATCTTCAGGAGTGCCGTGAGAGAAATTCATCCGCACCATGTCGGCACCGGCGCGGATGATCCCCTCGAGGATGCCGTCGCGATCGGTCGCCGGACCGAGTGTGGTTACAATCTTTGTACGTCTTGGCATGAAAGACTCCAATGTGAAGTTGATATGACTTGAAATACTGCCCCGTCAAGCACATGGCATGGCGCCCGCTTGCTGACCCTCTGTGTGGCCATATGTTATTAAATTACAATACTACACCAAAGCAAGGTGTCATAGACAGTCGGGGGATGGCCCCCCGAGCGTTCAGGAAGAGTGGGGGGTATCAAAGCGGGATTCGCGCAAACCTTCTTTGACTTTCTTCAGGTTTTCGCGAAATTTCATGCCACGGCGCAGGGTAAAACCGGTCGCCAGTACATCCACCAGCGCCAGCTGGGCGATGCGAGAGGCCATGGGCATGTAGACGTCGGTGTCTTCCGGCACATCCATGGAGAGCACCAGGTTGCACTCGCGGGCCAGGGGGGAATCCTTGGCGGTCATGCCGATGACGGTGGCATCGTTTTCTCGGGCGAGCGCGGCTATCTCGACCAGCGCCTTGGTGCGGCCTGTGTGGGAGATCAGTACCACCACGTCCCCTTCGCTGCTGTTGATGCAGCTCATGCGCATCATGACGATGTCTTCGAAGCTCACCACTGGGATGTTGAAGCGGAAGAACTTGTTCTGGGCATCGCGCGCCACGGCGGAGGAGGCGCCGAGGCCGAAGAAGCTGATCTTCTTGGACTGGGTCAGGATGTCGACGCAGCGATTGATGGCGGAGATATCCAGGCTGTTCTTGGCGGCATCGAGACAGGCCATGGTGGATTCGAAGATCTTGGCGGTATAGGTATCGGGGCCGTCTTCCGCTTCCACGTGGCGATTCACATAGGGCGTGCCGTTGGCCAGGCTCTGGGCCAGGTGCAGCTTGAAGTCAGGGAAGCCCTTGGTATCGAGGCGGCGGCAGAAGCGATTGACGGTCGGCTCGCTGACGTCGGCCATTTTGGCGAGGGTGGCAATGCTGGAGTGGATGGCTGTCTGGGGGGACGCCAGGATCACTTCAGCCACCTTACGCTCTGATTTACTGAAACTTTCCAGATTGTTCGTAATTTTATCGAGGGTATTCATCATTACCACCAGGCATTTTTGTAATTTAGCTTCAAGTGTCTTTGCACTAAGTTCACGACATGGCATGTTTATAATTCACCCGAGGACTATACAAGACAAGCGCTTATCCAAACTAACCTCGGCCCCGTAAAGTATGACTCATGTCTAATTATTTCGTCTTTTTGGTTACAAACTTCCACTTGCCCCCTGAAAACGCTTACAAATGTTGCAAAGCAACAACACTGTGAGCGGGCGCACACTTGCATCCAACAAACAGACGGACAGGGGATTGGGTCGGGTAGAATCCTTGCCAAATAATAATATCGGGACGGTAAGGGCCGCCCCGAGTTGGTAACGAAGGAGTTTAGTTATGCAGCATACCCATGCGCTGGTCGGCGACGTCGGTGGTACCAATGCTCGGTTGGCCCTCTGTGAGCTGGCGACCGGTGTCATTTCCCAGGCAAAGACCTATTCCGGCCTGGCCCATCCCAGTCTGGAGGCCGTTGTGAGCCTCTACCTCAAAGAGCACAAGGCAGAGGTGAGCGAGGCCTGCATCGCCATCGCCTGCCCCATCAATGGCGACTGGGTTGCCATGACCAATCACACCTGGGAATTCTCCATCAGCGAGATGCAGGCCAATCTGGGCCTGGCCCGCCTGCTGGTCATCAACGACTTCACCGCCGTCTCCATGGCGGTGCCCGTGCTGAGTGAGAAAGATCGCATCCAGCTTGGCGGCGAGGCCCCCCTGGTCGGCAAGCCTGTCGCCATCTACGGAGCCGGCACCGGCCTTGGGGTTGCCCATCTGGTGCAGGCCGGCGAGCAGTGGCTCAGCCTGCCGGGGGAGGGCGGTCACGTGGATTTTGCCGCCAACAGCGAGGAAGAAGACGCCGTACTGCAGGTGATGCGGGCCGAGCTCGGTCATGTGTCGGCGGAGCGGCTGCTGTCGGGTCCGGGTCTGGTCAACATCTATCGCGGCCTGGTGAAATCCGATGGCCGTGAGCCTGAGGGGTTTGCTCCCAAGGACATCACGGAGCGCGCCCTGGCCGGCTCTTGCCTCGATTGTCGCCGCACCTTAAGCCTGTTCTGCGTGCTGATGGGACGTTTTGCCGGCAACCTGGCCCTGAACATGGGCACCTTCGGCGGCGTCTACATCGCAGGTGGCATAGTGCCGCGCTTCCAGGAGTTCTTCATCGGCTCCGGTTTTCGGGTGGCGTTCGAAGACAAGGGACGCTTCAAGCCCTACCTGAAAGACATTCCCGTGTTCCTGATTACCCATGAAGGTCCGGGCCTGCTCGGGGCCGGCGCCTACCTGCGCCAGTCCCTCGGGATCCGGCTATAAACAGCCCAGGGAAACGATTTCATGACGGTTCAGTCTTGATTCAGTGTCCATGGGATAGAGTGATCCCACGTACTCAAGAGGACGGGGATTCATAAGGAATTGAAACCGGTCTTCATCCGCTGGGTGCGTTTGTCACCTGACAAGCCTGAACTGTTTCACCGGCCCTCGCGGCCGGTTTTTTTATGCCGGTTTTCATCACATCGACTCCCCTAGAAGCCGCTCTCTCGCAGCAACACGGCCAGCAGCTGGGCCATGCCTTCCCCCAGCAGGCTGCGACGGCTCCCCTCCAACACCACCTTGCCGCGAGTCTCACGCAAGGTTTGCGGGGCTTGTTCCAGGCGGATCTGCACCAGAAACAGCGGATGGGTGGGCTGCAGCTCTTCTCCTTGGGGGCTGGTGGGGATGGGACCGCCGAAGCGGGAGCTGAGCATGGGATGCTTGAGTTTACCGACCCGAGTGGTGCCCAGACTGACCAGGGTGCCCAATTGGGGGGCGCCGGCGCCATCGGGGTAAAACCGCACCGGATCCCCGATGCGCAGACGCGCGACCTCATCCGCCCCTACGTAGGCATCGACCTGCCAGTGGCTCGGGTCTATCAGGATCCCGACGGCTTGCTGGCTGTTGAGCCATTGACCCGGGCGCTGATCCGGGCTCACATCCAGCCACAGCCCCTGGAAAGGCGCCACCAGCCTGAGTCTGTCTATCTCGGCCCTGGTGGCATTTGCCTCCCGATATTGCACCCGCAGGCGCTCCTGGGTTGCTATCTGTTCGCTCAGCCCGAAAGGGTCATCCAGCATGCCACCGAGGCGAGCGCCGTAGCTCTGGATGCTCTGGGTGTTACCGTGGACCTTCCAGTCGAGATCGGGATCCACCAGTTGCAGCAAGGGCTCTCCCGCCTCGACCGGCCCAGGTGCGCGCAGCTTCTCTAGGCGGGCGGGGAAGGGGGTGAACACCAGCAGCTGACGCTCGGCCCGGGCGACGCCTACCCCCTTGATCTGGCTGTGCCAGGGCAGGGCCAACAGGATGAGCAGGACGAGCAGACAGAGGGTGAGCATCAGGCGGCGCCCTGAGGTAACGCCGGCACGGGAATGCCACCAATGGGTCAGCTCGCGCCAGACGGGCAAGACGATGAACCAGCCGATTTCGACCGTGAACAGGAAGATCCCCAGCAGCTTGAAGAACAAAAAATAGACGGCGATGGCGATGCCGATGAACAGCACCAGCCGATAGCACCAGGTGGCGATGGCAAAGGCGATGAGTGCCCGGCGCTGATGTTGGGGAAACGACTCAGGCCAGGGCTCCGGCAGGCCGAGCAGATGGCGGCGCAGGGCCACCCTGGCCAGGGCCGAGGCGCGCTCGTGCAGGTTCGGGAAGTTCAGCAGATCCGAGAGGATGAAGTAGCCATCGAAGCGCATGAAGGGGCTGGCATTGAGCGCGAGCGACAGGATCCAGCTGGTGGTGGCGAGGTAGAGCAGGCCGTTTCGCAAGGGGCCATCTTCACACAGCGCCCAGCCTAGAGTAGCAAGGCCGGCCAGGGCCAGCTCGGTCAGGATCCCTGCGCTGGCGATGGCGAGTCGCTGTCTGGCGTGGGTCAGCTTCCAGCTCTCGCTGGTGTCCGTGTAGAGCATGGGCCAGAGCACCACGAAGGCGATCCCCATGTGGGCCACGCGCACCCCTAGCCGGGTCGCGACCAGGGCGTGGCCGAGCTCGTGCAGCGTCTTGGCCAGCACCAGGGCGAGGGCGAAGCTGAGCAGGCCGTCGAGGGAGAAAGACTCCACTACCGCATGGGTGAAGCTGTCCCATTGCTGCAACGTGAGCAGAATGCCGAGCAGGCTGGCGGCCAGGATCAGCCAGGCGCTGAGCGGGCTGAATAGCCAGTCGAGCCGCGTTGCCAACCCTTGGAGATGGGTTTGGGGGCGCAGCAGGGGAATGCGAAAGAAGAGGTAATGGTGCAACCACCAGTGCCCGGTCAGCCAGGCCCGGCCTTCGCTCCCTTTGCGCAGCCGCTCTACTGCCTGAGGACTGGGTCGCAGTAGTTGGTGGCGTTCGAGAAACTGGCAGAAGGCCAGGATCTGCTCCACCTCGGGGTGTAGCGCCGTATCACGCTCCAGCGCCTGCTGCAGGCGCCTGGGGGTCTGGCCGGCCCAGCGGATCAGGCACTCGAACTCGAGCCAGCCGATGCGATAGAAGCGGTTGATGACGGTGTCCTGGATGAGCCAGGCGGGCTCGCCGCTGATGCTCCTGTCGGCCGGACAGAGGCGCAGATCGTCGCGCAGGGCGGGGAGCGGCAGATCGGCGGGTTCCAGCATCAGAGACCGCTCCAGGCCCGCAAGGCGGCCAGCGGGCGGCGCAGCAGATAATAGCCGAGCAGGACGCGCTCGCCGTAGAGTTTGGCGGTGCCATGGAGGCCGAGACGGGCATGGGGAGGCGCATCCTCTATGCTGGCGAGCAAACGGTAGGAGACCACCCCCTCGGCGCCCGGCTGAGCCTGATAACTGGTCTCCAGGATCTTGCCGCGCAGGGGCTGCAGCGGATAGGCGCTGAGAAACAGGGTGACATCGGCCCCGGCTTCGAGGGCGATGGCATCGGCTACCGGCAACTGGATGCGCATGGCGGGTTGCCTGGGATCCGCCAGCAGCAGGATGCGCTCCCCGGTCACGACCGGTTTGCCGAGCCAGTCGTTGACATCGCTGAACACGGCGACGCCGTCGCTGGGGGCGTTTACCTGGCTGCGCGATAGCTGCAGCTCGACCCCCGCCAGCTCGGCCCGCTTCTGCTGGGCCCGGCCGGTGAGCAGGGTCAGCTCACGCCTGCTCTGGGGATTGTCGAAGGCACGCTGGCTGGCGGCGAGCAGTTCGGCATCGGCGACGCCCACCTCCTGGGTGAGCACCTCGGCCCGGTTGCGCAGGGTGGTCTCATCGAGTCGAAACAGCGGGCTTCCTGCCGTCACCTGCTGGTTGGGGCGCACCTCCATTTGCTGGATGACGCCGGCCAGCGGGCTGCTGATCACCTGGCTGGTGCGCGACACTATCTCGGCCGGGGCCAGGGCACTCTGGCGGATGGGGATGAGCAGCATGACGCCGGCTGCCATGGCCAGCAGAGCGAGCTGGCGCCTGCTCGGCCGCCAACGGAACAGACGGGGGCTGTGGGTCAGGCTCTGCCAACAATAGGCCCAGGTCTGCCAGAGGCCGGATAGCAGAGGGAGCAAGGCGGCGGGAGGCACGTCTTCGCGCAGCAGGCAGAACAGGCCTAGTCGCGTTCCATCCTCATGTTGCATCGGGACGCAGAACACCCCTTCCGGCCACCACTCGGCCCACCCTTCCTGCAGGTTTTCAGGCAAGTTCAGGGCCGCCCGGGCCAACCAGACCGGCTCACTGCCGCTGACCTGATCATCGAGCCAGATATTCATCCCGTTGAGCCAGATGAGGTAGGGTGAATCTTCGGTCGGCTTGGCGAGACCCGAGACACAGAGCAGCTCCTGCGCCTTGCCGTGGCTTTTGAACACCAGCGCCTGATGAAACGGCAGCAACTGATAGAGATCGTTGGCCATGGAAAAAGCGAGGGCATTGAGGCTGCGGGCGGCCATGGCCCGATCACGCAGGGCATGCAGGGCCAGGAGCAACTGAGGCGAGGGGAGCGATTCAGTCATGAGACTCCACAAGGCGGGCCACGCCGCTCATGCCCGCGACCAGCTCGGGATAAGGGGCATCGAGACGCGCCTCCAGTTCGACGGTCTGGGCCACCGCATCGACCCTGGCATTGATCTGGCTGATCCTGGCCTGATAAGGCTTGCCGGTTTCGAGCACATTGATCTCGAGGGCTTGCCCCTCTTGCAGTTCGGGCAACAGGCGTGAGGGTACGTTGAGTCGCACCTTGAGCGGGCCGTCACTGACCAGATCGAACAAGGGGGTGCCGGCGTTCATGGTCTGATAGGGCTTGGCCTGCACCTGGGCGATGCGGCCGGCGAAGGGGGCGCGCACATCACAGTAACTGCTGCGGGCCCGGGACAGGGCATCGGCTCCCTCGGCCTTCTGCACCCCGGTGGCGGCGATGGCAACCTCCAGATCCCCGACCGCATCGAGTTTGCGCAAGTTACGCTTGGCGGCGAGATCCTGGCGGGCCATCTGCAGCTCGGCGCGGGCGACACGGGCCTGCGCCTCGCCCTCACGGCAGTCGAAACGGGCCAGCAGGGCGCCCTTGGATACCCGCTGGCCGAGACGGGCCTGCAACTCCCCCAGGGTGCCACTCATCTGGCTGGAGAGGGTCGTCTCCAGGTTGGCGGTCAGCAGGATGCGGATGGCGTTGGGATCGTCTTGCAGTTGTTGCAGGCCGGGTTGAAGTGCCTCGGCCGCCTGGAGGAGGAGGGGCAAGAGCAGCAGCCACGAGACGTTGGCACTAGTCGGCAAGGGCATAGGGCACTCCGCTATTGGAGGTCAGCAAGGCTTGGTTCTCCTGCTTCTTGATGGTGTATTCGATAGCCTGGGCCAGGGTGGCGATGTCGTGCTGGGCGATGGCCTCGGGTTGTACGTCCAGACCGACCGAGTTGTAGAGCCGACCCCAGGCGGCCTGGGCCTGGGAGTAGGCGGCTTCTCGCTGGTAGCGGGAGAGCAGGTAGCGCCCTTCGCTGCGGATGACCTCGAGCTCAGAGCCCTGATCGCTGGTGCGAGCGGCCTGGGCATAGTGGAGCAGGCTCTGATCCACCCGCAGGCTCTCGTCGGCGAAGGCGACTTCTTGCGCCGCCAGGTTGTAGCGCAGGGCGCCGACCCGGACTTGGGTCAGTACCGCCATGGAGAGGGCGACCCGGCGAGTATCATCGGTGACCTTCTGGGACACCTCCATGTTCTGGATGGCGGGCAGGCGCAGGATCTTGAGCAGGTTGATGGAGACCTGCAGCCCGGTCTCGGACCAGTGGTTGTTGTAGAGATACTGGTTGGAGTCGTAGTTGTAACCCCAATTCAGGCTCACATTGGGCCACATCTCGGCCTTGGCTATCTTGATATCTTGCTGGTTGGCGCGCTTGCGATACCACTCCTCCATGATCTCCGGCCGATTCTCCAGCGCAATCTGCTCCATGTTGTCTATGGTCTGCGCCAGGATAGGCAACTTGGGCTCAGGGGTGTCGGCCAGCTCCATCTTGCTGCCGGAGGGCAGGGACATGAGGGCCGCGAGCTCGGCGCGGGCAAATTCCAGATCCTGGCGGCGCTGATTGAGCAGGGAAACCGAATCGATGAGGGCGCGCTGATAGGCCAGGGCCTGTTGGCGCGGCAACAAGCCCTGGGTCTCGGCCTGGCGGGCAGAGTCGAGGGCCAGCCGGGTTCTGGCCAGCAGCTTGTCGACTTCGGGCAGCAGGCGCTGGGCCCCCAGTGCACGCCAGTAGGCACTGCGCACATCCTGCAGCACGTTCTGGGCGACCTTGCGCCTGCGCTCTTCGGCCATCAGCACCTGATCGCCTTTTTGCTGGTTGCGGTAATAGGCGACGCCAAAGTCGAGCAGGCTCCAGCTCAGCCCCAGCCCGCTCAGGTCGCGATAACGCTCCTCCGACGTCGAGGGGCGCAAGCTCACTTCACCGTCCTCGATCCCGACTGAGGTGCCGCCGGAGTCATTGCTGCGCCCGGCGAGGCCAGCCGAGGCGACCAGTTGGGGCAACATCTCATGGCTGGAGAGATCCCGCAGATCGGCGGCGAGCGCGCTCTCCATCAGCTTGAGGCGATAGTCCAGGTTGTACTTGAGGGCCCGGGCCGCCGCCTCATAGAAGCTGATGGGGTGAGTCACCGGCTCCTGCTGGTCGTACATCATCTGGCGATCGAAGCGGATCCGGTCGGTCTTGTCCTGCTCCGTGTAGGTCTCGGGCGGCAGGACACTGCAGGCACAGAGCAGCAGGCTGGAGGTCAAGGTCAGTGGTCGAAGCGCGAGTCTGGGCATTGTCTGTCCTTAGAATCAAGTGCCTGATTTAGTTGTCATATTAGTATTGCTGTTGAGGCCTGCGATGTGGCGTCCCGCCGCATCCTGCAGTTGTCTGGTGAAGCTGCTGGTCTTGCTGGCGCGTTCGCCGCCGACATGAGGCCGCATCTCCTGGGGCGTCATGGCGAACACGGATTCATCGCTGAGCAGGCCATCGGCTGTGAGGCCGACTCGGCCGTGGCGGCCGAGGAAGGCGGCCAGTTCCAGCTCCTGGGTGAGTGAGCTCTCCTGCACGCTCTGGCTGACGAAGGTGCCATCGAGCAGGCCAAGGCCGATGCTCTGGCTGTGGATCTCTGGGGTGAGCCCAAAGAACAGCTGACTGCCATCGGCTCGCTCGGCGCTGGCCCCGAGCAGTAGGCTGATGTTCTGCACCACGGGGGTGACGAAGACCACGGGTGTGATGTCGGGATAGTTCAGCGTCGTCCCTTCAGTTGCCGACGTGTCCCCATAGTTAGGGCCGAATGGGCCCTCGTCGGGCGGGGGCACATAGGGGGCCGAGATATTAAGGTGGATTACCAGCTGGGCCTGATCGACGGTCTGGCTGCCATCCCCCAGGGTGTAGGTGAAGATGTCCTGCAGCACCTGACCCAGGCCGGCGGCGGCCAGCACCTCCTTGTTGGTCAGGTCTATGGTGTAGCTGTAGCTGCCATCTGCGTTGAGGACAAGCCAGCCGTAGCGACCGGCCAGGGGTTGACCAAGCTGCCCGTTGTCGCCGCTGCCATTTTCGGCGCCGCTGCGCATGGCCACGACTTGCAAGGGGTCGTTGGCATCGACGTCGCTGTCGTTGGGCAGGACGTTGCCAGTGGTATGCGGGGCCGTGACCTGATCGCTTGCCACAGAGCTGTCGTCCTGGGCGACCGGGTTGTCATTGGCCCCCTGGATCAGTACGGTCAGGCGCGCCTGGGACTGGGCCCCGGCCTGATCGCGCATCTGGTAGGTGAACATCTCGGTCAGGGTCTGCCCCGCCGTGCGCAGTGCCTCCACCTCCGGGTTGTCATTGTCGAGCAGGTACTGGTAACTGCCATCGGCGTTGAGGATGAGCTGGCCATAGCGACCTTGCAACGCCTGGCCCGCACTGACGCTGGCGCCGACCGAGTTGCTGACGGTGAGCACGCTTCTGGTTTCGCCATTGGCCTGGCTGTCGACATCGAGGTCGTTGTCCAGCACGTTGCCGGTTGGATTCAGTCCCGCGGCTGCGTTGTGAACGCCGCCGGCCTCGATGGCGGTGGTCTGATCATCCTGGGCAATGGGGGTATCGTTGCTGCCCCGTATGGTCAGGGTCAAGGTGCTGGCGCTGCCAACTCCCCAGACATCCACTATCTGATAGCTGAACTGCTCGGTCAGGGTCTGGCTCGGCCCGCGTAGTGCCTGTACCTCGGCCAGGCTGTTATCCAGGCTGTAATGCCAGCTGCCATCGCTGTTCATCACTAGATCGCCATAGCGGCCGCGCAGTACCGTGCCCAGGCTGGCACTCTGGCCATCGGCGTTCTGTACCCGAGTCACGGTCAGGGGATCGTTTTCGAGATCCGTGTCGTTACCGAGCACGTTGCCGCTGGGGTCCAGGCCGGGTTGGGCATTGTTCAGCCCGCCGGCTTCGATGACCTGTGCCTGGTCCGGGTTGGCGACCGGGGCATCATTGCGCCCGCGAATGATGATGGTGAGCTCGGCCAGATCGACGGCGCCGGCCAGGTCTTGCGCCTGATAGGTGAAATGGTCATTGAGGCTCTGCAAGGGGCCCAGGCCCAGTACGGCGGCGTTGGTGATGTCCAGCGCGTATTGATAGTCGCCGTTCAGGTGCAGGGTCAGGGTGCCATATTGGCCAACCAGCACCAGGGGAACACCCAGGTTGACCGGGGCGAGAATGCCGCCGGCTGCCTCCTCGCCGGTGCGCCCTGCGGTCAGGGTCAGGCTGTCGCCAGCGTCGACATCCCCATCATTGGTCAGCAGATTGCCACTGGGATTGACGACGTTACCGGCACCGTTGTCAGCAACCGCGATGCCGATATTATTTTGGGCCACGGGTGTGTCGTTGGCTCCTTCGATGCGGATGATGAGCGTGCTCTGACTGCTGGCGTTGTTGGCATCCCGCATGCCGTAGCCGAAGGTGTCGGTCAGCACATCGGCGCTGGTGCGCAGCGCCTGGACGGCGGCGAGGCTGTTGTCCACCACATAGGTGTAGCTGCCGTCGGCGCCCAGGGTGAGCCAGCCGTAGGTGCCTCGCAGGGCGGTTCCCAAGGTACCGACACTGCCGGCGCCAGTGCTGACCGCGTTGACCGTCTTTATTTCATTGGGGTTGGCCGAATCCGGATCCGTGTCGTTGGTGAGCACGTTGCCGATGGCGTCGCTGCCCGGGGTGGCGTTGTTGATGCCACCCGCCTCCGTGGCTGTGCCGATGTCAGCCACCGCGACCGGGCTGTCGTCACGGCCCTGGATGGTGATGGTCAAGGTCGAGGCGCTGAGCAGGCCGCCGAGATCCGTGATCTGATACCCAAACTGCTCGACCAGGGTCTCCCCTGGCAACAGCCGCTGTACCGTGGCATTGGCGTTATCCAGCACATAGCTGTAGCTGCCATCGGCGTTGAGGACAAGGGTGCCATAGAGGCCGCTTATCGCACTGCCGATGGTGCCGCTGGTGGCCCCGAAGCTGACACCGGAGACGACAAGTTGCTCGCCGTTGCCATCGGGGTCTGTGTCGTTGCCAAGCACGTCGCCGCTGGGATTGGTGCCCGCCGCGGCGTTGCCCAGACCGCCGGCCTCGATGGCAATGGCGGTATCGACGGTGGCGGTGGGGGCGTCGTTGGCCCCCTGGATGGTGATGGTGATGCCCGCCTGACTGGTGGCGCCAGCGGCATCGCGCATCGTGTAGCTGAAGTTGTCGGCCAGGGTGTTGCTGGTCAGGCGCAGGGCCTGCACCGCGGGCAGGCTGTTATCCACCTGATAGGTGTAGCTGCCATCGGCTTTCAGGGTGAGCCAGCCGTAGGTGCCACGCAGGGCCGTGCCGAGCGTGCCGCCAGTGCCACCGCTGGTACTGACGGCGCTGACCGCCCTGGTCTCGTTGATGTTGGCTGACTCCGGATCCGTGTCATTGGTGAGCAGGTTACCGCTGGCGTCCGAGCCCGGGGTGGCGTTGTTGATGCCACCTGCCTCGACGGCGGTCCCTGTGTCCGCCACCGCGACCGGGCTGTCGTTACGGCCCAGTATGGTGATGGTCAGGGTCGAGCTGCTGAGCAGGCCCCCAAGATCCGCAATCTGATATCCGAACTGCTCGACCAGGGTCTCCCCGGGCAGCAGCCGCTGTACCGTGGCATTGGCGTTATCCAGCACATAGCTGTAGCTGCCATCGGCGTTGAGAACGAGGGTGCCATAGAGGCCACTGAGCGCCACCCCGACGGAACCGCTGGTGACCCCAAAGCTGACGCCCGAGACGGTGAGCCGCTCGCCGTTGCTGTCGGGGTCTGTGTCGTTGTCAAGCACGTTGCCGCTGGGGTTGGTGCCCGCCGTGCCATTGCCAAGGCCGCCCGCCTCGGTGGCGTTGGCGGTGTCGGCAATGGCGCTGGGGGCATCGTTGGCACCCTGGATGGTGATGACAAGGTTGGCCTGGCTGGTGGTCCCGGCGGCGTCACGCAAGGTGTAGCGAAAGCCGTCGGTCAGGATATTGCCGGTCAGGCGCAGGGCCTGCACCGCGGGCAGGCTGTTATCCACCACATAGCTGTAACTGCCATCGGCATTCAGGGTGAGCCAGCCATAGATGCCTCGCAGGGCCGTGCCGAGCGTGCCAGTTGTGCCGCCACTGGTGCTGATGGCGCTGACCGCCTTGGTTTCGTTGGGGTTGGTCGAATCCGGATCCGTGTCGTTGGTGAGCACGTTGCCGCTGGCATCCGAGCCCGGGGTGGCGTTGTTGACGCCGCCTGCCTCAAGGGTTGTGCCGCTGTCATCCACGGCGACGGGGGCATCGTTGCTGCCGTTGATGGTGATGAGCAGGGTGGTGACATCGTTGAGGTTGCCAAGATCCATGGCCCGGTAGCTGAAGACTTCGGTCAGGCTGTCTCCTGATCGCAGCGCCTGGACGGTGGCATTGCCGTTGTCTATCACGTAGCGATAGCTGCCGTTGGCACCGAGTGTAAGGGTGCCATACAGTCCTGTTATCACGGCGCCGTTGGCGCTGGTGCTGCCGGCGGGAACATCGGTTATCTGACTCAGGTTAGTGGGAAGCCCCAGCGCCACCTTGTCGACTCGCTTGCTGTCCCCGCTATCGACGTCCGTATCGTTGTCGAGCACGTTGCCGATGGCGTCCGTGCCCGGTTGGCTGACACCCTGCTCGGTGGCACTGCCGGTATCGGGCAGGGTCACGGGGGCATCGTTGCTGCCCTGGATGGTCACTATGAGGTTGGCTTGATCCGTGGCGCCCAGGCTGTCTATCAACTGGTAGCTGAACTGCTCGGTCAGGGTGTCGCTACTGAGGCGCAGCGCCTCCACGTCCGGGTTGCCATTGTCGACCTCATAGCGGTAGCCCCCGCCCACCAGCAGATAGAGGGTGCCGTATTTGCCCACTACGGAGGCAGGGATGTCGGTGGAGCCCGGGGTGGTGCTGTTGCCGGTCTCCACGCTGGTGACCAGACCCAGATGCAGGCGATCGCCGTTGGTGGCTATGTCTACATCCTTGTCATTGGTTAGCAGATTCCCCTGTGGATTGTCTCCAGGATGGTTGTTCGTGGTGCCACCGGCCTCGATGGCAGTGACATTATCATCGACGCCCACGGGGTCGTCATTGACTGGCCGTATGGTGATGGTGATGCTGGTGGTGGCGGTGAGGGCATCCTCCGCATTGCCTGGAATGCCGTCGCCACCCTGCTTGTCACCGAACTGGCCGTTGTCGTTGACGAGCACGGACAAGGTATCGCTGCCGTTGTAATCCTGATTGCCACGATAGTTGAGGGTCTGCAAGGCGGCGTTGAGGGCGCTCAGGTTGCCGGTCAGCACCAGCTGGCCGCCCCCGTTGTTGGTGATCACGGTCAGACCCGTCGCGCTGCCCAGGGACAAGACGCCGTGACCGACCGTCAGGGTGAGGGTGATGGCACCCGTGCCCGCATCGATATCGGCGACCGAGAGGCCAAGGATGGCGAGATCCAGATCCTCGTCCACGCTCTGGGCCGGGGTGGTGTTGCCAAGGGTCGGCGCATCGTTGAGCTCCACGTAGCCGATGTTGGCACCGTCGACGAATTGACCGCCATCAATGCCCGTCTCGGTGAGCGTTATGCTGACCTGGCCTAGGGTATTGCCGTCGCTGTCGATGCGCACCTGCAGGGTGCCAGCGCTGGCATCCGTGATGGTGGTGCCCGCAGGGCCGTCGAGGCGATAGATGCCGGTGGGCAGAATGCCAAAGGAGAAGTGACCGCTGCCATCCGTGGTGGTAAGGAAGCTTTGGTTATCCCCTGTGGTGGCCAGATCGTTATCCGCCCCGCCCCAGATCAGGGTCACCGTCTGCCCGGCCAGACCCGCCCCATCCGGGGTCGTGCTGGTGGTGGCGCTGGCGGTGTCGTTCCACAGGGTGCCGCTGATGATGCCAAGCCCGGCCCGGCTGGTGAGTACATAGTTGTTGAGGGTGTTGCCCGGTCCGTCCTGGCCGGTACGCTCACCGCTGGCGCTGCCATCGCTGCCGACACTGGAGCCACCCCAGCCGGTGAAACTCTCCGGCAGGCTGGACCAGCTCAGGGTCGCATCCGTCCCGGTGATGGTGGCGCCGTTGGGCAAGTCGACGCTGTAGACGAGTGTCACTTTGGCGCCCACATCCAGCTGGGAGAAATCGACCGCGAAGCTGCCGCCCTGGGTGATGACCACGGTCGTGCCCGGGGGCAGGCCGAAATTGCTGCCGCTGGCGCCACTGTCATAGGTGTAGGTAGTGCCACCTAGCGTGATGGTCAGGCTGGTCAGGGCATAATTGCTGCCACCCGGGAAGCCGTCGGTCAGGCGGGGCTCGAAGGCGATGATGCCACCGGTTTGCTCAAAACCGATCTGGACCTGGGCGCGGCCCGTGTTGTTGTCGATGGCCCTGGGATCGAAGGCGATCACCGTCTTGTCCAGGTTGCCGAGCGCTGGCTCGACTATGTCCTGATAGACGGTCAGGCTGGCGCCGCGCTGGATCAGGTTGGCGGGATCCGCCCCGACGTAATCCTTGGCGCTGACCCCCAACTGGGTGCCCGCCTGATTCCCCTGGCTGTTATCGACCCGGACGTTGAACTCGAGGGCTATGCCTTCGAGATCGCTGTCTGTGTCCTTGTTGCTGATATTGCCGAGCCGGAAGATGATGGTCTGATTGCCATTGGCATCGGTCACTATGTCGATCTGGCTGCCCGCCAGCAGGCCCTGCAGCCCATTGGCCAGGGTCGGGGAGATGAACTGGGCCTCGCTGCTGCCGTCATTGCCGCTGACATCGGCCCCCGTGATGGCGGTGCCGCTGAGGCTGCTGCTCAGCCCCTTGCCCACGCCGCCGTTGGAGATGAGCGCCAGCCTCACCTGATTTGCGTCGATGAAGCTGAGCCCCTTGGGCAGGCTTACCCTCAGCTCGTAGTTGGCGTTGTCCCCCTCTGGAATCAGGGCCACCACCTTGTAGCGGATGATTTCGCCGACCGTGACCTGCTCGTGGCTGGCATTGGTGGCGCCACCTCCCGTTTCGTTCACCCCGCCGACCCGGGAGATCTGGATGCCGCTGGCGATGGGAATGAGCCCCTGGCTGAGGGTGCGAAAATCGTTGAGCACGTTGTCGGCCAGGGTGCCATCGGCGCCGGTGCGCTCCCCGGCGGGATCGGCGCTGGTGCCCAGGGTGCCGTCCAGGCTGGTCCACTGCACCTCGGCCTGGTTGGTGAGCTGGGCGAAGCTTGTGGCGCTGGCGTTGACTGTGCCCGAGATGACCAGGATGAGCTGTTTGCCCACCGCCAGGTCGAGGTTGGCATCGGCCTTGGTCTGCAACTGGTTGCCCACCAGTTCGAACTGACTGCTGACATCGACGCCGTCGTAGAAGACGGACACCAGGCTGTAGCCACTCAGCTGGGTGGGCAGCAGATCGCTGAGCTGGATATCAAACGCATCCAGCGGACCGTTGTTGCTCACCACTATGTTGAAGCTGAGGCTGTCTCCCTCCTCGAAGCCGTAAGGCGGGGGTTGGGTCAGCAGGCTCTGGGTGACGCTGAGCCTCGGCTCCTCAATGACGGCGTTGGGGGCCGGGGTGGCCGTTATCTCCCGCACTATGGGAGCGCCGGCCGCGACGTCCCCGTCGGGATCCTGATAATGCAGGTTGGCGCCATTGCTGAGCTGGGTGCCGGGCTGGTTGCTCATCAGGTTGTCGGCCACGAGGCGCAGCCGTATGGTGAAGCTGTTGTTGCCCTGATTGTTGTCGGCGCTGGCGCCGCTCACGCTGAAGCTGAAGTTGGCATCCCCATCGCTGGTGCCGAGGGCACTGCCACTCAGAGTCGGCTCGCTGATGGTGCCGCCAAAGCCGGTGGTGATGAGTTCATACCCCTTGCCGCCGTTGTAGCTGGTGTCGAGCCTGAAGCCGGGGGGGATGAGATCGGTGATTTGCAACAACTGGGTGCTGCCCTCCGGCAGGGTGACCCGGATGTCGTAACCCATGCTCTCGCCAATCACCAGGGTGGTGCCCGAGGTGTGGCCGGCGCTGGAGGCGCTATCGGGATCGCCATTGCTGAAGTCGATGACGAGGCTGGGGGCGGCGACCTGCTCGCTCGCGGTGTCGGTGAGATCCACCGGAGTGAAGTCTTGCCCGTTGTTGACGCTGGCGTAGTTGCTGAGCACGGCGCTGGTCTCCAGCGTGCTGCTGGCCCGAATGTCGCTGGCGACCTCAACCTCATAGGTGATGACGATAAGATTGCTGCCCGCGGTGTCGGCTCCCGTGCCCGCCCGCCCTGGCAGCAGGCTGGCGACGTTGCCCGCATCCAGGAAGCTGATGGTGTTGCCGCTCACCTGATAGTCGGTGCCGAGCACCAGCGCCGTGCCGTCACCGCGATAGATCTGCAGGTTGGCGGCCGCGAGCGAGCCGTTGCGAAAGGAGAGGCCGGCGGGCAGGTTGATGCTGGTAACCACATCGAAGGCGCCGCCGCCGCCGCGGTTTTCGATGGCGGTGGCCAGGCGCAGCACATCAGCGCCATCTATGTTGGTGACGCCGCCATTCACCGCATTGATATCGGTTACCTTGCCGGTGAAAGGCGCGCCGCCGCTGCCGGGCGCGGACCAGCTGCCCGTGGTGCCGCTGACGGTGCCGTTGCTGGCGGAGACCACGCCGTGGCTGATGGCGAGATCCGGCTCGGCGATGGAGGTGATGACGGTGACATCCGAACTGCTGAGCTGGGTCTTGTTCAGGGTGGTGACCTGGCTGGACTGGGCCAGTACGTCCAGGGTGCGCTGATCCGCGAAGGGCTGATCGCCGACCCGCAGGGTAAATTCCACCTCGATGCGACTGCCGCCCAGCGTACTGGTGGCATAGCTGCCGAAGTCGAAGATGAGGGAGTTGCCCGGCCCCACGGTGACACTGACCAGGTTGCCGAGGTTGGTATCGCCGGCGCCGAAGTGCCACTGGCCGACCCCGCTGCCCTCGGTCCAGCTGATGCCGCTGATGTCGAACAGGGGCAGGGGCAGATAGGCGGTCAGTTTGAACTGCTCATAGTCGCCGGTCACCAGGTCATAGCTGAGGCGGAAGGTGACCTGATCCCCGGGTCGCAACTCGACGGCGCCGCCCGGGCTGTTGCTGCCGTTGACGGTCGCGAGCTGGATGTCGACCTGGCTGGTGGGAATGCGGGTGCTGGTCTGGGAGCTGTCGGATTCGGTGCCGCCGGTCAGGTTGGTGCTGTTCTCGATCACGCTGGCGGTGACGGTGGCACTGTTGCCTATGCTGTCACCCTCGTTGATCTCGCTGTGGGGATTGCCGGCGGGCGGGGTATAGCTCTGGCTGATGAGGGCGCTGTAGCTGAGCAGGGCCAGCGTGGCCCCTTGCTGGTTATCATCGAAGGCGAGATCGCCCCCGAGCCAGCTCAGCAGCGGGAAGGCGTTTTGCAGGGACTGACCTATGTCAAAGCTGATGGTGGTGGTGCCATCGGCGTTGAGCACAGAGGTGTAAACCAGGGTGATGGTCTCGCTGGCGCCGTTGCGCATCAGGGTCAGGGTCGGGCTGCCGGTCAGGGTCTGGCCGTCACTCAGGGTGTCGGTGACGACGAACTGTCCCTCGCCGAACAGGTTCTTGCCAAAGGCGAAGTAGTCGGAAAGTGCCATCTTGACGGTGTAGTCCAGGGTATCTCCTGGGCTGATGCCGGCTTTGCCGTTATCTATGCTGAGCACCACGTCTTTTTGCAGTGAAATCGACCGTGCGATGAAGCCGATGGGATCCCCCTGGCCGCTAAAATCGATGGTGGTGTCGGGCGGGGTCAGATCCCGGCTGTCGAGGGGGGTCCACTCGCCGCTGCCGGTGGGGGCGGCGATGGTGATCTGGACCGCATCGCCGCTGTTGGGATCGATCACCTGCTGGCCACTGGCATCGGTCTCGGGCACGTAGAATTGGACGAGGGTGCTGGTGGCGGCGCTCAGGCTGCTGTATTGCACCGTGAAGGCGCTGATGAAGATGGCGTCGCTGTTGATGGCGCTGGCCATCAAGGCCGGATTGGTGATGACCCGGCCATCGGTGAGGGTGATGGAGGTCAGGGTACCGTTGACCCCCGGGGTGATGGCGGTCACCTGCATGTTGCCGGGCAGGGTCTGGCTAATGACCACCTGGCTCAGGGTCTGGCCATCGGCCGGGATCGCGGTCAGGGTCAGGGTGTGGCTGAAGTTGGGGCCGGTGGTGGTTTCTCCCTCGGGCATGTCGAGGCTCTGCTCGAAGTGAATGATGGTGGGTCTGACCACGAAACTGTGCACAGTGCCCTCGACCAGGGTCGGATCGTCTTGCGGGTTGTTCAGGGCATCGTTGCCGTACTGGAAGCCGCTGCGCACCCCTATGGTGAGCTCAGGGGTCGCCGCCGAGAAGCTGGTGTCGGCCAGGTTGCTCAACCTGGCGCTGATCAGGATGGGAATGTCGGGCTGCCCCTGACTGACGCTGGCGAAGGGCAGCTCGACCACGATCAGGGTATCGCCGGCACGTAGCCCCACATCGGCCGCCCGTATAATGAGGGGATTGCCACTGCTGTCGACGGCAAGGGGGTGGGTCGCATTGCCGGAGGCGTCGAAGATGACGCTGTGGGTCTTGAGTACCTGACCCAGGTAGCTGGCTTGGGTGAAGGTGAGGCCGTCATCCCCGTCCTTGCCGGTGCTCGGCAGGTAGATATCCAGATAGGGGGCATAGCCGGTCTGACTGGTGTTGTTGCTGACGTTGACGGTGAACTGCACCTCATCGCCGAGCAACACATCGGCACTGCTCTGGGTCAGGCTGCTGGTGGGGCTGGCGTTGGCGAGCAGGCGATCGTAACCCTGCGCCGTGGCGCGATCGAGGGCCAGGGGCTGATCGATGAGGCCCGTGCTGACCTCCAGATCCCAGTCTCCCCCCTTGCTGCTGGCACCGGTATCGTCGCTGGAGGCTGCCACGTCGGCCCCGGTCCACTGGGCCAGGGCGCTGACCAGCGCCTTGCCGGCGTCGCCGGCGCCGACCCGGCAGCCATAGAGCTGGATATCCGCATCCGGGCTCAGGTGGCTTTGCCAGCCCTGCAACTGCTGACCGACGCTGGCCAGATTGTCTGCGGTCAGGGTGCGATTGCCCAGGGTGAATTGACCGGCCGAGCCGTGGGAGAGGATCTGGATGCTGTCGACCTGGCCGAGCTGGTTCAGTTTCGCCGTGATGGCGGCCAGGGCGTCGGTCTGCTTGTCGATAAGCAGCAGGCTGGTATTGGCGTCGAGGTGTTCCGTCAGCGGCTGGGCTTGCTCGATACGGGTATCGATGACCAGCAGGTGGCGTGGAGGAGTGGTCTGTGCTGGTTCACCATGGGCGGGGGCATCCCCCGGTTCGTGCTGCGCATCCTGGGTCTGATGCTCGGCTGCGATGGCGGCGGCGCCGTCGAACAGGATGCGGGGCTCCAGCGCCAGCATCTGGTGTTGAGGCCTGAGGATCGAACGGGGGGGGGTGATGGCCATAGCTACGCATCCATGCAGCATTTTATGGCTTTAATTTATGTCATAGCACAAGACCCCTTGCCAATGAGTTGTTAAGGAAGAGGTCAAAATATGTGGATGTCATGTTGGACCAGGGGTGGGCACAAGCGCTGGCGCTCATGCCCGGTATGGTGGCATCAGGGGACTGTCAGCTGGAAACGGGCGCCGCCGAGGGGGGATTCGTCCACCCGGATGTCGCCGCCATAGCTGTGCACTATCTCGGTCACGACGGCGAGGCCTATGCCCTGACCGGGGGAGCTGTCGGCCCGCACCCCACGCTGGAAGATCTGCTCCGATTTGCCTGGGGCGATGCCGGGGCCGTCGTCTTCCACCAGGATGAGCAGGCCGCTGCCCTTGCGGCGTACCTGTACCCGCACCTCGCTGATGGCAAACTTGCAGGCGTTGTCGAGCAGGTTGCCCATCATCTCCATCAGATCCCCCTGCTCGCCGTGGAAGAAGACATCGTCGTCAAACTGGAAATGGGTCTGCAGCTTCTTGTGGCGATAGACCTTGGCCAGGCTCGCCAGCAGCTTCTCGATGAGCGGCACCGGCTCGGTACCCTTGCTCGCGAGGCGTTTGCGACCGGTGACGGCGCGGCGCAGCTGATACTGGATGATCTGATCCATGGTGGTGATCTGTTCATTGATGTTGTCGTGCACCGGGTGACCCAGTTTGAACTCCTGCGCCGTGATCTGGATAAGGGCCAGCCTGGTTTTCAAACTGTGGGCCAGATCGTTCAGGGCATGCTGGTAGCGCAGGGTCTGCTGGCGCTCGTTCTCCAGCAACTGGTTGACCGACTCGGTCAGGGGCAGCAGTTCCCGTTCATAGTCGCTGGAGAGGGATTCGCGCTGACCGGCCCGGATCTCGTTGATCTGCCGCGCCATGGTGCGCAGGGAGGAGAGACTCCAGAAGCTGGTGAGCAGCAGCAGGGCACCCAGCAGGCAGTAGGCGAGCAGCGCCTGGCGGATGCACTGGTAGAGGTATTCCCGGGTCTGGGCCTGGTAGCGCTTGGCGGAGTCGACCATCACCACATAGTAGGTAGTCGGGCCGTCACCATGATTGCGCAAGAAGCGCAGGCTGTAGATGAAGTAGCTCTCGCCATTCTTGATGGTGTGCAGTTTGAAGAAGTAATCCTGATCCAGGCCCCCCAGGTATTTCATCAGATCCTGACAGATGGTGCCCTTGATGGTGATCACCTCAGGCATGTGCAGGCTGGACCAGCTCAACTCGCCGTCCGAGCGGCAGATGAGGGTATCGAGATTGGGATCGATGGCATCTGGCGTGATGCTGGCGAGATCCGTGATGGCGTGGGGATCTGGCTGTTTGGAGGAGAACAGCTTGGAGAGGTTCTCCTGCATGCGGGTGCTGGCCTTCTGGGCCTGCTCCTCGGTGTGGCCGAGGTAGAGGATATAGACGGAGAAGGCCATGATGATCGCGATCACCAGCATGGCACTCATCATCAGCTTGATGTGCAGGGAGCGGCGGATCAATTGCATTGGACTTCTCATGGCGGTCACTATGATGCGAACGGCGTGCTTAGCTGCATGACAGATTGAAGATGTAGCCCTGACGACGGATGGTCGAGATGGGGGCTATGGTCCCTTCGGGATCCAGCTTCTTGCGCAGTCGGCTCACCATGACTTCGATGGTGTTCGGATCCCCTTCGCCATCCCCGTAGAGCTGATCCAGCAGCTGTTGCTTGGAGACCACCTGGCGGGCGTTGCGCATCAGGTATTCCAGGATCAGATACTCGAAGCTGGTGAGCACAGTGACTTCCCCGGCGATGGTCAGCTCCTTGCGGGAGAGATCCAGTTCGTAGTCACCGGCCTTCACCCTGGGGGAGATAAAGCCGGCACTGCGGCGCACCAGGGCATTGAGACGGGCCAGCAGCTCATCTTTCTGGAACGGTTTGACCAGATAGTCGTCGGCACCGGCTTCCAGCCCTTCCACCTTGTCTTGCCAGCTGCCGCGCGCGGTCAGCACTATGATGGGGAAGGGGATCTGCTGCTCCCGGAGCTGGGTGATGAGCTGCAGACCGTCCATGTCCGGCAGGCCGAGATCTATGATGGCCACGTCGATGGGGTAGTCACGGGCATAGTGCAGCGCAATCTGGGCGCTGTCGGTGCTGTGGACCTGATTCTGGGCCTCGGTCAACAGCGTGGTGAGGTGGTGGTTGAGCAGCTTGTCGTCTTCGACCAATAGGATTTTCATAAGATGCATGATGATGAGGGTCCAGGCTGTCAATTAGAGGGTGTATAGGAAGGAGAGTCAATGTGGATCCTACCTAGCCCCCCCTGTATCGAGACTGAATCGCATACCCCTTTATTTCCGCCTCAGTCTCTGAGCCGTGGCATCAAGTCTTATGAGTCTGGCTTGAGAGATAGCACCGGCATCTAGGGCCGTGGCTCATCGCTCCAGTGCAGCATTGCGACTATTCTGTTCGCACGGATTTGGTCTGCGAACCTATGTTGGGGAATGCTCAGCCATCTGTAGGCATCGGCTGGAACAACATCCAAGCGGCTATGGTCAGACCATTAACCATCTGTAATTGTTTGAAAAAATAGCTATTCTGTCTTCTTGGTCAGGTGCAGGGTATTGAGGGCTGCCATGCAATGAGAATGTATATTTCAGGGGGCGAAATAGTAGGGATTCTTTGAATCCCTTATAGGATGGATGGTTTCCTATGTTTTGACTGTTAATCTTCGGGCTAAACGAGATAGAATCTGACCCGAAATCGGGTGTAGGGCCTTGGTTGCCCAAGATGTGAACAATGTATGCTCTCGGAATACACAGATGTGCAACGTCATTTGATGCCATTGTGACACATCAACCAATACAAGAAGCTGGAGGATATGATGGCCAACAGCACACACAATCTGGTTAAAAGCAGCATGCTGGGAGCTGTAACTCACTGCGGTAGCTAACGTGTTTCTCACCTTAGTCAAACATTTTGCATGACCTGCACGGCTTCCATGCAAAGAACTACAGACTCCACGTAGTACGTATATTTCATCTCCTACACCACTCAATTTACCTCGTAAGAGTACTTATCAATATGAAAATTCTCGTTACCGGTGGAGCCGGTTTTATCGGCTCAGCGGTTGTTCGCCATATCATTCAGGATACCAACGATTCGGTTATCAATCTCGACAAGCTCACTTACGCGGGCAATCTTGAGTCTCTCTCCACAGTGTCCGGTAACGAACGTTATGCTTTTGAACAGGTCGATATCTGCAACCGTGTTGAGCTGGATCGGGTGTTTGCTGCGCATCAACCGGATGCAGTGATGCATCTCGCGGCTGAGAGCCACGTCGATCGTTCTATCACAGGCCCCGCCGATTTTATCGAGACCAATATCGTCGGCACCTATATGTTGCTGGAATCTGCCCGGGCCTACTGGAATGGCCTGGATGAGATGCGCAAGAGCGCTTTTCGGTTCCACCATATTTCTACCGACGAGGTGTATGGCGACCTGCCTCATCCAGACGAGGTGGATGTCGGTGAGATGCTACCGCTCTTTACCGAAACCACCCCTTATGCCCCGAGCAGCCCTTATTCTGCCTCAAAGGCATCCAGTGACCATCTGGTGCGAGCTTGGCGCCGTACCTATGGCCTGCCGACCGTCGTCACCAACTGCTCCAACAACTACGGCCCATATCACTTCCCCGAGAAACTTATACCACTGGTGATCCTGAATGCCCTCGATGGCAAGTCACTGCCGATTTATGGCAAGGGTGACCAGATCCGTGACTGGCTCTACGTAGAGGATCACGCTCGTGCACTGTATACCGTCGTCACCACTGGGGTTGTCGGTGAGACCTACAACATTGGTGGTCATAATGAGAAGCAGAACCTGGATGTAGTGCATACCATCTGCGATCTGCTCGATGAGATGGTGCCCAAGGCGAGTTCTTACCGTGATCAAATCACCTATGTCACCGATCGCCCTGGCCATGACCGCCGTTATGCTATTGATGCCAGCAAGATGAGTGCCGAGCTTGATTGGCAACCGCAAGAGACCTTCGAGTCCGGGATCCGCAAGACCGTCCAGTGGTATCTGGATAACCAGCAGTGGGTCAACAACGTCAAGAGCGGAGCCTATCAATCCTGGATTGCGCAGAACTACGAGGAGCGTGGCTGATGCATATCCTGCTGTTTGGTAAGAATGGTCAGGTGGGTTGGGAACTGCAGCGCGCATTGGCCCCACTGGGTCGTGTCACCGCAGTGGATTTTGACTCTACTGACTATTGTGGCGATTTCAGCAACCCTGATGGCGTAGCCGAGACGGTCCGTCTGCTCAAGCCGGATGTGATTGTCAATGCCGCGGCCCACACCGCCGTCGACAAGGCCGAGAGCGAGCGGTCTTTTGCCGAACTGCTCAACGCCACCAGTGTCGCAGCGATTGCAAAAGAGGCCGAAACGCTCGGTGCCTGGTTGGTACACTATTCCACTGATTATGTGTTCGATGGCAGTGGCGAACGACCATGGGTTGAGAGTGATCCGACGGCTCCCCTCAACGTCTATGGTGAAACCAAGCTGGCAGGGGAGCATGCAGCAGCCCTTTGTACTCGCCACCTTATCTTTCGGACCAGCTGGGTGTATGCCGCCCGTGGCGCCAACTTCGCCAAGACCATGCTGCGCGTTGGCAAGGAGCGCAGCGAAATGTCGGTTATCAATGATCAGTTTGGGGCCCCGACGGGGGCCGAGTTGCTGGCTGATTGCACGGCCCATGCGATCCGGATTGCACAACGCAAACCAGAAGTTGCGGGTCTATATCACCTGATCGCCTCCGGTACCACCACCTGGTTTGACTATGCCCAGCTGGTGTTTGCCAAAGCCCGTGCAGCGGGTGTCGAGTTGGCGGTCAGCCAGGTCAATGCTGTCCCGACCAGCGAATTTCCTACACCTGCCAAGCGTCCTCACAACTCACGGCTCGACACGAGCAAATTTCAGCACACCTTCGAGCTGGTGCTGCCAGACTGGACCGCCGGTGTTGAAAGGATGCTAGCCGAGATCCTCGGTCAGTAAGATAAGGTGAGAAGGCGGTGGTTCTGTGCCTTGCCTCTTGCCAACAGGATAAGCACGAGATGAGTGACCGCAGGGTGAGCTCATTTTGATGGGTTACATAATTCCAATATAAGAACTAAAGCATTATGACAAAACGTAAAGGCATTATTCTGGCCGGTGGGTCAGGCACCCGTCTCTATCCCGTCACTATGGCAGTCAGTAAGCAGTTGCTGCCTATCTATGACAAGCCGATGATCTATTACCCGCTTAGCACCCTGATGCTGGCTGGGATTCGCGATATTCTGATCATCAGCACACCGCAAGATACGCCCCGTTTTGAGCAGTTGTTGGGGGATGGCAGCCAATGGGGCTTGAATCTGCAATACAAGGTGCAGCCGAGCCCGGATGGCCTGGCCCAAGCCTTTATTCTGGGCGAAGAGTTTATCGGTAGCGATGACTGCGCGCTGGTGCTGGGTGACAACATCTTTTACGGCCACGACTTGCAGAAACAGCTGGAAGGTGCGGCGGCCAAAGCCAGTGGAGCCACCGTGTTTGCCTATCACGTGCATGATCCAGAGCGCTACGGCGTGGTGGAGTTTGATGGCAAGGGGACGGCCATTTCTCTGGAAGAGAAACCGCTGGAGCCCAAGAGCAATTATGCGGTGACGGGGCTCTATTTCTATGACAACAGCGTGGTCGAGATTGCCAAGAGTCTGAAACCTTCGCCTCGTGGTGAGCTGGAAATCACCGACGTTAACCGCATCTACCTTGAGCAAGGTAATCTGTCGGTTGCCATGATGGGCCGCGGTTATGCCTGGCTGGATACCGGCACCCATGAGAGCCTGATTGAGGCGAGCAACTTCATTCAGACCATCGAAACCCGCCAGGGATTGAAAGTGGCCTGCCCGGAAGAAATCGCTTATCGCCGGAAGTTTATCGATGCAGATCAAGTTAGGAAATTAGCAGCTCCGCTGGCTAAGAATGAGTATGGAAAATATCTCCTTAAGCTTGTTGCAAAGGCTTTATGACAGGATCTAAATTCTTCTCGCATTCAATTGGGTTAACATAAATGAACATAATTAAAACGAAAATTTCTGACCTTCTTATAATTGAACCCAAAGTATTTGGTGACGAGCGTGGCTTCTTCTTTGAAAGCTTTAATCAGCAGCAATTTGAAGAGACCATTGGCCGTGCAGTTACCTTTGTGCAGGATAATCACTCTAAATCCAGCAAGGGAGTGCTTCGTGGACTGCATTATCAACTCCCTCCTCACGCACAAGGTAAGCTGGTACGTTGTGTTGCTGGCGAGGTATTTGACGTCGCGGTCGATATGCGCAAAAGCTCCCCCACTTTTGGTCAGTGGATTGGAGTGCATTTGTCAGCCGAGAACAAGCGCCAATTATGGATTCCGGAAGGATTTGCTCATGGTTTTGTTACGTTAAGTGAGACAGCCGAGTTTCTATACAAGACGACAGAATATTATGCCCCTCAATGTGAGGCCTGCATAACGTGGGACGATACAGATATTGCGATTGAATGGCCATTTGAATTTGAACCACAATTATCCTCTAAAGATTTGCAAGGTATCTGTTTACAAGATGCTGTTTGTTTTGAGTGATTTATGACACCGATTATTAGAATAAAACCATCAGATATTAGTTTTGATGTAATTGAAAATACAACGGTCCTTGAGTCAGCTATTCGTGCTGGAATAATATTGGAGCATAGTTGTAAAAATGGTTCTTGTGGGCTGTGTGAGTCAAAAATTATAAAGGGTGAAGTAATAGATGAGCAAGGTTGTTCATTTTCATCAGGGCAAAGTTTTTTGACATGCCAATGTAAAAGCGCCTGTGCAGAGTTAACAATTGAGGCAGAATACTACCCTGAGTTGGCCTCTCTTTCTCGTAAAACCGTGCCATGCAAGGTGACATGGGCAGAAATTGATAATGAATTTATGATTTTAAAATTCAGGCTTCCCCCCACTGCGAAATTCGATTATTTACCAGGGCAATATATAAATCTCAGCTATCAGGGGGTTGCTCGAAGTTATTCCATTGCTAACGCTAGTAGTAAAGATGGAATCGAACTCCATGTCCGCCTTGTCAATAATGGCGCAATGAGTAATCTGCTTCTTGCTGGAATCAAGCCAGATACATTGATGAGGATAGATGGTCCGATTGGAACATTCTTCATCAGAGATGATGATCGCCCTATCATTTTCTTGGCTGGTGGTACCGGATTCGCTCCGGTTAAAGCTATGGTTGAAGCGCTCATAAGTAGTAGTTCAAAGAGAGATATAAATATCTATTGGGGGATGAATAAAGCTATCGACTTCTATTCAAAGCTTCCCTCTGAGTGGGAAGGTAAGTATGACAATATTACCTTCATCCCAGTTGTCTCTGGTAACGATGTTGAGTGGAGTGGACGAACAGGTTTTGTCCATCAAGCAGTATTGCAAGATTTTTGTAATTTGTCTGATTTCTGTGTTTATGCTTGTGGTTCACCTCAAATGATCGCAGCTGCAAAAGATGATTTCATCAATATTGGGCTTTCAGAGAAACAATTTTTTTCTGATGCTTTTACGGTATCAAAATAAGTGGGAGAAAACATGAAAGCGGTAATTCTTGCCGGTGGCTTGGGCACCCGTCTGAGTGAAGAAACTGTTGTCAAACCAAAGCCGATGGTTGAAATTGGTGGTAAGCCAATCCTATGGCATATCATGAAAATGTACTCCGCACACGGTATCAATGATTTCATCATTTGCTGTGGTTATAAGGGGTATGTCATCAAAGAATACTTTGCCAACTATTTCCTTCATATGTCTGATGTCACTTTCCATATGGCAGAAAACCGAATGGAGGTGCATGAAAAGCGTGCAGAGCCATGGAATGTGACTCTGGTTGACACTGGGGATGCATCCATGACGGGTGGCCGTCTTAAGCGTGTTGCTGAATATGTGAAAGATGATGAGGCGTTCCTGTTTACTTATGGTGATGGCGTATCCGATGTTGATATTGGAGCGAGTATAGACTTTCATATGAGTCATGGAAGGTTGGCGACACTTACGGCAACTTATCCGCCGGGCCGATTTGGTGCACTGGATATCCAGAATAATCAAGTCCTCTCTTTCAAGGAAAAACCAAGAGGTGATGGTGCCTTAATCAATGGGGGCTTCTTTGTATTAAGTCCCAAGGTTATTGACTTGATTGAAAATGATGCGACGACTTGGGAGCAAGAGCCACTTATGGCATTAGCGGAGCAGGGACAACTGATGTCTTATGAGCACAGTGGCTTCTGGCAACCCATGGATACCTTACGTGATAAACACTACCTCGAAGGACTTTGGGAAAAAGGTAAAGCACCTTGGAAGGTATGGAAGTAATGGCCGTGATCGATCCTGATTTCTGGAAAAACAAACGGGTCTTTATGACCGGGCACTCTGGTTTTAAAGGCGGCTGGCTGGCGTTGTGGCTGGAGGAAATGGGGGCCATTGTGCGTGGTTATTCCCTTCCCGCCCCCACTGAACCCAGCCTCTTTGAGGTAGCCAAGGTTCGGCAGGGGTTGTTATCGGAAGATGGTGATATTCGTGACTTCTTCCATCTGCGTGAAGCCATGACCGATTTCAAACCCGAGATCGTATTCCATATGGCAGCCCAGCCTCTGGTACGACTCTCTTATGATGATCCTATCGAGACCTACTCCACCAATGTTATGGGTACCGTCTATGTGCTTGAAGCCATTAAAGCGGTCGGTGGTGTCAAGGCTGTAGTCAATATTACCAGCGACAAGTGTTATGAAAATCGCGAATGGGTATGGGGATATCGTGAAAATGAGGCCATGGGTGGTTATGATCCCTATTCCAACAGCAAAGGCTGTGCCGAGCTTGTGGCCTCTGCGTACCGCAACTCATTCTTTAATCCGAAGGACTATGCACGTCATGGCGTGGCTTTGGCATCGGTGCGCGCTGGTAATGTGATCGGAGGCGGTGATTGGGCAAAAGATCGTTTGATCCCGGATATCCTGCGTTCCTTCCAAAACGACCAGCCAGTGGTTATCCGTAATCCCCACTCTATTCGGCCATGGCAGCATGTGCTCGAACCTTTGTCGGGATATCTGCTAGTGGCACAGTACCTCTATCGCGAAGGTTGTGCTTATGCGGAAGGGTGGAACTTTGGGCCCAACGACAACGATGCCCAGCCGGTACAGTTTATTGTCGAGAAGATGGTACAGCTGTGGGGTGACAATGCCTGCTGGCAACTCGATGGTGCCGATCATCCCCATGAAGCCCATTACCTGAAACTCGAGTGCTCCAAGGCTAAGCTGCGGATGGGTTGGCAGCCACGCTGGGATCTGGTCACCACACTGGGGCGTATCATCAAGTGGCACAAGGCTTGGCTGGCAGGTGAGGATATGCGTGAGGTGACCTTGCGTGAGATCCGTGACTACATGGCTGCTCAGTGATGCCTATCGGTCTGGATGACTTTCCCCACTTAGCTAGGTAACATCCAGCCCCCCCTTGATTGACGAACAATGATCCATTGCCAGAATATGACATTGGCAAGACTTTTAACAGGAAGAGATAAATGAGTGCACAAGCTCTGCGTGAACAAATTTCCCAACTGGTAGCTCAGTATGCTGAACAAGCTATGGCTCCCAAGCCATTTGTAGCTGGCAGCAGCGTCGTCCCGCCATCCGGAAAGGTGATCGGTGCCCGTGAACTGCAATTGATGGTTGAAGCCTCGCTCGATGGGTGGTTGACCACCGGCCGTTTCAACGATGCTTTTGAAAAGAAGCTTGGTGAATACATCGGTGTTCCCCATGTGCTGACCACCACTTCAGGCTCTTCTGCCAACCTGCTGGCCCTGACCGCGCTGACTTCCCACAAACTGGGTGAACGTGCACTCAAACCGGGTGATGAAGTGATCACTGTTGCTGCTGGTTTCCCGACCACAGTCAACCCGACCATCCAGAATGGCCTGATCCCAGTGTTCGTGGATGTAGACATCCCGACCTATAACATTGATCCAGCGCTGATTGAAGCCGCTGTAACAGATAAAACCAAAGCAATAATGGTCGCCCATACCTTGGGAAACCCGTTCAACCTGGCCGAAGTCCGTCGTATTGCCGATAAATACAACCTGTGGCTCATTGAAGATTGCTGTGATGCCCTCGGTACTCGTTACGATGGCAAAATGGTTGGTACCTTCGGCGATATTGGCACCGTCAGCTTTTATCCGGCACACCATATCACCATGGGTGAGGGTGGGGCTGTGTTTACCAAGTCCAGCGAGCTTAAGAAGATAATTGAGTCCTTCCGCGACTGGGGCCGCGACTGCTATTGTGCACCGGGTTGCGATAACACTTGCGGCAAGCGCTTCAGCCAACAGCTGGGTTCCTTGCCAGAAGGATATGATCACAAATACACTTACTCCCACTTGGGGTACAACCTCAAGATCACTGACATGCAGGCGGCCTGTGGCCTAGCCCAGTTGGAGCGTGTCGAAGAATTTGTTGAGCAGCGTAAGGCCAACTTCACTTATCTGAAAGCCGGCCTGGCCAACTGCGTCGATTTTCTCGAGCTGCCGGAAGCCACCGATAATTCCGAGCCATCGTGGTTTGGTTTCCCAATCACCTTGAAGGAAACCGCTGGTGTCAGCCGTCTCGAGCTGATCAAGTTCCTCGACGAGGCCAAGGTCGGTACCCGCCTACTATTTGCGGGTAACCTGACCCGTCAACCCTATTTCGCTGGTCGTGAATACCGTGTTGTTGGTGAGCTGACCAACACCGACCGCGTGATGAATCAGACCTTCTGGATCGGTATTTACCCTGGCTTGACGCACGATCATTTGGATTATGTGATTGCCAAGTTTGAAGAGTTTTTTGGTGTAAGCTTCTAATATCAATTATTTTAGAGCCAGTCTTAGCTGGCTCTTATTAATTTTGAGGTTTTAAATGAAAGCATCAGATGCAGTTGCTCATGTATTGGGTGCAAATAATGTCACTCATGGTTTTGAATTAATTGGTGGCATGATTGCACACTTGGTTGATAGCATTAATTTAATTGGTAAAACCAAGCTAGTTTCTTTGCATCATGAGCAATCGGCGGCTTTTGCTGCGGGGGGCGTTGCGCGAGCAACCAATAATAGCCAAATTGGTTTAGCTTTGGGCACAAGTGGCCCAGGAGCGACGAATTTAATTACTGGTATCGCGGATTGCTGGCTGGATAATTACCCATGTGTTTTTTTAACTGGCCAAGTTAATACCAATGAGTTGAAGAACGACCGCAATATTCGTCAGCAGGGTTTTCAAGAATTAGATATTGTCAGTATTGTAAAAAGTATTACCAAATTTTCCTATCAAATCAAGTCGGCCGATGAGCTTGTGCCAATACTGCAACGAGCGATTTATATCGCCAAAAGTGGCCGCCCTGGCCCGGTGCTGTTAGACATTCCAATGGATTTACAGCGCGCCGAGTTGCAGGATAATGTGCTTGATTATTTAACTAATCAATCAGTAGAAACAGTAGAAAAGCAAGTTGATTTAACAAATTTTTCTGCGGTGTTAGATGCGTTGAGCCAAGCGAAAAAGCCGCTTTTTTTAATTGGAGGTGGCGCCATTAATTGTGATAGCTTTGTGCTCTGGCAGAAGGCTGTTGCTCAGGTTGGAATTCCACATGTCTCAAGTTTAAAAGGTAGCGAGAAGTGTCAGGCGCTAGCAAATTACTTTGGCATGATTGGCAGCTATGGCACACGTACGGCAAATTATGCCATTCAAAACTGCGATCTGTTAGTAGTGTTAGGCAGCCGGATGGATGTACGGCAGACTGGTGCGGATATTAAAGATTTCGCACGCAATGCCAAAATTATTCAAATTGACTTGGATGCAGAACAACTAGCCAACCGAGTGAAGGCAAATGTTGATATTCATGCAGATTGTGAAATTTTCTTTTCTTCATTTATCAATGCCCCCTCACCTGTTCAACAGATGGATAAAATGTGGCCAGAGTTTTTGCTGCAACATTGGCAGCAGAATTATGTTGATGAATATCAAGATTGGAGTGTTAGCCCATTTCTGGTTTGTAAGGGTTTAGAGCGCGCATTTAAAAATAAGTCGATTCATTATGTTGCCGATGTGGGCAACAACCAGATGTGGGCTGCACACTCAATTTTGCTAGGTGAAGGGCAAGCGCTACATCACTCGGGGGGCTTGGGCTCTATGGGTTTTTCCATCCCAACTGCGATTGGTGTGACCTATGCTAGCGGTTTACCTGTGGTCGCATTAACCGGTGATGGTGGCGCTCAGATGAATATTCAAGAGTTGGATATTATTGCACGTGAGCAATTGCCGGTGTTAACCATTGTGTTTAATAATGAGTCATTAGGCATGGTGCACGCATTCCAAGAGATGTATTTTGACGGCAGAAATGAATCAACTTATTGGAATGGTTA
The DNA here is from genome assembly GCF_002812985.1 of Aeromonas lusitana. Taxonomy (GTDB): domain Bacteria; phylum Pseudomonadota; class Gammaproteobacteria; order Enterobacterales; family Aeromonadaceae; genus Aeromonas; species Aeromonas lusitana. The sequence goes on from NZ_PGCP01000013.1 coordinate 165,218, forward strand.
TAGCTCATCATTTTACAACATTGGTCGCGCGTACAACATTAAGTCGTTTGCTACCTCCTGCATGGATGAACTCAATACGTTGTTTGCCAGCTTTGCCAAGAATCCTGAGCCAATGCTAATAGAAATTTTAATGCGTAATGCGAGAGAGTGCCGCCCTCGTCTTTCATTTGGCCTGCCTATTGACAAACAACATCCATTAAAAGGTTGATAATGAAAATTGCTGTGTTAGGGGCAACCAGTTTTATTGCTCAAGAATTAATTCGAGAGTGGGTAACTTGTCAGGCAAAACATGAAGTTCACCTTTATGCTAGAGATGTGAGTAAAGTTGCTGAGTTTATAGGCAAGCTAAATACATCTTCCGTGAACGCTGGTAATTTTAAATTAGCATCATTTCCAAATGAGTGCTCATATGATGCGGTGATTAATTTTATTGGCGCGGGTGATCCGGCCAAAGCCAAAGCGATGTCTGCTAGCATTATGTCTGTTACAGAGCGTTACGATGATTTGGTATTGGCATACTTGGAGCAGCACCCTAACTGTAAGTATATATTTTTGAGTAGTGGTGCTGCGTATGGTAATGATTTTTCACAACCAGCAACGCAAGATAAACCCACCATATTCAATGTTAATGGTGATATATCTGCAGAAAAGTATGGTTTGGCAAAATTTATTACAGAAATAAAGCACAGATGCCTACCGGAACTATCAATCATTGATGTTAGAGTATTTAATTTTTTTAGCAGACATCAAGATTTATCTGCGAGATTTTTTATTGCTGACTTACTGAGAGCAATTGAGCTTAAACAGGTATGTCAAGTTAACCCAGAACCCATGGTGCGAGATTATTTGCATCCTGCTGATTTTAAGCAAATTATAGAATGCTTACTAAACGCTCCTAAAATTAATCTCGCTGTCGATTGTTATTCTGCAGGGGAAATAGATAAATTATCTTTACTGGATGAACTAAAAGAAAAATTTGGGCTAAATTTCTTTTTGACAGAAAAAACAGAGATAGTGGCAGCAACAGGCAATAAAGTTAATTACTATAGTAAGAACACCAAATTGTCAGAGTTTGGATATAAACCTCAATACACATCGTTAGAAGGCATTTTGGTAGAGGTGAATGCCATTCTAAATAATGAGCAGTCACAACAAGCGGTTAATGCACCCCATGATTAGCAATTTTCTATCTAAGCTTGGAGTTGACCGAGCAATTTTTTTCGTCTTATTACATCGTGGCTCAGGTAGTATTTCTAGTTTTATCACCCTGCTGTTAATCACACACTTTTTAACGCCAGTTGAACAGGGGTATTATTACACGTTTGCCAGCATACTCGGCTTGCAGATAATTTTTGAATTGGGCTTTGGAACAGTATTAATTCAATTTGTTAGCCATGAGATGGTCGGGATTAAAATCACCCAAGATGCGATCAGTGGTAATAAAGAAAACCTTGCAAGGCTTTATTACATGATCTCCTTGGCGATAAAGTGGTACTTTGTCGTCAGTGCGGGCGTTTTATTGGTGGTATCGCCGTTAGGCTATCTATTTTTCGCAACATCAACTATGGATGCGTTGCCCACCTTAGCCTGGCTATTACCTTGGTTATTCTTGGTTCTCAGTGCCTCTCTTTCATTGTTGATCACGCCCATGCTATCGATCGCTGAAGGATGTGGTTTTGTCGCTCAAGTTGCCAAAATGCGGCTATTTCAAACGTTGACGGCGGCACTCTTTGCTTGGTTGGTGTTGTTATCTGGTTTTGGTCTTTACGCCAGTGCAGCAACCGCCTTGGCAACTTTCGTGGTGGGGGCATTGTGGATACATAGAAATTTTTATCATGTCATCAAAACAGCAATTCAATGCCCAAATAAATCACTGCAGGGCAATTTATGGAAAGATGAAATCCTACCCATGCAATGGCGCATAGCCATAAGTTGGCTAAGTGGTTATTTTATCTTTAATCTGTTTAACCCTGTCGCGTTTCGTTTTTTTGGAGCCAAATTCGCTGGGCAGTTAGGCTTATCCTTAAGTATTATTACCCTAATGACCGGTATCTCTTTGTCATGGTTTATGACCAAGGTGCCGACCTTTGGTCGTTTAATTGCCGATAATCGTAGAGCCGAGCTAGATCACTTATACCAAAAGACCTTTAAACACTCTTTGCTATTTTTGTGTTTAGTTGGGGCAACAGCTATTGCAGTATTATATGTTTTGAATTATCAAGAGTTTCAACTTGCACAGCGTTTTATTGACCCCTCTGTGTTTATTTTTTTGGTGCTTACAGGTGTTGGCAACCATATCATCGCTTGCCAAGCCAGCTATGTGCGTTCGCATAAGGTAGAAAAATATCTAGGTAATGCAATTTTTACCGCAGTGCTGATGAGTGGAGTGCTATTTTTAGCAACACAATTTACAGCTAATTACATGGTTTATTTTTATTGCGCTGCAATGTGGTTGTTTTGTTTACCGCATGGATTCTATCTTTATCACGTTTTTAAAAACACAAGAGTTAATTAATCATGTCTCCATTGTTATCAATTTGCATTCCGACATATAATCGAGAGTTTTTTCTAAAAGAGTGTCTTAGTAGTATATCTGAACAAATAAATAAAAATGATCCGATTGAGGTGGTTATTAGTGATAATGCATCAACTGACAACACAAGCGAGCTAGTATCATCATTTAATGATAAGCTAAAGCTGAAGTATGTAATAAATGAAAAAAATATTGGATTTGATGCGAATTGTTTGAATGTAGTAAAACATGCTACTGGAAGTTATTGTTTAATATTAGGAAGTGATGATTGTCTTTATGATGCTGCTCTCGGTAAAATCCTAGGGATTATAAGGGAAGATAAAGGTGATTTAATTCACTACGGCTATACCCAGTGTGGGATTGATATAAAAGATGTGAAGTGTGATTTCCCCGTAAAAAACAAATTTTCAACTATAAATACTCGAAGTGAAAGTTTGTATACTTATCTCGCTGGTATGAGTACCATTAGTAATCTATTTGCATTCATTTCAACCTTTGTATTTAGGCGGTCAATGTGGGATGCTATTCAAGATAAAGAGAAATATATAGGGTCGCAATATATACATTTGTTTGTTATTTACAGTATTATACATAATGGATGTAAAGTTTTTAGTGTTCCAGAGTGTTTAGTTTATGCTAGAGGTAATAACCCTAATGAATGGAATTCAGAACCTGGTAAGTTTCTCAGCTTGGATATAAAAACATTCCACAGGATAGTGGTGGACATATTTAGCTATGAGCAATCAGCATACAAAGCATTTGGCTGTGTTTTCAAAAAACAGTATACCTATAAAGGTATATTGAACCTGTTGACAACAACAGGTGCTTATCATGTTGATGATAATTTAAAACTGCTGAAAAAATTTGAGTATAATAAATTGTTTTTGTTTTTTATTCCATTTTTCATAAACAACAATAAATTTAAATACGTTTTAAAAAATGTTATATCTTCTTATAGAAGGCTATTCAAGTGAAAAAAATTTTAACAGTATTCGGCACTCGCCCCGAAGCCATTAAAATGGCGCCTTTAGTTCATGCATTAGCTGCGGATGAACGGTTTGAATCAAAGGTATGTGTAACTGCTCAGCATCGTGAAATGTTGGATCAGGTATTATCTCTGTTTGAAATAACTCCAGATTATGATCTGAATCTGATGAAAGCTGGCCAAACGTTAAATGATGTCACTGCACGGATTCTGCTGCAGTTAAAACCGATATTGCAAGAGTTTAAACCAGATGTGGTGTTGGTGCATGGTGATACCGCCACAACCTTCGCGGCAAGTTTGGCGGCTTACTACGAGCAAATTGCGGTCGGTCATGTTGAGGCAGGTTTACGCACAGGTAATATTTATTCACCTTGGCCGGAAGAAGCTAACCGTAAGCTAACCGGTGCGCTAGCGACCTATCACTTTTCCCCCACTGAAACCTCCAAAGCTAATTTATTGCGTGAAGGCTATGGTCAGAAAAATATCTTTGTAACGGGTAATACGGTTATTGATGCATTATTGATGGTGAAAGATAAGATCGATAATGATCAAACTCTTAACTCCAGCCTTGCTGCACAGTTTCCATTTTTGGATGAAAATAAAAAGCTGATCCTGGTTACAGGTCATCGCCGAGAAAGTTTTGGTGGTGGTTTTGAGCGCATTTGTGAAGCGCTGGCCGTCACGGCTAAAAAAAATCCAGATGTACAAATTCTCTACCCTATGCACCTAAATCCGAATGTGCGTAAGCCAGTTAACCGTATTTTGGGTGGTATCGACAACATTATTTTGATTGAGCCGCAAGAATATTTGCCATTTATTTATTTAATGATGCGATCTTATATGATTTTAACCGATTCTGGTGGTATTCAGGAAGAAGCCCCATCATTAGGTAAACCCGTGCTGGTGATGCGTGAAACAACAGAGCGACCAGAAGCTGTATCTGCAGGTACGGTTATGTTGGTGGGGACAGAGGTCGATAAAATAGTCCACAATGTTAATATTCTTTTGAAAGACAGCAGCGCGTATAAAAAAATGAGTTTCTCACATAATCCTTATGGTGATGGCAATGCATGTGCCAATATCATCAATGTTTTGAGAAGATAATTGTAGTCGGTATCACACTATTAAAAGACAAAAAATACAATCAGAAGTGTTGTTTGTTAGTTAGTAGGCTGGGATACTCTGCTATAGATAGACTTTTTAGCCAGTTTTTTGCCTTACAATCTTGATGGATATGGCAATCCACGATGGGATTTATGTATTCCTATACTTTGCGTGGTGCTAATTTTGAGCAGTAGAATGATGTCAGTCCAATTTTAACGGCTAGCTATAATAATTATTAGTTAGTTTACGGTTCTGTATATAATGTATTTTCGAGGTGTTTTGTGTTATCTTTTATTTCTCAATTTCCATCATCTCATAATGAAAAAGATGGCCTGTTTCAAAGGGTAAAATATATAGATTCATTGTTTAGTGATGAAAAAAGAGTGTATCTTGATATTTCATTTTTCTCAAATTTTAAATTAAAAAAAATATGCATTGATAATATCTCTGTTTATCAGGTTAATTTTTTCTTTCATATGTTGTTTATAGCGAAAATACTATGGAAATCAAAAGTCATATATGTTCACTCTATATATAACTCAATTAGAATATTGCCTTTTTATTTATTGAAATGTAGGCGTTATATTATCACCGACTTTCATGGTGTCGTGCCGGAAGAGCTTGAAATGATGGGGCATAAATTAAGAGCTAAGATATATTACCTTATTGAGCTTGTTGTGATTTACGGTGGTTTTCGTTTCGTTTTCGTTACAAAAAAGATGAAAGACTACTATTATGATAGTAAGTATTCATTTTTAAGATTAGGCAATGAGAGGGCAATAATCTTGCCCATCATTTCCGTCAACAGTAAGTATCAGCTTGGAAATAACAAAATTATTGATAGGTCTTTTCTTAATAATAAAGTCGCTATATACGCAGGCGGTTTCCAAGAGTGGCAGAATATATCCCTTATGGTGTCCATCGCGGAAAATAATCTAGAGTTTAAGTATATATTTTTAACACCAGATAGCGAAAGGATGCTATCTCTTTGTAAAGATATTGTCGGTGAGTATATTTGTAAGTCAGTTCCTCCAGAAGCTGTGAGCCAGTATTATGCGGAGTCTACATTTGGATTTATTTTAAGAGATGATTGTATTGTTAACAATGTTGCATGTCCAACCAAGTTGATTGAGTATCTTTTCAATGGGGTTATTCCTATTGTAAAGAACTCCTCAATTGGTGATTTTAACGAATTGGGGATGAAGTATGTGACGCAAGAGGAAATGAACAATGCAATCTACTTTTCTAATGAGAAGATAATTTCTATCATTGAAAGCAATTATATTGTTGTGTCTCGCCTAAATGATATGATGGAAAAGGGAGTCGATGCTTTAAAGTCGGTAGTAAAGATGCTGAAGGTTGAATAGCTTCGGCCAAATAGAGGCGAGGTGTGAGGTTTCTCGTGTTTATACCTTATAGGTCATGTATTGTAGTTTTGTTTTCGTTTGCTTTTGCTGCGTTAGCTGCAAATATTACATTATATAGCAATGATCATTATAATTACTTGGATATTTTCAATGATATAGATGGAGATGTGACTTCAAGGATCGAACCTCTGTTTTATTTTGTTACTAAGCTGTCTTCATATTTAGAGTTGAGTTTTACAAGTTATTGGTTATTATTGTCATTTTTGTCTTTCTATATAAAAATAAGTATTTTGGAGAAGCAGAAGTGCAGTGTTTTAATTTTGATATTTTTATGTGTGATATATTTATCATCACTTGGCATTCTTCATGAAATTACTCAAATAAGAGCGTCAATTGCAATTTCATTTGGCTGTATGTTTATTTTTTATTGGGCAAATAATAAAAGAATTACTGGGGTATTCTGCCTTCTAATAGCTATAGGGATGCATTATTCGGCAGGTCTATTTTTATTGTCGTTTGTTATCAGGTTGGGGCAAAACAGATTGTCATTTTTTAGACTTATTATATTTACAGCCGTAGCTTGTATATTGCCACTTATAGCTACTAATTCTGCTAGTATATTCGATTCCATAAATCCATTATTTTCTCTTTATTTAAATAATTCCGAAAATGTAACTGCCGGGACGGTATCCGTTACGACTTTACTGGCTATCTTATCTCTCTGTCCAGTATTTATATTTTTACGAAAATACAACGCAAAAGGATTTTTGCTTTATAACTTTAAGCTTTATATATTGGGGGTTGTTTTTCTTATTGTTTTTTCATTCTCCCCCGTTTTATCTATCCGTGTCTATGAGTTATTTTCTTTTTGTCTGTTTATTATAGTGGCATTGCTATTTTCTAGTAGGGAACAGAACATAATCTTCGGTGATATCAACCCTGATAAATGGTTTTACATAATTAGAATTTTTTTCCTGATTATATTAGTGGTTATCTCTCTTCATAGGCATCTGGCATTTATATATGTAAATCCTATCCTTAATTTCAACTAATTTAATACCGAAACGGTAAAAGGGCTGTCGTAATGCGTGAAAATATAATTGCAATATTGGTGACATACAATCCTGAGATCGGTGTTTTATCAAGTTGCATCAGTTCAATCTGCGCACAAGTAACTAAGGTTGTCATCATTGATAATGCATCTTCTAATGTTAGTGAAATGTCTGCGCTTATAGCTAAATATGATAATGTTTTTATTGATTTATTATCTGAAAATATAGGTCTTGCATCTGCACAGAATAAAGCAATTACTATTTCCAAACAATTTAAAGCATCTCGCGTTATTTTATTTGATCAAGATAGTGTGATTGAAGATGGCTTTATAAGTAAGCTTGTTGTGGCTGAAAAAGAATTAATAAAGGGAAATAAATTAGTGGCTGCAATCGGCCCTTCTTTCTTTGATCCTGTTTCTGGGAAAACATATCCTGCTACGATATATAGAGGGCCATTGATTGAACGAGTGAGATTAAGTGATAAACCGATAGAGGCTACATTTATAATAGCATCAGGTTGTTTAATAAGAACTGAAGTGTTAGATGATATTGGATTGATGCTAGATGAGTTATTCATTGATTATATTGATGTCGAATGGTCACTCCGTGCGCGTTCAAAAGGTTATTCTGTCTTTATTGCTCCTCAAGCTCGAATGGCGCATACGATAGGAGATCGTAGATTATCTATTTTGGGGCGAACTATTTCTGTTCACAGTCCGTTACGTCGTTATTATCTGGTCAGAAATAGTTTTTTGATGCTCCGTCTTGGTTATGTTCCTTTTGGTTATAAACTCAGAGAGTCATTTTTTAATGTCATACGAACATTTATTGGATTTCTCACGGCGGAGAATAAAACTATCTTTTGTAAATATTTTTTAATGGCATTTCGCGATGGTTTACTTGGACGTTCTGGCCCTTGTCCGAAAATATATAAGAGCTGAGCTCTGCTTTAAATAATAACGTATTTTATTCATTTCTTAATGGCTGGCATTATGAGTTTTCAAAATAAAAGAATCACTTTAGTTGTTAACGTAGCTTGGTCTATGTTTAACTTCCGCCATGGTGTTATTAGCAGGTTATTGGCTGATGGATATAAGGTAACTGTAATAACAGCACCAGATGAGTTTTCTGATAAACTACGAAATATGGGGTGTACCGTGATTGATTTGCCAATTTCTGGCAAGGGAACTAATCCGTTACAAGACCTAAGTTTGTTATACTCCCTTTATCGTCTTTACCTTTCAACCATGCCAAATTTTATTATCCATTACAGCATTAAGCCGAATATATACGGTTCGCTAGCGGCAAAATTAGCTGGAATTCCATCTTTAGCCGTTACTACTGGTCTTGGTTATACATTTGTTAATGATAACTGGATTGCTAAAGTTGCTCGTAGCCTTTATAAATTAGCATTCCGCTATCCAAAAGAGGTGTGGTTTTTAAATGAGGATGATAGGCAGGTTTTTTTAAAACATAGCTTGGTTAGTGCTGATAAAGCTGTTGTACTATATAGTGAAGGGGTAAATTTAAATCATTTTTCCCCTTTACCTAAGACCTCTTATGATGAGAATATCCGTTTTTTATTAATTGCTAGAATGTTATGGGATAAAGGTGTTGGTGAGTTTGTTGAGGCTGCTCGAATTATTAGGAAAAAATATCCACATGCAACTTTCCAATTGTTAGGTGCGTGTGGTTTTGCCAATCCCAGTGTTATAGAGCGTGAGCAAGTTGAGAAATGGGAAAAGGAAGGCGTGATTGAATATCTCGGCACGACAAATGATGTTCGTAGCCATATATCCCAAGCGGATTGTGTTGTCTTACCCTCCTTTTATCGCGAGGGTATACCTAGAAGCTTGATGGAGGCCGCTGCAATGGCTAAACCATTAATTACAACGGATAACGTAGGTTGTCGAGACGTTGTTATTCCAGATGAGACAGGTCTGTTATGTCCTGTCAAAGATGCTAATGCTCTCGCAATATGCTGTGAAAAAGTGTTGGGTCTTTCATCGAGTGCGAGAGAAGAGATGGGGATTCGTGGTCGTGAATTTATGATGCGTCAATTTGATGAAAAATTGATCATCGCTCAGTATCTACATACTTTGAATAAATATGGTGTGTAGAAAGTTTAATTTCATTATTCTATTGCAGAGATTAAAAATGATTTTATTAACCGGTGCTACAGGGTTTGTAGGGGGAGCTGTATTAAATCGGTTAGTTCAGCATCCTGGTTTGAGTGTACGAACTTATGGACGGCGAGAACCTGTTGGCCTGCGGCTTGATTCTGCTAATAATTGCTTTCATGTTGTTGGCGAGCTAGGCTCGGCGGTTGACTATGCGTCGGCATTGCAATCTGTAGATATCGTTATTCACTGCGCAGCGCAGGCCCATGTGATGAATAGCTCAGCCAATAATTGTGCTGATATTTATCATGATACTAACGTTGATGGTTCCATCAACCTTGCACGTCAGGCGATTGTTGCAGGCGTGAAGCGCTTTATTTTTATCAGTTCAGTTAAGGTCAATGGTGAATCTACCACTAATGCTTCACCTTTTAGCCATGCTTCTCGGCCTGCACCAGAAGATGATTATGGTCGTTCAAAGCAAGCGGCAGAAGAGGGACTGCGTAGTTTGGTGGTTGGCACTGGCATGGAGTTGGTGATTATTCGCCCACCTTTGGTATATGGGCCTGGCGTTAAAGGCAATTTTCGTTCACTGCTTACTATTGCTAACAGGAATCTGCCTTTGCCGCTGGGAGCTATTGATAATCAACGCAGCTTGGTCGCACTGGATAATTTGGTTGATCTGATCGTTACCTGTGTCACTCACCCTCATGCTGCCAATCAGACCTTTTTGGTCAGTGATGATCAGGATATCTCTACGACTCAGTTACTTGAGATGATGACTTGGGCTGCGGGTAAATCGCCACGTTTGTTGCCAGTGCCAATGAGTTGGTTGCGATTGGCGGGCAAACTGACAGGCAAGCAGGCAGTGATTGAGCGGCTGTGTGGTAATCTGCAGGTCGATATCAGCCACACCAAGGAAACATTGGGTTGGCAGCCACCGATATCGGTGGAAGAAGGGATTAAACGCTGTTTTATTGAGGATAAAGAAGGATGTTGATTCGAGCGCTTGACTTTTGTGCCGCTTTTCTTGGATTGTTATTTCTTTGGCCTATCTTGTTGATCGTTACTCTGCTCGGTCTGTTGGATACTGGATCGCCCATTTTTGTACAAGAGCGTGTCGGGCGTTACAAAAAACCATTCAAGCTGATTAAATTTCGCACCATGTCGGTCGATACCCAGTCGGTGGCGAGTCACTTGGCGAGTACCAGTTCTATCACTAAGTTGGGTGCTTTTTTACGCAAAACAAAAATCGATGAATTGCCGCAGTTGATTAATGTGCTCAAGGGCGAGATGAGTCTGGTTGGACCGCGGCCAAATCTCTTCAATCAGGAAGAGCTGATTGCCGAACGCGATGCCTTGGGGGTCTATGATGTATTACCGGGCATTACCGGGTTAGCACAGGTACAAAACATAGATATGTCTACCCCGGCGTTGCTTGCTAAGACGGATCGGCAGATGATCGATACCCTCACGCTAGCGCACTATTTTCGTTATATCATCATGACGGCTACCGGTAGTGGAGCTGGTGATGCGGTTGGGCCGAAATAGTCTCGAACTGGATTGCCTCACATTATCCTTCTTGACCGTTGTTAACTAGATGGTGTTATTATGTTGACTTCTTTTTTGGCTATACCACGTGTCTATAAACGTGCGATCAGCATTTGCGCGGATGTTTTATTGCTTTCGCTGGCGTTCTGGGGGGGGTACTGGGTACGACTGGATGCGCAAATTCCGTTGCAGAGTGCTATTCACTGGCAAATGCTAGCGTTGTTACTCCCTATTACTATTGTTATTTTTATACGATTGGGGCTATATCGTGCAGTATTACGATATGTCGGGTTCAAGGTATTGTGGACGGTATCACTTGGCGTGCTCCTCTCCACGATATCTTTGGTGATGCTGGCGTTTTTTATGGCGGTGCCGTTACCCAGAACAGTATCTGTTATCTATTTTGCTTTCTCGGTCTTATTGGTTGGTGGTGTACGGCTCTTTTTCCGGGCGCTGATACATAGTAGCAAGCAGCAACGGGTGGCGGTGCTGATCTATGGTGCTGGCTCTTCCGGGCGACAGTTGCAGTTGGCGTTGAATCAAGGGCAGGAATATCTGCCAGTCGCATTTGTTGATGATGATCCTGCGCTGGTAAAGGCGGTCATTCAAGGGGTGAATGTTTATAGCACCGACGCTATCGAGAAGTTGATTGAGCGTTTTGATATTAAAAAGATCCTGTTAGCAATGCCGAGTGCGTCTCGAAGCGTCAGGCAAGCAGTGATCAATAGGTTAGAAAAGTGTCCTTGTGAAGTGCTATCTATTCCCGGTATGGCCGACCTTGTCGAGGGACATGCTCATATCGATGAGCTCAAGGAGGTCAGTATTGAAGATTTATTGGGGCGTGACTCTGTTGCCCCAATCCCAGAGCTTATTAACGCCAATATATCTGGCAAACGGGTAATGGTGACGGGAGCGGGTGGTTCTATCGGGTCTGAATTGTGCCGCCAGATCATTCGTTGTAAACCATCGCAACTGGTTCTGTTTGATCTGTCTGAATATGGCTTGTATGCAATAGATAAAGAGCTCAATGAAATCAGTCAGTATGAAGATTTGCAGATTGAAATAGTGCCTTTGCTCGGTTCGGTTCAGCGCCAGCACCGCTTGCAAGCGGTGATGAGTACCTTCCAGATCCAGACTGTTTATCATGCTGCGGCCTATAAACATGTGCCATTGGTTGAGTACAACGTGGTCGAGGGCGTACGAAATAATGTGTTTGGCTCTCTGTACTGTGCGCAGGCTGCCATTAGGGCCAAGGTTGAAACCTTTGTCTTGATTTCGACCGATAAGGCGGTGCGACCCACCAACACCATGGGTACTACCAAGCGATTGGCTGAGCTGGTATTGCAAGCCTTGGCTGCTGCTCAAAGCCAAACTCGTTTTTGTATGGTGCGCTTTGGTAATGTATTGGGCTCTTCCGGTTCAGTCGTGCCGTTGTTTCGCAAGCAAATCCGCGATGGTGGCCCATTGACTGTGACTCATCCAGATATAATTCGTTATTTCATGACGATCCCTGAGGCATCACAGTTGGTGATCCAGGCTGGTGCGATGGGGCAAGGGGGGGATGTGTTTGTCTTGGATATGGGCGAGCCGGTCAAGATCATTGACTTGGCTCACCGGATGATCAGATTGAGCGGTCTCAAGCTTAAGTGTGAGAAGAATCCAAGTGGCGATATTGAGGTGAAGATCACCGGCTTGCGCCCGGGTGAGAAGCTGTTTGAGGAATTACTTATTGGTGAACAGGTTGAGGGTACCGCTCATCCCCGGATCATGAAAGCCTCTGAGCTGATGTTGCCGTGGCCGCAATTGCGGGCTTTTTTGGCCGAGCTGGATAGCGCCTGTTTCCGCTTTGATCATGGACAGATCCGTAGCCTGTTGTTAAGCATGCCTACCGGTTTTAACCCAACCGATGGAATCTGTGATCTGGTGTGGAAGGCAAAAAGCACGTTACATCATGAGCCGCACTTAACCGTGGTTGATGAGATTGATTTTCTCAATTCAGAAAGTCATCAGCCGGTTCACTAATGCGCTTGGCTGGACGCCTATGGCTTCTATGTGCAGAGCGAATTGGCCCATGTGTTGTACAAATGTACTGACTATTATGCGACTCAGTTTGAAGGCTCTCTCAACGGATCAGATCCGGCTATTGAGTGCCCTTGATAGAAAATATTCCATTAGTCTTGTCTGACAAAGACCGTAATGCCCCTTTATGGCAACCACCTTATTTTTAGAGCTCTGTATGAACAAGCAGATATTCGATAATTCAGATAATAAGCTGCCCCAGGGTTGGCAGGCCTCCTCCAGCGATGAGCTCGATCTGCGTGAGCTGATCCTAGTGCTATGGCGTCAGAAAATATTGATTCTGGTGGTGGCGGGAGTATTTAGCACTGCCGGGGTGGCCTATGCGTTACTGGCCCCTCAGGTTTGGGTTAGCCAGGCTGAGATCAAGCAACCGACGCTCAAGGAGACGGAATCCCTTGAACTTAATCTCAATCAGTTGATAAACGCCCAAATACCTGTGACAGCCTTCAGCGATTTTGAAAAAAAGTCATTGTATGTTGATTTTATTAATAACTTCAATGGGTTGAACAATAAGCGCCAGTTCTTGATTGAACGAGGTTATCTCGAGCTCGAGGCAGCCAAAGCCGGAACGACAGAGCCGAAGCAGAAACGCCAACTGCTCAAGAAAATGGCTGAAGGTATCAGTGCTCAGGCTCTGGATAAATTGAGTGAGGAAGTGACTCTCTCCTTGGCTGCAGATTCGGCAGAAGAAGCCAAGTTGCGTCTTGAGCAATACATTGAGTTTATCCAACAGCAGGAGTCTATGGCCAAGGGCAAGGAGCTCGATACCATCTGGCAGAACCGGATAAAGACTCTGCAGACTCAGTTTGAGAGCGCCAAGATGGATACTCTCAAACAACTGCAAGACGATATACTACGTACCGAATATAGCTTGCGTATTACTCAAGCTGCGGGAATAGAGGCACCGGTACAAAATCTGCAGAGTCAGGGTAGCCTGAACATAGATCTTGGTGCCCGTGCTCTGGCTGAGAAGCTCAAGATCCTCAAGGAAATCAAAAACCCTGAGTTTATGAATCCGGCATTGGGCGATCTGCGTTTGCAATTGAGCAGCCTTCAAGCCATCAAGCTTGAGGAGCTGCCGTTCCAATCATTTGCCTATCTGGCCTCACCTAGCGAGCCACTCTCCCGCGACAAACCCAAGCGCCCGTTGATCGTTGTGCTGGCTACTCTACTTGGTGGCATGCTGGGAGTGGGTATAGTGTTGATTCGCCATGCGTTTCGCAGACCGGAACAGATATAGTCTTCATTCATAAGCAGAAGGGGGCATAGGCCCCCTTTTCTTTTTCAGGCACAGTTTCAGGCATGGCAAAGGGATTGATCGATATGAACGAAGGGGGCGGCGAAAGATGATGGCAACGACTAGGAGCATGGCGATAGTCAGCGCCTTTTACTGGCTGTTCGGCATGCATTTCTTTATGCACAACCCGGGTGGCTCAGGGCTTTATCTGCCGTTCAATGCCTGGGGCTGGATCTTCGCGAGCCTAGCGATGGGGCTCGGGCTCTGGCAGGTCACCTTGCGCCAGCAATTGGTCGTGTCCCCACTGCAGATAGGACTATGGCTCGGGGGCATGTTGCTGCTGTTTCCCATGGCTTATCCTGGTTTCGAGCTCAAGGACTACGCCATTCCCCGCTTGCTGGGGCTGTTTGCCGGCCTGCTGTTTCTGAGTTGTCTCTATCAATGGAAATGGGATCGTCAGGCGAGGGACAAGCTGCTCTATCTGTTACTGGGGGCAGTGGCTATTGAGGCTATTCTAGGTCTGGTGCAGTTCTATCTGCTGACCCCGGGTAACTGGCTGGGATATGACACTAGTGCCAATCGCCCCTATGGCATCTTCCAGCAGCCCAATGTGATGGCGAGCTTTATGGCGACCGGGCTCTCCTTGGCTATCTGGCTGGAGATGCGCGGACACACCAACGCCTGGCTCAAGGGGCTGCGTTATGGGGTCATTCTGGCGGCCCCCGTGCTGTTGGTGGTGCTGCAATCTCGGGTGGGTCAGCTTGGTGGCTTGTTGGCGCTGCTCTTGCTCGCGCCACAGCTTTATCGCAAGCGGCAGTTGGGCCCAGTGCTGGGGCTGGTCGTATTGGGCGTAGTCCTGGGTCTAATATCCCAATACGGCATGGCGGGGGCCAAGCGAGGGCTGGATATCTACCAATCCGGCGGTATGCGCTCCATCTACTGGCCCTATTCCGCCAAGCTGATTGCCGAGGCACCCTGGGCAGGCTGGGGTTACGGCAGCTTCGAACCCGTTTTCCTCGAGCACTACATGGCCGACAAGGCGCTCAACCCCGCCATGGTGCAGATAGAATACAACCTCGATCATCCCCATAACGAGTTCCTCTACTGGGCGGTGGAAGGGGGGCTGGCCCCCATGCTGGGCATGCTGCTGATGGGGGCGACTCTGCTGTGGCGCCTGAGCCAGGCTGGCGGGGTCAAGGGACTGGCCCTGTTGGCACTGGTGACTCCCATCTTGCTGCACACCCAGACCGAGTACCCCTTCTACCATGCCATCGCCCTCTGGTGGGCCCTGCTGTTGCTCCTTTATGTGCTGGATGCGGAGGTGGAGGAGGGGAGCCAGGCCCAAGCCAGCTGGCGGGAATATGTCTATCGCCCCTGGTTGCTGCTGCGGTTCATGGCCATCGCGATTCCCCTGGTGGTGGTGCCCTTCATGCTGACGGCCATTCACACCGCCTGGGTGGTGACCAAGTATGAACGCGGCGGTTACAAGGAGCCGACCCTGCTGCTGGAGGTGGTCAACCCCATGGCCTGGCTGACCCGGGTGGAGTTCGATGTGAACGCTGTGCGGCTGATGGTGGGCCTGCAGACGAACAACAAGAGCGAGCTGGAGGCCTATCTCGACTGGGGCAAGGAGTTCGTGCGCCACACCCCGCGGGCCAATATCTACGCCAACATGGTGATTGCCCTTAATGCCCTGGGGCGAGGGGAGGAGGCCAACCAGCTGCGCACCCGGGCCCTGGTGCTCTATCCGGGTGAGCCCCTGCTCACCGCCTCGGCGGCCAAATCGGTCGCGGCGACCCTGGAGCGCAAGCCCTCTTCCTGATGGCATGACGGATCTGCACTGTGTCATAACGGCCGCTTTGCGGCCGTTATCATTTCCATTTCAGGCAAGCTTGCAGTCAGCTTTGGCGGTGTAGTCTCGTTGGAAAATGGCAGGAGCTATCAATCCTCTACAAGCCATTCATCGGTTGCCCGGATCACCGGGCTCCTATTCGCCATCGGAGTCTATATCGTGAAGAAACGTGCATTCATTGGCGCCAGCCTGCTGATCCTGACCACCTCATCCGCCATGGCCGGCACCAGTGCCCAGGTTGAATACGGCACAGTGCAGGAGAGCCACCTCATCACCTCATCCAGCACATCCACCCATCATGGCGCCAGACCGCTGCGCACCATAGGGGCGGCGGCGCTGGGGGCGGCAGCTGGCAGCCAGATTGGCGGGGGCTCGGGCCAGACCATCGCCACCGTCACCGGCGCCGTGGCGGGGGCCGAGTTGTCCCGCCGCCGTCAGGGCGATCAAGGCAGCACCCAGACGGTGCAGTCGGTTGAGCTGCAGGTCAAGACAGATGGGGGCAAGCTGCTGAGCGTGGTGCAACCGAGCGATCCCAAGCTCAGCTTCAACAAGGGGGACAGGGTGCGCATCCTGACCTCGGGCTCGGACACCAGCGTTGACAAGTCGCTCTGATCAGGACCGTCAACCTGGCTGTCCCGGTCTTGATACGCAGTGGGCCGACACTAGCCCACTCGATTGGGAGCCCATCACCCCGGCAAGCCGGCATCTCGCGGGATCCTGCACGGCCTGGAGGGGTTTCATTGAGTCTAAAATTGCGGGCGGATTGGCTGATGTTTCATCAAGGGTTTCCGCTTGTCGCAAAAATGCGGTTCAGTGCTGGACGACACGGGCGCCTTGGCTAAGATAACGGCCTTAACGTTTGGCAAGAGAGGTTGAAATGGAGTTAGTACTAGGCCCACTCGAGGCGCGTGTGATCGGCTGTCTGATCGAGAAAGAGATCTGCACGCCGGATCAGTACCCTCTCTCGCTCAATGCACTGGTCAATGCCTGCAACCAGAAGAGCAACCGCGAGCCCGTGCTGGAGCTCTCCGAGCTGGATATCCGCGCCGTGATCGACGAGTTGATCCGTCGCCGCCTGGTGGTCAATACCGCCGGCTTCAATGCGCGGGTGCCCCGCTATCAGCACCGCTTCTGCAACACCGAATTTGGCGAGCTGAAGTTCACGGCGCAAGAGCTCGGCATCATCTGCGAGCTGCTGCTGCGCGGCCCGCAGACTCCGGGAGAGCTGCGCTCGCGCACCAACCGGTTGTGCAGCTTCGATGACGTGACCCAGGTGGACGCCGTGCTGGCCGGGCTCGCCGAGCAGGGGCCCTACGTGGTCAAGTTGCCCCGTGAGCCGGGCAAGCGGGAATCCCGCTATGCCCACCTGTTCAGCGGTGAAATCGATCTGCAGGCGCTGGCTGAAGCTGCCCCCGTCAGCCACCACACCTCTCCCGCCTCCGATCGCCTGGCCCAGCTGGAGGAGGAGGTCGAGAGCCTCAAGTCCCGGTTGCAGGCCCTGGAGACGCGATTGGCCGAGCTGGAAGGCTGAGCCCGCTTATCCGCTCAATGCAAAGAGGCGCCAAGGCGCCTTTTTTATTGCCCGGCGCCGTTGGCTGCAGTGTGAGCCCAACGTCCGCCATCCTTCTGCCATCGAGCCGCGTTCCTGCCTCTTGTCGCCACTTACCGTCTCGCGCCTGCTGCCGGGTTTTATGAACTCGCCCGCTTTTTTTGTACTAAATCGCGCTTAAGGGTCGAGCCGCCGCCGCTTTCCCGTTAAAATTCCGCCTTTGCACCTGCCCGTGAGTTCTGATGTCAGCCTTCACCCTCTCTTCGGATTGCTATGCCCTGCTCAGCGAGCTGCAACTGCAGCGCGCCGCCAGTACCCGCCATTTGCTCGACTGCTTGCCCCAAGCAGACGTCCGGCAAGGGCCGCAATCCCCCGGGCAGAGGCTGACGAGCAAGTTGGAGCAGTTGCAGCAGCAAGGGCTGGTGCGACTGCGGGGGGAGCAGCAGTGGAGCCTGACGGCGGAGGGAACCCTGGCGCTGATCCTGGGCGTGCGGGGGGGCCATTGCCCCATGCCGGACTGGTCCCGGGTGCCGTCGGTCACCGGCCAGGAGCTGGCGCAAGGGCTGGTGCGTGAACTCTGTCTGGGGGAGGGGGGTCAGATCCCGCCTTACTACCAGAGCGCCGAGCTCCTGAGTCTGCTGGATTTGCCCGATGCCCATCGCCTGCTGGCGGGCTCGAGCCCGGCCTGGCAGCGGCTGCTGCTTGAGCACTTCGCCCTGCAAACCCTGCTCGATGCCGAGCCACAGGCGCACTGGCCGCTACGCTCGGCCACCGCCGCCTGCGCGCCCGCGCTTTCCCGCGAGACCGAGGGGTTGGCCGCCGAGTGGGACTGGCTCTGTGGCCCGCTCACCGACGAGGCCAGGGGCGAGGTAACCACTCACTGGCCGGCCCTGCAGCGACTGGCTGAACATACTGATGAGCAACCCCTCGGCGAGCGCCTGCTCGCCGCCCTGGCGCAATGGAAGGTGGAGGGGCAGAGCGAGGCGGACCAGCCTGCCTGGCCCTCCAGTTTCAGTGCCCTGCTCTGGCTCGGCTGGTTGCAGCAGGCGGACCCCGTGCTTGCCAGCGAGCAGCGCAAGAAGTGGCAGCGCAGCCTCGGTAATGAGAGCCCGCTGCTGGCGGATCTGCTGGGCCAGTGGGCCGGTGATCGCCACGGTCAGGCGGTCGGCCTGTTCGATACCCTGCAACTGCCCTTGGATGAGCTGCACTGGGGCTACCTCTGGCTCGATCTCTGCGCCCTCGCGCGCCACGGGGAGCAGAGCCCCCAGGTCGCCATACTGCACAAGTGGGATCTCTCCCATCTGCTGGACGCGGCGCCCCACCACAGGTTGATGGCCTTCTGCCAGGATCTGCTGCGCCTGCTGCTGGGGGCGGGGGCGGAACATCCCCCGCTGCAACAGCTGCGTTCAGGCTCGGGCACTGAGGCGAGCGATGACGATGACGAAGACAAGACCCCCGCCTCGGCCAGCTGGCTGAACTGGTTGCAAGGGCTTGGGCGCTCGAGCGGCGTGCGCAAGGCGCAGGAGCGGCTGGTGTGGCTGCTCCATGCCGAGGGCCCGGAGCTCGAGTGCAAGATCCAGAAGCAGAGCACCAAGGGGGAGTGGACCGCGGGGCGCCGGGTCGATCCGGCCCTGCTCTCCACCCAGTATGCCGCCTTACTCGATGAGGCGGACTGGGCGCTGGTGCGCACCCTGCCACGGGGGATGAGCAAGCTGCCGCGAGACGCCTGGGGGCCTCTTGCTGAGCACCCCCGTCTGTTCAATGCCAAAGGGCAGAAGTTGCAACTGGCCATAGGTGCACCCTTGCTGCAGATCGTCGAAAGAGATGACGGCCAGGGCATGAGCGCCCTGCTGAGCCCGGCGGCGGCCGCCCGTGGGGCACATATTGTGCCGCTGGCGCAGGATTTGTGGCAGCTTATTCTGACACCTCAGGCATTGGTAGACAGATTACCTGCCTTGGAGTCCATTCCCCAGTTGCCCGAGACCGGCCTCGCCGAGTTGCAACGCACCCTGGACGCCATCCCGGGTCTGCCCTGGCACAGCCAGGTGGTTGGGCTCAAGGGCAATGCCGAGCTCTCCCCCTGGCCGGGCGTTCCCTCGGTGCAACTGGATTGGCAGGATGGCCAGCTGGTGGTCCAGCTGGTGACCCGGCAGGGGGAGCTGCCACCGCTGCCCCTCGGCAAAGGCGAGGCCATCGTCCGTCAGGGCGTGCGGGATTATCACTACTGGCAACGGGATCTGGCCGCCGAGAAGGGCCAGGCCCAGCTGCTGCGCAATCAATTGCCCATCGGCCTGCCGGGCAACGAGTGGAAGCTGGAGGGTGAGCAGGCGCTGACCCTGGTCAACTCCCTGCCCGAGCTGGTGGAGGCCGGAGTGGTCATTCACTGGCATCAGGACAGCGCACGGCTCAAGAGCCTCGACGAGGCGGCCCTGAGTCTTCGCATCGAGCGGCGTCAGGACTGGTTCCAGGTGGAGGGAGCCTTGTCGCTGGACGAGCATCAGATCCTCGACCTGCGCCTCATCCTGCGCCAGCTCACCCCGGGCCAGCGCACGGTCCAGCTGGACGAGAAGACCAGTCTGATGCTGAGCGACAAGCTGGTGGAGCGCCTGACCATGCTCGGCGCCATGCTGGATACGGATCAGCGCATCAACAACAAGTTGGCCTATCCGCTGGCTCGCCTGCTGTCGGCGGTGACCACAGCCGGGGATGACTCCTGGGATGCACTGCAGCAGGAGTGGCAGCAGGAGGTGGAGTGCCCGCCCGAGCTGTTGACGGCGCTGCGGGATTACCAGAAGGAAGGGGTGCGCTGGATGGCGACCCTGGCTCACCATGGCTTCGGCGCCTGTCTGGCGGACGACATGGGCCTTGGCAAGACGCTGCAGGCGCTGATCGTGCTGCGCATGCGCCAGCACCTGGGCCCGGCCCTGGTGGTGGTGCCCAAGTCAGTGGTCACCAACTGGCAGGAGGAGGTGGCGCGCTTCGCCCCCGAGCTCGAGGTGGTGGTGTTCGAGAACCCGGCCGAGCGGGCTGCGCTGATCCAGGACGCCAAGCCCGGCCAGATCATCCTGGTCAACTACGGCATGCTCGGCAGCCTGGCCCAGGCCCTCAAGTCCCGGCGCTGGGCGAGCATGGTGCTGGATGAAGCGCAGCAGATCAAAAATGCCGGCACCCAGCGCGCCAAGCTGCTGTTCCAGCTGGACGGTGATTTTCGCCTCGCCCTCTCCGGCACCCCCATCGAGAACCACCTCGGCGAGCTGTGGAGCCTGTTTACCTTCATCAACCCGGGCCTGCTCGGCAGCCTGGGGGAGTTCAAGCGCCGCTTCGGCAAGGCGGTCAAGGATCCCCAGCACATGGCGTTGCTGCGGGCGGTGATCAGCCCCTTCATCCTGCGCCGCCTCAAGCAACAGGTGCTGACCGAGCTGCCGGACAAGACAGAGATCATCCATCACATCAGCCTCTCCCCCGAGGAGCGTCAGCTCTACGAGGCGACCAGGCGCGAGGTGGTGCAGCAGGTGCAAAGCGCCGATGGCCGCGCCCTGATGCACGTGCTGAGCGGCCTGACCCGGCTGCGCCGGCTCTGCTGCTCACCCGAGCTGGTGATGCCGGAATGGTCCCAGACCAGCAGCAAGCTGGACGAGGCCATGGGGCTGCTGGAAGAGGCCATCGACGGCGGCCATAGAGTGCTGGTGTTCAGCCAGTTCGTGGATCTCTTGAGCCTCTTGCGGGCGCGTATCGAACAGAAGCAGTGGGACTACTGCTATCTGGACGGTGGCTGCTCCGCCAAGTCCCGCCAGGAGTCGATCCTGCGCTTTCGCCACGAACCTGTGCCCCTGTTTCTCATCAGCCTCAAGGCCGGTGGTACGGGTCTGAACCTGACCCAGGCCGATACAGTGCTGCACCTGGACCCCTGGTGGAACCCGGCGGTAGAGGATCAGGCGAGCGATCGGGCCCACCGCATGGGGCAGACCCAGCCGGTGACCGTCTATCGCCTGGTGTGCGAACAGACGGTGGAGGAGAAGATAGTGGCGCTGCACGACGAGAAGCGGGCGCTGGCCGATGGCCTGCTGAGCGGCCAGTCCGAGGTGCGTGGGCTGGATGTGGAGAGCCTGCGCGCCCTGCTGATGAGCTGATGGCATCGGCCAGATCGTCCGAACAAGGGGATCGTCATCATGGCGATCCCCTTGTCATTTGAGAGGTACCAGTCGATTGCCGGCAGGCCTGATGGCGCCAACGCTGACGTTAGCTCTCGTCGGTGGGCGTTATCCCTGATAACGGTAGAGGTGCAGCCGCTCTATGATGGCCTCGCCCCCTATCTTGCGATCCCGCCGCGCCTGACGCAGCTTGGGTGGATAGTGGCCGAGGTGAGTGACGCTGGGCTGGGTATCCGAGCAGAGCAACAGGGGCAGGCTCGCTTTTAGCTGCTGCTTGCGCGGCTCCCTGTCTTGCCACAGCAGGTTGATCATGGGGTGGGTCTTGACCGGCCGCCGGATCCGCAGCTCAACGTCCGCCGGCAGGCGGCGGATGTCATACACCTCCTGATCCACCATCTTGCTCCACTCCTCGTTGTCCGACAGGGCCGGCACATAGCGGCGGCTGCGCTCCAGCATCTCCAGCACCTGCTCCCGCGTCAGGCGGCTGATGCTCTGCTTGTCGGCCCAGGTAAAGCCCAGGGAATGCAGCTCCCCCTGGAGCAGGGTCAGCTTGCGATAGACCTGCAGTGTGATGACGCCGGGCAGCGCGCCGTGCACCAGCTCGAACTTCTCATCCCGCCCGCCGGCCTCTTGCACCAGCGCCTTGAAGGCGAGCTTGTGGCCGTTGATCTCCTCAATCAGCGGGGCGAGCTGGTCGGCACTGGCGACGGGGAAGCGCAGCCAGCCCGGCAGCCTGTGGGTTGCCTTGGTGGAGCAACCGGGGCGGGCACTGTGATCCTGATAGGCGGCCAGGGTGGCGGTCAGCGCGGCCTCGCCGTCCAGAGAACCCACGTCGATAGCCTCGATGGGATCGTGTTCTTCCCCCAAGGGGACGGCGGGCAGGGGATAGACATGGGCTTCCAGCGGCTCGAGTTGAGCGAGCAACCGGGC
This sequence comes from Aeromonas lusitana, assembly GCF_002812985.1. Classification (GTDB taxonomy): domain Bacteria; phylum Pseudomonadota; class Gammaproteobacteria; order Enterobacterales; family Aeromonadaceae; genus Aeromonas; species Aeromonas lusitana. Next base: position 187,728 of record NZ_PGCP01000013.1, read on the forward strand.
GAGGCGGGCCAGGGCATCTTCCAGCACCAACATCTGTTGACGCAGGGCGGCGGTGGGAGTAAAGGTATCCATCGGCAAATCCTGTGATCGGCGCCATTCTTGTCCGTGATGGACGAACAAGGGGGCTGGCTAAACTACTGTATAAATAAACATACCAGCATGCCATTAGGGCGCCAAGTGCCTCTTCGATCCTCTCCCAAGGCGAGGGGCAAATCTGATAGCCATTTGAGTGTTTTCGTTTTGTATCTTCCTGTTAAATAAGGATCAACAAAAGATCGCTTGATTAACAACTGACTGTAAACCCGAGGTTGCCAGCCGGATCGCCTGATCCAATGACTGCATACCTAATTTGAGAAAGTGCATAGTTAGAACTGCACCATGCAGCAGAAAATGCTGTCGGGGAAAAAATCGGAATGATGAGAACGCATTCTCATTTAAAATCAATAATTTGGTATTCGTGGCATGGCGTTATTCGCCATTAGTTTTACTAATGTCTTGTATCAAAATTCGTCAATTGAGACGCCTCCTCTGCCTGACTAAGCTTTGCGCAACTGATTTGAACCTTGTGCAGAACCTTTCAGAGGAGCCATCCCATGGCCAACATGACTTATACCGAAGCCGGTTACCAGCATTCCAGCCAATCGAATCTGATGGCTCGTGTGAAAATGACAGTACTGACCTGGCTGGAACGCAGCCGCAGCCGTCGCCAGCTCTCCGAGCTGCCCGCCTACCTGCTCAAAGACATCGGCTTGAACGAAGCCGACCGTTATCAAGAGACCACCAAGCCGTTCTGGCGTGGTTGATCGACCGGGCATGGATGCCTCGTTTTTCTGCTGATAGTGTTTCTTTACCCATAATCCCTGTTGTACCGCCATCACTGGTCTGATCTCCCCTCGCACCGCCCCGTTTGAATGCCCTGTTCGTCCACGCTTTCCACTCGCCACCCCCATAGCGTCACTTGTCATCGTTTGTTGTCACATTTGTATCCTTACTGTTTGAATTTGTTTAAAAACTGATTTGAAGCCGGGACGCCTTGCGTATAATCCGCATTGTCTGACATCGACAAGTGTGAACTGACAAGAGGGTGAGATGGATGATTCCCCAGCATGACTTTTTGGCCCTGACCCGCCGCCACGAGTGGCAGCTCGAGCCTTTCTCCTATGCACTGCCAAACGGTGATGCGGTCAACGTGTGGGACACCGGGGTGCTCTGCCTCGAGCCCACCAGCGGCGCGGGCGACGAGCCGGGCGGTCGCAAGGACATAGTGCTCTCCTGCGGCATCCACGGTAACGAGACGGCCCCCATCGAGATCTGCAACCAGTTGCTGACCAGGCTGCTGAGCGGTGAGCTGCAGACCCGTCATCGGGTGCTGTTCCTGTTTGGCAACCCGGCGGCCATGAACCTGGGGCTACGGGAGGTGGAGGAGAACATGAACCGTCTCTTCTCCGGCGCCCACAGCAAGGGGGAGGGGCTGTGCAACCGGGAGCGCATTCGCGCCATGCGTCTCGAGCAGTATGTGAGCCGCTTCTTCGCCGACCCCGCGCGGCCCCGCTATCACTACGATCTGCACACAGCCATTCGCGGCTCGCGCCACGAGAAGTTTGCGGTCTACCCCTTCCCCCACGAGCGGCCCCATTGCAGGGAGCAGGTGCAGTTCCTCGGCGCCTGCGGGGTGCGCACCATACTGCTCTCCGGCGGGCCGACCACCACCTTCAGCTATTACAGCTCCCATCGCCACGGTGCCCACGCCTTCACGGTAGAGCTCGGCAAGGTGCGCCCGTTTGGCGAGAACGACATGACCCGCTTCCTCGAGGCGCGTCAGGCGTTGCAGGAGCTGGTGACTCAGGATGAGATGGCGCTCGAGCCCTGGCGGGCGGATGACTTCACCCTGTTCGCCATCGATCGGGTGATCAACAAGCGCTCCGAGCAGTTCCGCTTCCTGTTTGCCAGCGACGTGGACAATTTCACCGAGTTTCCCCAGGGGTTTGTGCTGGCAGAAGACGGGGATCAGCAGTACAGGGTAGAGAAACCGCGGGAGGCGGTGGTCTTCCCCAACGCCAACGTGGCCATCGGCCAGCGCACCATGCTGCTGGTGGTGCCGACCCGGCTGTGGGAGTGATCTGAGACCATCTCTGCCCGCCGAAGTGGCGCCCCAAGCGGCCGCGGGGGCAGAACACAGAATGGGAGTGATCCCGAAATCACCCTGACAGGGAGCCCGAAAGGGCTCCCTTCTTCGTTCCTGCTCGCCGAAAATCTCATCTTCTTTCTGAAATTAAAGAAGTTTCTACTGGTCTAACCTGACGAAATCCCATTGTCACCAAGTTAACATGTTGTTTACATTTTGAGGGTCACCTCATGGTGGTGACGTTGACAACGGCAAGGAGCCAGTTATGACCCATGTCGACATCCCTTTCCTTCGTTACCTCGATGAGGAGGGGCGCCCGGTCGCGACACTGCCGACCTGGCTGGACAAGGCGACACTGCACACCTTCTACCGCAACATGGTGATGGTGCGCAGCTATGACAAGAAAGCGATCGCGCTGCAGCGAACCGGCAAACTCGGCACCTTTCCCTCCCACCTGGGGGCGGAAGCGGTAGGGATCGGGGTCGGGCTCGCCATGCGGCCAGAGGATGTCTACGTACCCTATTACCGGGACATGCCGACCCTCTATGTGAGAGGCGTGCCCATGGAGCAAAACCTGCAATATTGGGGTGGGGATGAGCGGGGCAGTGTCTTCTATAAGCCAGATGGCGAATTATCGGAAGATTTACCTATCTGCGTGCCCATCGCTACCCAGATCACCCATGCCGCCGGCATAGCCGCGGCCTTCAAGCTGCGCAATCAACCGAGAGTCGCCGTGGTCACCATAGGCGATGGGGGCACCTCTAAGGGGGATTTCCTCGAGGGGCTCAACTGCGCCGGCGTCTGGCACCTGCCCATGGTGATGATCATCAACAACAACCAGTGGGCCATCTCGGTGCCGCGCAAGCTGCAGACCAGCGCCCCCACCCTGGCCCAGAAGGGCATAGGGGCCGGGGTGCGCAGCCTGCAGGTCGATGGCAACGATGTGGTGGCCGTCTATGAGGCGACTCGCGCCGCCATGGAGCGGGCCCGCAGCGGCAAAGGGCCGACCCTGATCGAGGCGGTCAGCTACCGGCTCGGGGATCACACCACAGCCGACGACGCCACCCGCTATCGGGAATCCGCCGAGGTGGAAGCTGCCTGGGCCAAGGAGCCGGTCAAGCGGCTGCGCCAGTTCATGGCCGAGCAGGGCTGGTGGGACGAGCCGCAGGAGCAGGCCTTGCTGTCTGAAGCCGCCCGTGAGGTCGAGCGCGCCGTCGCCGCCTACGAGGGCACGGCGCCCCAGGCGCCGGAAACTTTGCTCGACTACCAGTTCGCCGAGCTGCCGCGGGACTATCGCGCCCAGCGTCAGCGCATCATCGCCAAGGGGATGCAGGCCCACGGCGGGGAGACACATCATGAGTGAAATCACACTGCTCGAAGCGGTCCGCCCGACATGGCATCACGAGATGGCTCTGGGCTTGGGGAGGCTGCATGAGTGAAATAACGTTGCTCGAAGCCATCAATCTGGCGCTGCATCACGAGATGGAGCGAGACCCGGACGTAGTGGTGCTCGGCGAGGACGTGGGAGTCAACGGCGGGGTGTTTCGCGCCACCGTGGGGCTGCGCGACAAGTTCGGTTTCAAACGGGTGATAGACACGCCGCTGGCCGAGGGGCTGATCGCCGGGGTGGCGGTCGGCATGGCCACCCAGGGGCTCAAGCCCGTGGCCGAGTTCCAGTTCCAGGGCTTCATCTTCCCCGGCATGGAGCAGATCATCTGTCAGGCGGCGCGTATGCGCAATCGCACCCGCGGCCGGCTCTCCTGCCCCCTGGTCTACCGCTCCCCCTATGGCGCCGGCATCCACTCGCCGGAGCACCACAGCGAGAGCGTGGAGGCGCTGTTCGCCCATATCCCGGGTCTGCGGGTGGTGATCCCCTCCAGCCCCAAGCGAGCATATGGTCTGCTGCTCTCCGCCATCCGCGACCCGGATCCCGTGATGTTCTTCGAGCCGGATCGTATCTACCGCTCCATGAAATCCGACGTGGTGGATGACGGTATCGGCCTGCCACTCGATGTCTGCTTCACCCTGAGACCGGGGCGAGATCTCACCATAGTCGCCTGGGGTGCCTGCATTCAGGAGGTGATGAGGGCCGCCGCCCAACTGGCGGAGCGGGACATCCAGTGTGAGGTGCTGGACTTGGCCACCATCAAGCCGCTCGACATGGAGAGTATCCTCGCCTCGGTGCGCAAGACTGGCCGGCTGCTGGTGGTGCACGAGGCGTGCGGCAGCTTCGGGGTCGGTGCCGAGATAGTGGCGCGGGTCACCGAGGAGGCGCTGACCTCTCTCAAGGCGCCGCCCAAGCGCCTCACCGGGGTGGATGCCGCCGTGCCCTACTATCGCAACGAGGAGTATTACCTCATCACAGAGCAGGATATTGCGGATGCGGCGCACCAGCTGATGGAGAAAAATTGGCTATGACCTTGTACACAGATGGGCGGTTGAACGACCGCGCAAGCGACAGGCATGGAATTTTTCAACGTGCGGTGATTTCCCAGCGGATGGAGAACGGGTCATGAAATTTTTCAAATTACCGGATCTGGGCGAAGGATTGGCCGAGGCCGAGATAGTGGAATGGAAGGTGAGCGCCGGCGATACCGTGAGTATCGATCAGGTGTTGCTATCGGTGGAGACCGCCAAGGCGCTGGTGGATGTGCCCTCGCCGGTGGCCGGGGTCATCGCCCGTCTGTGCGGCCAGGAGGGGGACATCCTCCACATCGGTGCCCCCCTGGTGGAGTTTGAAGGTGGTGAGGACGACGGCACAGTGGTGGGCAAGGTGAGCGCCCATCAGCAGCACATCGAGGATCACTTCGTGGTCGGCGCCATGGCCCCCGGTGGCAGCCTGGTACAGGCCATGCCAGCGGTGCGGCTGCTGGCGCAAAAACTCGGCCTCGACATCGACAAGATCAAGGGCAGCGGCAGCGCCGGCATGGTGACAGAGCAGGACGTGCAGGTGGCGTTCGAGGCGATGCAGGAGAGCGGTAACGAGTTCCTCAAGGGCTCGCGCCGGGCCATGGCCAAGGCGATGGAACTGTCCCACAAGACGGTGGTGCCGGTCAGCCTCACCGACGAGGTGGACCTGCGCCACTGGCGCGCCGATGAAGACGTGACCGTGCGCCTCATCAAGGCCATCGGGGTGGCGTGCCGCGCCGAGCCCTCCATGAACGCCTGGTTTGACGGGGATACCCTGTCAAGGCGGCTGTTCAACGAGGTCAACGTGGCCATTGCGGTTGACTCTAAACATGGCCTCTATGTGCCCGTGATGGAGAACGTGGCCGAACGGGAGCGGGCGGATATCCGTCAGGGGCTGGATCGGATGATCGCCGATGTGAAGGCGCGTGCCGTACCGCGGGAGATGTTGCAAGGGGCGACCATCACGCTCACTAACTTCGGCGCCATCGCGGGCCGTTACGCCAGCCCCATAGTGACGCCACCGCAGGTGGCCATCATAGGGGCGGGCAAGTTGTTCGAAAAAGTGGTCTTCATCCACGGGGAGGCGCGGCCGGTGCGGGCGCTGCCATTGTCGATGACATTTGACCATCGCGCCTGCACCGGCGGGGAGGCGGCACGCTTCCTCAAAGCCCTGGTTCAGGCACTCGAATCCGCTGATGTATAAGGCTTTGTGCCCTGCCGCTGGCAGGGCACAAATTTGTTTGCGTAATCGACAAAGGCACGTATAATCTAAGCCAGCTTGAAAGGGCGATTGTTATGTCAATGAATATGATGTTTTGCATCTTTTCCTGTTGTTCATAAGTAAATCCCGTTTTTGAGCTTTACCCGCTGAAAAGCATAAGTAATTATTTTGAATACAGGTTAAAGATATGTCTAACATGATCACCGGTACCGTTAAGTTTTTCAACGAAACCAAAGGTTTTGGCTTCATCCAGCAAGAAAACGGCCCGGACGTTTTCGTTCACTTCAGCGCTATCAGCGGTAACGGCTTCCGTACCCTGGCTGAAGGTCAGCGCGTACAGTTCTCCGTGACCCAAGGTCAGAAAGGCCCGCAGGCTGAGAACGTAACTGCTCTGTAATTCTTATACAGAATTTAAGAAAGCCGCGATGCCTCTGGTGTCGCGGCTTTTTGTTTATGGCATATTCTTAACTCACCTCTGATTCGTGCCAATCACCATGCTCCCATCACTCTTGTTGACCGCTTCCTTGCTGGTTTCTGCCGACGCTCCCGCACCGGATCCCGCGGCAAAAGAGGCCGTTGCCGTGTGCCAGCAGTTCGTGCAGGTCCGTCTGGGGAAGATGGATGTGCCTGAGGAGATTGCTGCCCGCTCGGTTCCCAAGCGGGCGGGGGAGTGGCTGGTGGATGGGAAGGTAAAAGGACCCGAAGGTCCTTTGCTGTTTGCTTGTTTACTGAAGCAGGGCGCGCGCTGGGAGCTGCTTAACTTCTCCCTCTGGGCGCCACAGGAGATCAATTCGGCTTGAGTGCCACCAGCAGGTGTTGGAGATGCTCGAGCATGGTCATGCCGAAGGGGGTCAGATAGCCACCGTCGGCGGCGCTGATCAGCCCTTGCTGATGCAGGCGCTCTGCCGCCAGGCACAGCTCTTCAGACATGTCGCTGCGTAATTTGATCCCCTGACTCATGTTGGCCGGATCAAAGCATGCCAGTATTTTCAGCTCATTCACAAAATCGTCAGAAACCTGGTCGATCCCACTCATGGATGCACTCCTTACGCTAAAGATGTATGCAAACTAGCATTCCCGGTTTTACTTTAGTGGGCGCTGGCTCAAACTATTGGGCTTTGTCAGGGCTGGCGCGGTGCGAACGCTGCTTTTTTGGCCGCACTCCCAACGCGGACAAGCGGGCTGGCCCGCCCGTCGACCATTAAACATGGTAGAATAGTCCCTCTTCTGTCTTTTTGGCCAGGCATGCTCCCGGCCTTCCAGCTCAAGGCGTCGCTCATGATCACAGTCACTCTGGTTTCTCTGCTGCACAGGCTTGCCCCCCGTTTTCCAGTCTATGCCCCTTCCTTGCTATTACCCCTGCTCGATGCACATCAGGGGGATTTGTGGCTGCCTGCCATCAAGGGGACGGATCTGACGGCGCTGCATCAGCATGGGCGAGCTCATCAGGTGCTGGCGTCGCTGGCCTCGGGTTGGTGTGATTTTGCGACCAGCGAGGGAGGAGATACCCCCGAACTCGACGCGCTGGCGAGCTACGACGAGGAGATGATGGACAACCTGCTGATGTACTGGAGCAACCCGGCCAAGATCAACAGCCCGATCACCGATAACCTGTTCGAGCTGCGCCGTGAGGTGGTGGACGAGGCCCACGGTGCCAAGCTGGCCTCTGCCTGGGAGCAGCAGCAGCAAGCGCGCTTCGAGCAGATCATGCAAGGGGTCCAGGCCGGGCGGGCGCAGCTCTGCTTCGTGGAGGTGGAGTCTGCCTACTGGCTGCGCCAGCGCCTGAGCGAGACGCCAGGCGTTGCCCTCGTGGCCCCGACCCTGGCGTGAACCGCCCGCCGATAACGCGCTCCTGCTGGACAAGCCGCCGGCAAGATGTGAACATGTCGCCCTTTATTGAATGAGAGACTTGACCGATGAGCTATGAACTTAGCGACACCGAGCGCAATGCTGCGCTGCAACTGAACGCCGACTACCGCTTTGATCACTTCATCAGCAAGCTGGTCGAGCACGAAGAGCTGTTTGTCCTGACCGACGAACACGGCGTCATGATGTTGACCACCGAAGATGAAGACTGCATCCCGGTCTGGCCGCACCCGGAATACGCCAAGGCCTGGGCCGAGGGCGAGTGGGCCGACTGCAAGCCGCAATCCATCACCCTCAAGGTGTGGCTGGAGCGCTGGGTCGACGGCATGGAGCAAGATGAGCTCTGCGTCGCCGTGTTCCCGACCCCGGATCAGGAAGGCATAGTGCTGGAGCCGGCCGACGTGGCCGACGCCATCGCCCAGAAGCAAGCCAAGCGCGGCTAAGCCTCGCCGCTTGCCTTGCTGCAAAAAAAGACCCCGCCAAGTAGCGGGGTCTTTTGTTTATTGCAATGGATAAAAACCCGCTCTCATAGGGGAGGTCTTTTCCCCTCAGGTTCAGGGCTGCTGATAGCGGGTATCGACCACCGTCACGGGCGGAAAGCCCTGACCGCTCTTGATGGCCGTGAGCGTCTCCTGTTTGACCTTGTCATCTATCCAGAACAGGCCGCCGTAGCTGTAACCCGAGTTGGCACCATCCAGTGGCCAATAGAGCGCATCGCTCTGGGGGGTTGCCGGCGTCTTGGGCAATTTCACCCAGCGCCAGGCGCCGGCCCGGGTGTAGGGCACCTGATAGGCGGGCACGAAGCTCGCGAGTTCATAGAGCCGCTGCTGGATCTGGCGCGACAGCTCGGCCTTCCTGGCAAAGTCGAACGCCTTGTCGTACTGCTCCACCAGGGCGGAGATGGCGTCATCATCGATGTTCATAATGTTGTTGGTCTGGGGCTTGTTGGCGTTCACCTTGTGAAAATGCTCCCAGTAGGCGGGATAGCGCCCCGTGCTCCAGCCCATCCAGGCGCTCTGGTGCTTCTTCTCCAGCATGGACTTGAAGCCGGCAGAGGCATCCATCAGGTTCAGCTCCAGATTGAGGCCCGCTTTCTTCGCCTCTTCCCGCAGCAGGGTCAGCCGCTGGGCGTGCTCCGCCGTGGTGTAGGTGATGGTGAGGGAGAGTGACTGCCCCTTGTCGTTTTGCAGCACGCCGTCCGGCCCCGTCTTGGTGAAACCCGCCTTGGCGAAGTAGTCCCGCGCCAGCTTGGGATCGAAGGGGCGCGCCTTGATCTCGGTATTGGTGAAGGCCCCCTGGCCGGAGCCATAGGTGTTGAGGCGCTGGTAATCCCCCCGCAGCAGGGTGCTGATCATCTTGTCGATGGCGAGCGCAGACTGGATGCCGAGCCGCACGTTGAGGTCCTTGAGCAGGGGATCGGCCGTGTTGAGGTAGAGTCCCATGGGGGACTGGGGGGTCTGGGTGTAGAACCAGAGGCGCTCGATATAGCCCTTCTCGAACTCGGTGGTCTTGCTCTTGTCGTGCCACCAGTTCGGCATGACGAGCCCGAAGGTGTCGAGCTCACCGCGCAGGAAGTGCTGCCAGGCGATGTTCTGATCCCGCAGCACCTTGATCTCTATCCTGTCCGGGTTGAAGCGGTGCTGGAAGTAGCGCTCGCCATCCCCCCACCAATCCTTGACCCGCACAAATGTCACCGACTTGCCCTTCTTCACCTCGTCGAGCCGATAAGCGCCGGTGACCGGCAGCACCTTCCAGTTGTACTCCTTGACCCAGTTGGTTGTGAGTGTGATGGCGTGGCTCGGCTCGGGGGCGAAGGGGAGGGAGTCCAGCAGATCTTCCCGGCTCTTCTCGGTGCCGCTGGTGATGGATAGGGTGTGGTCGTCGAACTTGGTCACGTCCTGGATCTGGGTCGAGTAGTAGTTGTTGTACCAGGGATCGTTTATCTCCTTGCTGCGCATCATCTTCAGGGTAAACAGCCAGTCGTCGGCGGTGACGGGCTGGCCGTCCGACCAGCGGGCCTTGGGGTTGATGCGAAAATAGAGGGTCTTGTTGTCGGCCCCGAACGCCCACTGGTTCGCCAACATGGGCATGGGCTTGCCGGTGACCGGGTGGGTGGCGAGCAGGGGCAGGGTGCCCTCCCGAATATAACCGGCGAAGCCGCCGTTGGAGTCCGGCCCGTATTTGCGCAAGGTGAGGGGGAAGCTGGTCATGAAGTCGTGAAAGGTGCCGCCACGCTGGGCGGCGGGATCGGCGTAGACGGGGTCTGTGTCGTTGCTCTCCCACACAAGATCGGCCGGCAAGGCCACACACCAGCTCAACGTGCTAAAAAACAGCGCAATAGCAATGGTAGTGAATCGTAAAATACGCGGTAACAGTGAAATGGTCGGTGACGAAGGGTGCAGCATATCCTTGCTCTCCTGATGATGGGCGTCCTGCCTAACTCCAACGATAACAGGCCCATCAGGGCCTGTTTCAATATGGGAAGTTTCCCTCGCCTGGTCAATGCCTCAGCGCTGTGTCTGGGGTTTGAACAGCGTCATGCGCCCTCCCAGCACATGTACCACGAAGCCGAGCAGCACCAGGGCGGAGCCGAGCCACTGCAAGGCGTTGGGGTGTTCATCAAGCAAGAAAGCGGCGGTCACCATGCCGACACAGGGTACCAGCAGGGAGAGGGGCGCCACCTGAGCCACCGGATAGCGCATCAGCAGCCGTCCCCAGAGGCCATAGCCGAGCCAGGTGGCAATCAGGGAGAGGTAGAGCACGCACAGCAGCCCCTGCCAGCTGAAGTGCAGTAGACTCTCTGTGATGCGCTCCGGCCCCTCGAACAGCCAGGAGAGGGCGAGGAACGGCAAGATGGGCACCAGGCCACCCCAGGCGATGAGGCTTGGCAGGGAGGTCTGATAGCGCAGGCCAATCTGGCGGTTGATGACGTTGCCAAGGCCCCAGCAGGCGGAGGCGCACAGGGTTAGCGCGAAGCCGATGAGGGTGAGATTGCCCTGACCGTTGGCGGCGATGAGGTAGAGGCCGCATCCCGCCAGGGGCAGTGCTACCCAGTGGTGGGTCTGCCAGCGCTCCCCCAGCCAGATCATGGCGAACAGCAGGGTGAACAGCACCTGGGATTGCAGCACCAGGGAGGCCATGCCCGCCGGCATGCCGAATTTCATGGCGCTGAACAGGAAGGCGAACTGCCCCAGGCTGATGGCGCCACCATAGGCGAGCAGCCAGCGCCAGGGCATGGCGGGTCTGGGCACCAGCAGGATGGCGGGAAACACCACCCCGATGAAGCGCAGCGCCCCCAAGAGCAGGGGCGGTATCCCCTCCAGCCCCCACTTGATCACCACGAAGTTGAGTCCCCAGCAGAGAATGACCAGGGCGGCCAGACACTTGTCCTTGGCTTGCATGCGACGTCCTTGTTTGCCTGCACGGCTTGATAGAAGAGAAGTCGCCGGTCGGGCCGGCGCACGGGCAGAGGGTCGAGCATAACCGCTAAGGGGTGAGGGGCGTCAACCCGAGATATGTAATGGGGAGTCGGTCAGATGGCGGCTCAGGCCGCGACGCAGTGCAGGGTCACCCCGCGGGCTTCGAGGGCGCTGCGCATGGGGGCGGTGAGGGCATCGTCTGTGACCAGCACGCCTATCTGGCCCGGAGCGCCGAGAGGGCTGGGGTGGATGGCGCCAAACTTGCTGCTGTCGGTGATGACTATGTTGGTCACCCCCTTGGCCAGCACGCTGTTGACCACGTCGGCCCGCATCATGTCCCGGCCGGTGAAGCCGGTGTCGGGGTGGAAACCGTCGACCCCGATGAAGGCCTTGGAGAAGTGCACCTGCTCGATGCACAGGCGCGTGAGCGGACCGACCACGCTCTCGCTCTGCTGCTGATAGAGGCCCCCCAGCAGCACGACCTGGGTCTGGGTGTCCTTGAGCAGATGGGCGATGAAGCTGCTGATGGTGATGATGGTGACCCGTTTGTGCAGGGCCAGGTGGCGAGCCAGCAGGGCATTGGCGCTGCCCCCCTCGATAAACACCGTCTCCCCGTCTTCCACTAGCTGGGCCGCCCGCTCGGCGAGCCGCTCTTTCAGCAGATAGTTGATGTTCATGCGGGCGTCGGGATCGTCGCTATCGAGAGCCATGGCTGAGCCGTGCACCCGTTTGAGCAGCCCCTGTTTTTCCAGGGCGTTGAGGTCGCCCCGCACCGTCACCTCGGAGACGCCCGTGTGTTGAGCCAGTTCACTCACGCTCATCTTGTGAGCCTGGTGGACCAGGGTGAGGATCTGTTGGCGGCGTAGATTCATGGCAAGGGCTCGGTGCGAACGATGAAATGGCATGGCGGCCGAGGCCGCCATGAAGGTACCCGTCAGAGACAGTGCTCGATGGGCGGGATGATAGCATCTTGTGCCTGCGGCGATAAGACGGTGAAAACGCTCAACAATGTGGGTTTTCACCGAATATGCCGGGCCGTCAGAGGCTGTGCTCGGTGCGGGCTATGATGTCATCTTGCGCATCCGGGGAGAGGGCGGTGAAGAAGGCGGAATACCCCGCCACCCGCACCACCAGATCCCGGTACTTGCCAGGCTCGGCCTTGGCCGCCAGCAGGGTCTCGCGAGAGACTATGTTGTACTGCACGTGCCAGCCCTTGTGCACCTCGAAGAAGGTGCGCAGCAGGCTCATCAGCTTGGCCTTGTCCCGCTCGTTTTCGAGGCTCGCCGGGCTCAACTTCTGGTTGAGCAGCACGCCACCGAGGATGGCCGCGGTGGGCAACTTGCCAAGCGAATTGAACACCGCCGTCGGCCCCAGTCGATCGGAGCCGGACGCCGGGCTCGCCCCTTCGGCCAGTGGCGTCTTGGCGCGGCGGCCATCCGGGGTCGCCATGGTGGCTGCGCCGAACGGCACGTTGGCGGAGATGGAGGAGGTGCCGGCGTAGTAGGTGCCGCCGATGGGGCCGCGGCCGAAGCGGGTGTTGTGCAGTCCCTTGAGCTCATCTATGTAGCTCTGGTAGGCGCGCACCAGCAGCAGATCCACCTCGTCCTGATCGTTGCCGTATTTCGGCGCCGCATTGGTGAGGCGCTGGCGCAGCAGCTCCCCGGACAGCCCGGCGAAGTCCTGCTCCAGTGCCTCGGCCAGCACGGCCTGATCGATGATCCCCTGCTCGAACACCAGCTTCTTGATGGCCGCCAGGCTGTTGCCGAGGTTCGCTATCCCCACCTGCAGGCCAGAGACCCAGTCATAGACAGCGCCCCCCTGCTTGATGGTCTTGCCGCGCTCGATGCAGTCATCCACCAGGGCGCTGCAGAGGATGTCGTGGGCCTGGGCTTCCAGCACAGTGTCCACCACGCAGTCGATCTCGATGGACTTGCGGGTGAAGTAGCGCACCTGCTCGTCCCAGCTCGCCATCACCTCCTCGAAGGCGCCGAAACTGCCATCCCGCAGTGCCTGATACTGGGGCAGGAACACCTGGCCCGTGGTGGCGTCCCGGCCACCGTCCAGGGCCGCCAGCAGGATGCGGGCGAAGTTGATGAAGCTCATGCCGGTGCAGCGATAGCCCCACTTGCCGGGCACGGCGGTCTCGATGCAGCCGATGGCGGCGTAGTGGTGGGCATCCTCCACGCTGACTCCGAGCTTGATGAACTCGGGGATGACTATCTCGTCGTTGTTGAAGGCGGGCATGCCAAAGCCGCAGCGGATCACCTGGATGCAGGCGTCGAGGAAGTCCTCGCTCATGCCCGCGTGGTAGCGCACCGAGAGGTTCGGCTGGGTGGATTTCAATTGGCCGCAGGATTCCAGAATGGCGTAGGAGAGGCCGTTGACCGCGTCACTCGCCTCGCCATTGCGCCAGTTCTGACCGCCTATGGTGACGTTCTGGTACAAGGGGCTGCCGGCGGAGGCCTTGGAGTGGGTGCCGGAGCGGATCTTGTTCACCTCCAGCAGTTTCAGCCAGCAGGATTGCAGCAGCTCGATGGCACGCTCGCGGGGCAGGGATTCTGACAGCTCTACCTCCCTGCGATACCAGGGGTACAGATATTGATCCATGCGGCCAAACGACACCGAGTGGCCGTTGGACTCGATCTGCAAAATGAGCTGGATGAAGTAACAGAGCTGCAGCGCCTGCCAGAAGGTTTCCGGCGGCTGGTGGGCGATGTGGGCGCAGTTGGCGGAAATCTGCAGCAGTTCTTCGCGGCGCTCGGTGCGCGGCTCCTGCTGCGCCATCTCGCGCGCCAAGGCAGCGTAGCGCTCGATATGCTCGCTCACCGCATCGAGGGTGATGGCGACGCCCTGCAGGAACTGCTCTTTTTGCAGATCGGCCCAGTCGGCGAGATCGAGCCGGCCGCGGCGCTCGCTCACGCGGGTCTGCAGGCCTCCCAGTCCCTTGCCGAGCAGCTCCTCGAAGTTGACCGCGAGGTGGGCATCCCCCGAGGTCATGTTGCCCTCGGCCTTGATGATGCCGCTCTCCAGCAGCGCCTTCTGTTCGTCGGTGAACATGCCAAGGCAGCGATCCTGCACCGTCTGGCCGCGCCAGAAGGGGGTGAGGCCATGAATGATCTTCTTGTCGGCCTCGCTCACCGCAAAACCGGCGCCGGGCCGCTCGGCCAGCTCGTCTATCTCCTTCTCAATCCAGCCTACAGTGTATTCGGGGAAGAGCGGCGCACCGCGCACCTGGCTCGCCTGGTTGCCGACGATGAGCTCGTCGTGCTTGATCCAGATAGTGCGCTCCTTCAGGTGATGGGCCAGCGCCAGGGCGCGGCGCACCGGCAGGGGGCGGGCGAGGTGGGCCTGGTAGGCTTGCGTATAGTGGCGGGCCCGCTCGGTGCAGACCGGCGGCTGTATGATGTGGATCAGGCTCTCCTTGTGGGCGTGGATCCGGGGGCTGAGGGTATTCAAGTCGAGCTGGGTCATGATCTTATCCTCGGGTCACAGGGGGGAGTCCCTGACGTTGGGCATAGGCGTGGGCAAAGTTGAGCAAGTCCAGATCATCAAGGGGCCGCTCTGGCGCCTCGTAGGGCAACCCCAGCAGGGCGTACTTGCCCATGCCGAGGGTGTGATAGGGCAGGAAGTGGATCTCCTCCACCCCGGTCAGGCCGGCGGCGGCCTCTATGATGGCCTTGATGGAATCCTTATCCGCGTTGAAGCCTGGGATGAGGGGCACCCGGATCTGCAGGGGGATGCCCTGTTCGGCGAGGCGCTTGAGGTTGGCGAGCACTCGATCCGCCTTGCCGCGGGTCCAGTCGAAGAAGCGCTGCTCATCGACGTGTTTCAGATCCGCCAGCACCAGATCGAGGTGGGGCAGGCTGGGCGCTATCTGCTGCCAGGGCACGTGCAGGCAGCTTTCCACCGCGGTGTGCAACCCCTCGGCCTTGCAGCGAGCCAGCAGCGTCGCTGCGAGCTCCGGCTGCATAAAGGGTTCGCCGCCGGAGAGGGTCACGCCGCCACCGCTGCGCTCAAAGAAGGCGCGGTCCCGCAAGATATCGCTCATGAGCTCATCCAGCGTCCGTTCCTGGCCGCAGACGGTGAGTGCCTCGCTCGGGCAGAGCTCTCGCAGTGACTGCAGATCGCCTCGGGTGAGACGGGTGCGGTCGATACGAAGGGCATCATCCTGGCGCTGGATGGCATCTGGGCAGGCGTGTTGGCAGAGCTCGCAGCCGGGCAGGCAGAGCCTGGGGTCGAACAACAGCTCCGGTTTGGGGGAGCGGCTCTCCGGGTTCTGGCACCAGCGGCAGGCGAGCGAGCAACCCTTGAGAAACACCAGGGTCCGGATGCCGGGGCCATCGTGAGTGGAGTAACGTTGCAGGTCGAAAATCATAGGGCCTCTTCATCGTGCTGGTGTTGCCTTGCCTCGAGCCGAGGTGCCATGTCATAAAACCGGTCACCTGCCTTTGAATGTCATTCTATTAACTTTCGTTCGTAAGTTGATTTGATGTCGATCAATAAATTTGTCGATGGGACGGCGCTAGAATGGTGACAGTTTGAACATCCCCATTGAGGAGTCAGAGATGGAGCTTTATCTCGATACGGCCGATGTGGCCGCGGTACGTCGCTGGTCACGGATCCTGCCGCTGGCGGGAGTCACCACCAATCCGAGCATCACGGCGGCGGGGGGACAGCCCCTGGCCAGCCTGTTGCCCGCCCTGCGGGAGGTGCTGGGCCCCAAGGCGCGGCTGTTTGCCCAGGTGATGGCGAAAACCGAGACGGAAATGGTGCGCGAGGCATTCGCCCTGCGGGAGCTGGACCCGGATCTGGTGGTCAAGATCCCGGTGTGTGGCGAGGGGCTGGCGGCCATCAAGACGCTCTCGGCCAATGGGGTACCGACCCTGGGCACCGCCGTCTATACCCCGCTGCAGGGTTGGCTGGCGGCACTGGCCGGCGCCGACTACGTGGCGCCCTATGTCAATCGGCTCGATGCCCAGGGGGGAGATGGCATCGCCACGGTGCAGGAGTTGCAGCAGCTGCTGGCGCTTCACGTGCCAGGCAGCCAGGTGCTGGCCGCCTCGTTCCGTACCCCGCGCCAGGCACTGGATTGCCTGCTGGCGGGTTGCCAGTCCATCACCCTGCCGCTCGATGTGGCCGAGCAGATGCTGAGTGTGCCGGCGGTGGATGCGGCTCTGGCCAAATTCGATCAGGATTGGCAACGGGCCTTCGGCTGAGGCCGGGAGGGAGAGGGGACGCTAGACTATGGAGGAGGGCCCGGCATCCCGGGCCCCTTGGCCGGAGCTAACCCCATGAGCGATAATTCCTTGCTGCCCCATGGCGAAGACTTGCGCCGCGCAATTCGCTGGCTGGGCGAACACCATCAGCACGATCTGCGCTCTATCGAGGAAGCCAGTGTGCGTTTTGATCTGTCGCCGCTGGATGAGGAGTTTCTTATCCGCTATTGCCGCGAGCAGGCGCCCGGGGCTCAGAGTCGTTAGACGAAGTTGGCGAGCTTGATGCCAAACTCCTTGGGATCCACGGTGCATTCTATGGTTTCCTGCACCCCGCTCTTGGCGAGATCCAGCCACTGCACCTCCAGATAGTGGCGCTGGCCGGCGTGATAGATCACCTTGACCACTGGCTTGAGGGGCTCCTGGGCATTGCGCTGCATGACGATGGCGAGGCGCTGGTTGGAGAGCTGGACCAGGGTGCCGACCGGATAGACCCCCATGCACTTGATGAAGCGGGTCACCAGCTCCCGATCGAAGTGGTGATCGGCCCCCTTTAGCAGGATCCGGAACGCCTGGGTCGGCTGCATCCCTTGCTTGTAGACCCTGTCCGCCGTCACGGCGTCGTAAACATCGACGATGCCGCTTATGCGGGTGTAGAGGGAGAGCTGCTCCCCTTTCAGATGGCGGGGATAACCGCTGCCGTCGAGCCGCTCATGGTGATTGGCTGCCACCTCCAGCATGGTGGGGGTGATGCCGGCGGTGGCGAGCAGGATGTCGTGGCTGTGCACCACGTGCAGGCGCATGATGCCAAACTCCTCGTCGGTGAGCTTGCCCGGCTTGTTGAGCACCTCGTCCGGGGTCATGATCTTGCCCACGTCGTGCAGCAGGCCCCCCAGGGTGAGCTCCTTGATCACGCTGCGCTCCAGCCCCAGGTAGCGGCCGAAGTTGGCGAGCAGGATGGCCACGTTCATGGAGTGCTCCATCAGGTAGGCATCCTTGGCGCGGATCCGGGCGAGGCAGAGCATGGCATCCCCATGGCTGAACATGGTGTCCACCATCTCCTCGGCCACGGCGGCGAGCGGCGTGATATCGATGGGCTCGCCCGCCTTGAGCTGGCGGATGAACTTGCCTTGCAGCTCGCGCGCCTCCTGGTACAGGCGGCGGATCTTGAGCTCGCGGCCCTCGCCGCCAGCATTGCTGCTCAGGCGCTGGGCGCTGGAGGAGGGCTGTCTCTTATACACATCT
>NZ_PGCP01000014.1 GCF_002812985.1 Aeromonas lusitana
CGTAACTTGATGAACACCACCAAGTCGTTGGATACCTCGTACACCCGTCTGGCGTCCGGTCTGCGCATCAACAGCGCCAAGGACGATGCGGCGGGTCTGCAGATCTCCAACCGTCTGACCTCCCAGGTCAATGGTCTGGACCAGGGTAACCGCAACGCCAACGACGGTATCTCCCTGGCGCAGACCGCCGAAGGGGCCATGGATGAAGTGACCGGCATGTTGCAGCGTATGCGTACCCTGGCTCAGCAGTCTGCCAACGGCTCCAACTCCGACAAGGATCGTGAGGCCCTGCAGAAGGAAGTGGATCAGCTGGGTTCCGAGATCAACCGTATCTCCAAAGACACCACCTTCGCTGGCACCAAGTTGCTGGATGGCAACTACAGTGGTGTATTCCAAGTCGGGGCTGATGCCAACCAAACTATTGGTTTTAGCTTGTCTCAAGCCGGTGGCTTCAGCATTTCAGGGATTGCAGCTGCGGTATCAGCAGCTGGTGGATCGCCGGTTGGGAGCGTCTTTACCAGTGGCTCAACTGTCGGCGGTATTAGTATCAGTACTCAGACGAATGCCCAAAACGTATTGGCATCTGTTGACTCCATGTTGGAGATAGTAGATGGCAAGCGTGCCGAGCTGGGTGCGGTACAAAACCGGCTGGACTCCACTATTCGCAACCAGGCCAACATCTCCGAAAACGTCAGTGCCGCGCGCTCTCGTATCCGTGATGCGGACTTTGCGACCGAGACTGCCAACATGACCAAGCAGAACATCCTGCAACAGGCAGCTTCCAGCATCCTGGCCCAGGCCAACCAGCGTCCGCAGTCAGCCCTGTCGCTGTTGGGCTAAGCGGTTAAACCGTCAAACATTGACATGAGGAGCAGCAGATGGCCACTGAATCGATAGCCTTGCCTTCTGTTACTTCGACGCTAACTCAACATGGCGGCCCCCAGGCCGCCATGTCTGTTTCTTCGCCAATCACTGGAGGAGAAACTCAGGTCGAACAGACGGGTGTCGAATCGACAGCAAAGGTGTCGCAGGAGAAGCCCGCGCATGCCCAGGTCTCGGAATTACGTAAAGAGCAGGCCTTGAATGAAAAAGAGGCCCAGGAATTGCAGGAAAGATTGGACAGTCTGAGCAAGCTGAAAGGATGGACCATCAATTTCAGCCTAGTCCCTGAGTTCGATCAACCCGTGATCAAGGTGATAGATGCGGATACCAAACAGGTCATTCGCCAGATCCCAAGTGAAGAAATGCTGTTGATAAGCAAGCGGTTACAATCGCTGGATCAGACGAGCAGCAGTGGGGTCAGCCTCTCTGGGCTGCTGTTCGATGGTCAGGTGTAACCTACATTTTTAAGTTGATAGACAGGAGGACGTGATGGCAATTACCTCTGCGGGGGCGGGTTCTGGACTCGATCTTGAGAGTGTGATCGCGGCGAGTGTGGCAGCCAAGAAAGCCCAGTTGCAACAGCCGATCGTGACCAAGCAAAACAGTACTCAGATCACCTTGTCTGGCATAGGTCAGCTCAAGTCCTCCATCTCTGCTTTCACCGACATTCTCGACAAGTTGAGTGCTCCCGGTGCGTTCAACAAGCGCGCCATCAACATTACCCAGAGCAAAGACGATCCCATCTTGAAGGTGGAGAGCAAGACTGGCGCCTCCAACGGGCAATACAACATCACAGTCAATAAGTTGGCAGAGACGAGCCGCCAGGAAGGGGTCTTCGATAGCTCTACTACCCCTATGGTGACTCAGGATGGTCAGCTGACGTTCAAGGCCGGCGACAAGACGTTCAAGGTAGATGTCAAGGCGGGTTATACCCTGCAAGATATCCGCAAGAGCATCAACAGCAACGGGGATAACTTCGGTCTCAGTGTCAACATAGTCAACACCGCGGATGGCAAGGCCAAGCTGATGATTGACTCGGGTATCTCGGGGGATGGCAAGGATCTGACCATCACCGGAAGCACCCCTGAGCTCGAAGTTTTCGATGCGAGAACATCGGGTAGTGCGATGAAGCAGACTCGTGGAGCTAGCAGCGCCGAGATCAACGTGGATGGCAACGTCCTCAGGAGCGATACCAATACCTTTGATGACTCAGTGCAGGATCTCAAGATAACAGTGCTGCGCGTCTCGGATGCGGACAAGGACAGTGGTGTAGCGGGAGCGAAAAAGTCAAACAAGGTGGATATTACCACCGACAAGACCTCTATTCAGGAACTAGTCCAGCAGTTTGTCGATGGCTACAACACCCTGCAAGACAAGATGAACGCCCTGGACAAGCGTGGCACCTTCGTCGGTGGTGTGAAGCAGGATGACGGTGGCGCCCTGGCTGGGGACGCGACTACACGGGCCATCAGTTCTTTCATGAGCAATTTGCTGGTCAGCCCCTCCAAGAACAGCGGCACCTATTCCACCGTCTTCGAGATCGGCATGAAGATGGATAACAAGGGCAAGCTGTCGCTGGACAAGACGAAGTTCAGCGAGGCCATCGACAAGAATTTCGATCAGGTAGTGGCGCTGTTTGGCGGGGATGATGGCTTGGCATCCACCTTGAACAAGGGGCTGAAGGAATACACCAAGAGTGGCGGCATGTTGTCGCAGCGAGAGGATGTGTTGAATTCGGATCTGCGTGCTCTGACTCAGAAAGCATCTACCGCCACGTCGCAATTGGCCAAGTATGAGGCCTCTTTGCGTGCTCAATACGGTAGCCTGGATGCCTTGTTGGTCAAGATGAATAACTCGGCATCCGCCCTGACGTCGCTGCAAATAAACAATAAGAATTGATTAATCGCGATATTACGAGGACTCATATCATGTACAACCGTAATCTGAAGGCATACAAGGCAACCAGCATCGCAGCTGATTTGACGGTTGCCGATCCTCATCGTGTCATTCAGCTTATGATGCAAGGCTTTCTTGAGCGCCTGGCCCAGGCCAAGGGCGCCATAGAGCGCAACGATATGGAAGCAAAATCGGTTGCCATCTCCAAGGCGCAAGGGTTGCTGCATGGATTACAGGATGCGCTCGATATGAGTCAGGGGGCCATGGCAGAAGATCTTTATGGACTCTATGCGTATATGGACGAACGTATCTGGGATGCCAGTCTGGCACGAGATATAGCACCGCTCGAGGAGGTCATGGGTCTGATGGTGACCATCAAATCCGGTTGGGACCAGCTGCCAGAGGCAGAAAAACAGCAAGGCTATCAGATGAGACAACAGCTGGGGGCGCTGTGAGCGCCACACTCGTCTTCCTTGATGAGGCACTAACGGAAAATGCCCGTCAGATGGAAGCGTTGCTGCAACAGCAGCAATATGATGAGGCACTGCTCTGCATGGATGAAAGGTTGGCCTTGATAGCGAGTCTTGTACAGCTAGCCAAGGAGGACCCGGCGCAGCGGCAGGGTGTCGTTACTCTGGCAAATACACTTGCCACTCAAGAAGCCAGCATGACAGCCCTGGCTGCCAGTCACCATCAAACCATTTTCAAGCAGCTGACTCAGGTTGGGAGAGCCAACAAGGCTGGGCGAGCTTATCGAGTGAACAGCAAGGAGTTCTGATGTCCGTCAATATGGATGCCGCCCTGGTCAAGGCCGAACAAGAGGCACTGCGACTTCAACAACAGGCAGAGCAGGAAGCAGCCATGGCGGCGGCGTTACCGCTGCGCTTTGAACAGAACATGGCGGCGTTTCGCCAATATATCCCCCATATTGCGGATATGTATGAAACCTACCAACCCCAGCGCCCGTTCCGGTTCTTCTGCAACGAGAATGGTCAGCCCAATCTGGCATGGCTGGATGATGAGGTCGCCGTCTACGGCAAAGAACCCTACCTTATTTGCGAAACTCTGGTGAAGGAGTTTATGGAGAAGGGGGCACTGTCCAAATTCTCCTTTAGCCAGGAGGCCAATCCCCTTGGCTTCATGCATGTGGAGTACCTCAACAAACTCAACGCCTATCTCGATGAGATTGCCTCACGGGAAGAGATGCTGGCCCAGGTACCCCACGAGGTGCCGAGTGCTCTGGTGTTCGGGGTCGGGTTGGGTTATCACCTCGGCTATCTCTATGAACAGTGCAAGATAGGCACCCTGTTCCTGTTCGAACCGGATCTGGATTTGTTTTACGGTTCGCTGTTCTGTTTCGACTGGGCGCCACTGCTCGCTTATTTGCATCAAGAGAACCTCGGCCTGCATATTTTGCTGGGGCAGGATGAAGAGACCATCGTCAAGGACTTCTCATCGGCCATTCATAGCCGCGGCTCCTTCCTGATTGCCAATGCCTTCATCATGTGGGGGTATCAGAATGAAAAAATCAGGAAACTGATAGAGAAGGTGCAGCAGGAGTATTACTTGCTGGTGATGGGATGGGGCTTCTTTGACGATAACCTGATCGCTTTGTCCCACACCATCAACAATATCGAGCGCGCCGTCCCCTTCCTGAAATGTGGCCTCAGGATCTCGCCCAAGCATCAGCGCACCCCCATTTTCATCGTTGCCAATGGTCCCTCGCTGGATGAATCCATCGCCGTCATCAGGAAGAATCAAGACAAGGCCATCATCATCTCCTGTGGCAGTGCCATCTCTGCCTTGCACAAGGTGGGGATCAAGCCGGATATCCATGTCGAGACCGAGCGGACCAAGATTGTCTATGACTTCCTGGTCAACCTGGATGATCCCGACTATCTGCGGGATGTGCTGTTCCTGAGCACCGACGTCATCCATCCCGATTGCGCGACGCTGTTCGACCATTCGGCACTTGTCTTCAAACTCAGCGAACCAGGTGTGGTGCTCTACCGCAACTATTTCTCCGGCTTGCAATCTTGCGCAGGCCTGGGGGGCGTCAACCCGCTGGTGGGTAACATAGGCATCAGTGCACCCGTTCATCTGGGCTTCAAACACCTCTATCTGTTTGGTCTGGACAATGGCTACAAGCACAAGGGACATCACCATTCCAAGCTCAGCTCTTATTACAACAATGAGGAGAGTGCCGGAGCCTTGGGGGATCTGATGTATGGGGATAGTCAGTGGCAGCGGGAAGGAAATTTTGGTGGCATGGTTACCAGCAATGCCATGTTTGATACCTCCCGTCGCGTAATGGAGCAGGTATTGGCCACGAACGAGGATGTCCAATGCTTCAACTGCAGCGATGGCGCCAAAATTGAGAAGACTCGAGCCTTGCCAAGTGCCGAGATAAACCTCCTCATGCCGATTGACAAGCCGGCTTTGATTGGGGAAATCGCCGCGCTCTGTGCCCCGATCCCCTTGTCAAAGCAAGATTTTGTCCCGCTGCTCGACATCGAGTTCTTCAATATTTTTGTCGACAAGATGATGGCCGAGTGGCAGCAGGAGTTTTCGTCCCGCAATGAGTTGAACCAGTTGATGCTACGCAACTTTGGCTACCTCGCCCAGATAGCAGCCACCCGTCAGCAGCATATTTCCCAGACCATGGTGGGGTCGATGAACTATGTGTTTACCCTGCTGAGCTCCATCCTCTACTCCTTCGAGGGGGAGGAGGAGACACTGGCGCTGATGAAACCCGCCATCGAGTTGTGGCTGGAATTCCTGGGCAAGGTGAGGGAGATGTATCCCAAGGCCCTCGACAGTGTCGATATGATCGATAACGAAGTGATGGCCCTCTTCAGGAAGAAGGCTTAGCAAGCAATATGAGTAAACCTGCCTGAAGAGCAGTGTTGAAATCGAATCCAGATATAAAAATGCCGACTCAAGTGTCGGCATTTTTTATCGCTTCGGATAGGGATTTTGTGCCGCCAGCAGCCGTGCATCCTTTCGCAGGATCTGCACCGAGATCAGTGCATCCGGCTCCAGTTCCGTGCCGCCATCATGGTGCTGTACGTGCTCGAACAACCTGTGGTAGCCGGGATGCCAACCAAACAATTCGCCGTAATTCATCTTGTAGCTGAAGAGGTTGGCGTGATGCTGGTAGTCGTTGCGATAGTGCCCTGCCGGTGGATTGAAATCCAAGATGGTCATCAGGCCCCGATCGGCCAGCAGGGCATCGCTGCCGGCG
This sequence comes from Aeromonas lusitana, assembly GCF_002812985.1. GTDB lineage: Bacteria > Pseudomonadota > Gammaproteobacteria > Enterobacterales > Aeromonadaceae > Aeromonas > Aeromonas lusitana. Next base: position 6,023 of record NZ_PGCP01000014.1, read on the forward strand.
GCGATCTTGAATAGATCCTGCGGGTCACACAGATAGAGGCAAAAACCGAAGATGATGAGATCGACGGGCTCGATTTCGGGCAAACTATCGGCCGTGCCCACGAAGAGCTGCAAACCGGGATAACGGGAGAGGCCATCCGCAATGGCGCTGGCGGACGGGTCCACTCCATAGCAGTGGGCGCCGTAGTGTTCGGCCAGTTGCGCCAGCCGCCAGCCATTGGCGCAACCTATCTCCAGGATCCTGGCGGGCTTGCTGCCCAGATATTCCAGCGCCTTGAAGATGGGATCGCTTCCCAGGGATTTGCCGAGAATGGCGGCCTTGTTGCGCTCATACCACTCGTTCCCTTCTTGCGCCATAAAGACGTTTTTCTGTTGCATCTTGTGTTCCTCGGTGGCTCAGGAAACCAGTAACCAGCTCATGGGGGTGCCCGCTTGAATGTCCTGGCTGGCGCTGCGGCCCAGCAGGGAGGGCAGATGGACCGGGGCCAGCCCATAAGCGGGGCGAATGGATCTCAGGTTGCTGGGGGTGAAGACCTCACCCGCCTTCACATCCTCACAGACGAACAAGGAGCGGGAGAACTGGCGGCTCAGCATCGCCTTGTCGCTCAGCTGATAGCTGACTTCACCCAGTGCCGCCTCTGCTTGCCGTATTCCTTCAACCATTGAGCCAAACTCGCTGGGTGTCATCGAGAAAGAGGCATCAGGCCCACCGATGGCGCGATCCAGAATGAAGTGTTTCTCGATCACTGTGGCGCCGAGGGCGGTGGCGGCGATGGCGACGGCATGGCCAAGGGTGTGATCCGACAGCCCGGCCTTGACCCCGAAGGTCTGCGCCAGGTTGGGGATGGTGAGCAGGTTGGCTTCTTCCACCGGCGCTGGATAGGAGGAGGTGCACTTGAGCAGGGTGATGTCCTGGTTACCCATGCGACGACAGGCCTGTACGGCAGCATCTATCTCTGCCAGAGTTGCAATTCCCGTCGAGATCAGCATGGGTTTACCCTTGCTGGCAGCATATTCGATCAGTGGTATGTCGGTGATCTCGAACGAGGCGATCTTGTAGAGCGGTACCTCGAGGCTTTCCAGAAAGTCGACCGCGCTGAAGTCGAAGGGGGTGGAGAAGAAGACCAACCCTTCTTTTTGCGCCTCGGCCTGGATGGCGGCATGCCACTCCCAGGGGGTATAGGCCTGCTGATACAGCTTGTGGAGCGTGGTGCCATCCCAGATGGTTCCCTGCTTTATCTGAAAATAGTCGTTGTCGCAGTCGAGGGTGATGGTGTCGGCGGTATAGGTCTGGATCTTGATGGCATCGGCGCCACAGGCCTTGGCGGCGCGTACGGTCGCCAGCGCCGTCTCCAAGGAGTGGCCGTGATTGGCCGACAGCTCGGCGATGACGAAACATCGATTCGGATTGATGGCCTGAGCTATGGCTTGGGTCATGGGTGTCTCCACTCCTGTTCGGTGATCCCCATGAGCAGGAGATCGATAAAACGTTGTTGATCCTGGCGAAAGACGGCTTCCCGCCAGGCGCCCTCGCGGCGAAAACCGGCCCTTTGATAGGCCTGAATGGCCCGCTCGTTGTCGGTGGCCACCTCCAGCTTGAGGCTGTGCAGCCGGGCCACATCGAACGCCAGTTGCTGGACTGCGGCCAGCAGTGGCGCTCCCAGTTGCTCCCCGCGTCGCGAGGGATTGCGATAGATACCGAGCCAGGCGAGGCGATTATTCCAGTCCAGCCGGTGCAGGGAGACGACCCCGATAGAACCAAGGGCATCCTGGCAGAGGTAGTTGAAGTTGTGGGTCTCCTGCCGCTGGCGTGCCATGAAGGCCAGGTGTGCCTCGAAGGGGATCTCGCCTCCAGAACTCATCCAGTGGGCGACATCCGGGTGGTTGCGCATCTGCCAGACGGTGATCACTTGCTGTTCGTCCAGGTCGGCGAAGGGGATGAGTGTCAGCCCCCCGAGCTTGAAGCACTGCTGCAGCATTAGGGCTGATTGAGCCATGCGAGGGCCTCCAGGGTGCCATTGCCGCGCATCCGTGCCTGCAAGCTGCTCGCCCGTCTGGCCCGCTCATCCTGGCTGCCGAGTAGCGCCATACCTTGCGTCAGTTGGCTAAAGAGTTCGTCCTCGTACCACCAACCGCCCGAGCTGAAACCGTCTGGACCACACCAGCCAGCGAGCTGTTCGGCCTGATTGTCGGCGACTCCGATCAGGATCCCGGGCAGGCCGCAGCGGGCCAGCTCATAGGTAACCTGGCCGGCGCTGCTGATGGCGAGATCGCTGCGGGAGATGAGCTTGACCATCTGCTCGGCATCGAGTCCGTGGTGCTGATGACAATGGGAGAGACGGGGATCCGGCGCGGCGGTGACAACCTCCAACTCAATGTCGGGATATTGACTGTGCAACCAGGCCACCAGCCTCGGGGTCAGATCGCGGATATCGGTTCCCCCCATGATGATCAGGATGCGCTCGATACGAGCAGAGACCTCAGTGCGGGGAGGCGCAGACCAGAATGGGGGGCGCAGCGGTTGCCAAGCTGGCCCCCACTGCCAGCAGGCAGCGCCTTGCGGATGTCCCGGCGTACCAGGGCTTGCATGGATCACCAATCCCGCAGGGTAGGGCAGACGCTCGGTATCATCGAGGTAAATGACCCGCTCAAAACCGGCCGAAATGCTCTCCAGGGTGGTGAGACTCGCCGAATAGGAGTCGACGATGGCGACCACCGGCCGGGGGGAGAAGTGCTGGTTTTGCCAGGCTCCCCAGCAGACCGTCTCCCTTGAGAGCCTATCCCGGGCGAGCGCATCCCCGTCCACCACCCAGTGGACGGCGCCCCCCTGCTGTTGCCAGGCCGAGGCATAGGCGCTGCAGCGGCTGAGGTGGCCGAGCCCTCGAATTTTGTCTCCTTCGGTGAAGATCCAGAGTGGCAGCACTCAGCGCACCTTGAACACAGGCTGGATAGGTTCGCCATCCAGGGCCTGATGGATGGCACCCTCGGCATCCAGGCGGATCAGCGCAGGCAGCACCTCGGCATAGACCGTGAGCAGGCGGCCAACGTCGGCCTCGCTGTGCGCCAGGTTGATGTTGTGGCTGCCGAGACTCAGGATCCCCCGTTTGCACAACTCCTGGATGAAGTAACTCTTGAGCAGCCAGCTGGAGTGGTTGGCCGAGTCGCCGATGAGCAGGAAGCTCCAGCTCGGGTGGCCGGCGCTCTGCAGCCAGCTCGGGGCATCCAGCCTCAGCAGCAAGGCATCGAGCTCGCTCAGCAATTGCTGACCTCGCTCGGCTAGGCGGGCGGGCACATCCAGCCGGCGCATCTTCTTGATCACGGCGTTGGCGGCTGCCAGGGCGATGGCATCGCCGCCAAAGGTGCCGGAGAAGAAAATATCCTCCATGCGTTGCATGTATTCGCGGCGTCCCACTACGGCGGAGATGGGGAAGCCGTTGGCCATCCCCTTGCCGAAGGCGGCGAGATCCGGGGTGACGCCAAACAGGGTCTGGGCACCACCAAGGTGGAAGCGAAAACCCGTGATGGTCTCATCGAAGATAAGCAGGGCACCGTGCTCATCACACAGCTGGCGCAGGCCGGGCAAGAATTCAGGAGTGGGCCAGGCGACGTTCATGGGCTCCAGGATCACCGCTGCAAATTCACCCGGGTGAGCCTCCAGCTGGGTCCGCAGGGAATCCAGATCGTTGTAATCGAAGCGATGGGTGAGCTCGCGCACGCACTCTGGCACCCCCAGGTGGCGGGTGGTGGATCCTATGTACCAATCCTGCCAGCCGTGGTAACCGCAGACGGCGACCCGCTCGCGGCCGGTGACGGCGCGGGAGAGGCGAATGCAGGCGGAGGTGGCATCTGTGCCGTTCTTGCCAAAGCGCACCATCTCGGCGCAGGGAATGAGCTCGATAAGCTGCTCGGCCACTTCGGTTTCCAACCTGTGGGGCAAGGAGAAGATGGAGCCGAGGTTGAGTTGTTCCATCACGGCCTGATTCACATCGGGGTCGCAATAGCCGAGGCTGATGGCCAGCAGGCCGCTGGCAAAGTCCAGGTACTGGTTGCCATCCACATCCCAGACCGTTGCGCCCTCACCCCGTTCGATAAACAGGGGGGCGGCGCCGTAGGGGAAGCAGAGGCGGCTCTTGGAGAAGGTCTGGGAGCCGAGGGGAATGTTCTGCTCGGCCCGGGCGGAGAGTGCCAGTGAATGCTGATAGCGTGAGGTCATGAATGATGCTCCTTGGCCAGCGAGCTCGCCAGCCCTTCATTGCGCTGATGATGGGTATTCAGGGTCGCGAGATGTGGCTCCCGCGCCAATAGTTCGAGAATGTCATCGGTGGTAAATGCTGGCTTTGCCGGATAAAGCTTGTTGTAGATCTGCTCAACCAGCTCAAAGTCAGCGGGTTCATCTACCGTCCAGCGCAGATGAGACAGGCTCGACTGGCGTGCCAATTTCCCGACCTTGAACTGGTCCGTGTGTTGGCGGATGTAGTAGGTGACATGTTCACGCTGAACCTGGCTATGGGCCCGCTCGGCCAGCAGCTCCAGGGTGGCGGCGCTCAGGATCTCGGCATCTAGCCCATCCGGGTAGCTGGGGTCCCAACAGTTGCTGCTGTAGTCGTAGCCGCCGGTCAGATGAAAATGGATGAGCTCGTCGATGAGGGCGGGATCCGCCAACGGACAGTCGCCGGTGAGTCTGACGACATGGGTGGGCGAAAAGCGTTGGGCGGCCAGGTGGAAGCGCGCCAGCACATCGTCCAGAGGACCACGAAAACAAGGTACTCCGAGCCGCTCACAGAGCAGGGCGATGGCGTCATCCTCTTCCTGAACGCTGGTGGCGACCATCAGCTGGTCCAGCCGCTTGGCTCGTGTGAGCCGCTCAATCTGGCGTGCGAGCATGGGTTCGCCCAAGAGGGGCCTGAGCACCTTGCTTGGCAGTCGGCTGGAGCTGGCTCTGGCTTGCAGGATCCCGAGGATCATGATGATGTCCATTTGGCTGGGTTGATGAGGTCGGATTCGTCACAGGCCAGGGTGGCGAGCTCGGCGTCTTGCCAGGGATGCAGATGGCCGTAGGCTGCGCCTATGGCCGCCAGCTCGTGGGCATGGCAGACCCCTACCACGAAGCGGTTGACCTGGGGCAGGGCCGCAATCAGTGACAGTGCCTTGTCAAGAGGGCTGAGGTGGGGGTGGGCACTGTCCAGCCGTCCTAGCGGGCCTGTGAAGGTCTTGAAATAGTCGGGGCGCAGCGCCGGCTGCATCAGCAGCAGCCCTTGCAGGAAGAGGGATCGCACGTGGATCTCGCAGCCCATCTCCTGCAGCCGATCGAGCCAGCCCGAGCGCAGGAAGCGCTGATCCAGCAAGTTGGCGGGCAACTGTACCAGTTGCAGGGGATAGCCCTGTTCGAGCCAGAGATCTAGCTCCTGGGGCGAGTAGACGGAAACCCCCGTCTTGCCCACCTTGCCTTGTCGCTGCAGATCCTTGATCCGCTCGAATAGCGCCGGGCTGGCATCCTGGCTGCGATGCAGCAACAGGCCATCCAAGGTGGGGCGAGCGAGCCTGTTCAAGCTCTCTTCAACCGCGGTCACTACTTCGGCGGCCGTGATGCCAGGAGCCAGCTTGCTGACCAGATTGAAGTTGGCGGTCTGCTGGCTGCCGAGTCTTGCCTCGGCATTGCCGTAGGCCTGGGCCGTGTCCAGGGTATCGATCTTGAGGCGACGGGCCAGGGCCAGGATGGCGTCGAGTTCGTCATCCGCGACCTGGCCTGCCCGGTTGCTGATACCGTAATCAAGCCCAAACTGCACTGTGCCAAGGGCTAGGCGCATAGCGCCGACTCCAGAGCCTGGATGACCCTGTCCTGCTCCGCCAGCGACAGCGTGGGGAACAGGGGCAGGCTGATGGCTTGCTGGTAATAAGCCTGGGCGCCCGGGTAAGCCGCAGGGTCATGACCCAGCTCACGGTAATAGGGTTGGGCCGGGATGGGCATGTAGTGCACATTCACCCCTATGCCAGCATCTCGCAGGCGGGTAAACACCTGATCGCGGTCGGCAACCTGGATCACGTAAAGGTGGTAGCCGGAGTGGCGATCATCGCATTGACGCAGTGGTTTTACCGGCAGCCGGGTCAGCAGTTCGTCATAGCGGGCTGCCAGTTGCTGGCGCTGGTCGATAAAGTGGGGCAAGCGGCTCATCTGGCTCAGACCCAGCGCGGCCTGGATGTCGGTCAGGCGATAGTTGAAGCCCAGCACCTGTTGCTCGTAGTACCAGCCGCCTGGGCTGGAACTGTGCATCAGTTCGGGATCCCGGGTGATGCCGTGACTGCGATAGAGCCTCAGCTTGGCCGCCAGTTCGTCATCACGAGTAGTGACGGCGCCACCTTCTCCGGTGGTGATGGGTTTCACCGGATGGAAGCTGAAGACTGTCATGTCACTGTGGGCGCAACTGCCAATGGGCATCCCCTGATAGTGGGAGCCCAGGGCGTGGCAGGCATCCTCGATGAGGCGAACGCCATATTGTTGGCACAGGGCGCCTATCTCTGCCAGATCGCAGGGCTGACCCGCCAGATGCACGGCGACCAGTGCTTTGGGCTGGGCGGCCGTGCCCTGAACGGCTTGTAGCTTGGTGCGCAGTGCCGCCACGCACAGGTTACCGGTGTCGGGTTCCACGTCGATGAAATCCACCTGGGCACCGCAGTAACGGGCGCAGTTGGCGGAGGCGACGAAGCTGATGGCGGAAACCCAGACCCAGTCACCGGACCCGAGATCCAGGACGGCGCAGGCGAGATGCAGGGCCGTGGTGCCATTGTTGCAAGCCACCACATGAGGCACCTGACAGTAATCGGCAAGCCCCTGCTCGAAGGCGGGGACCATCTGACCTTGTGTCAGATAGTCCGATTTCAGGACGGCGACGACGGCATCGATGTCATCATCTGTGATGGATTGGCGTCCGTAGGGGATCATTCGATTAGCACCTGCTGATTCATCTTCTGTAGCTCGTCTATCGACAGGAAGTGCTGATTGTTTAGGGAATTGTATTCAAAACCGGGCTCGACCAGGGTGGCGGTTTCTCCCAGGGCATTGGTCGCAAAGTCATTGTTGCGACTGCTGAAACTGATGCTGGGGGAGATGACGTAATAGTCCTTGAACTCGAAGGTGTGATAGGAGTCATCGGCCGGGCACATCACCTCGTGCAGCTTCTCACCAGGACGAATGCCAATGATCTCCTGAGGCAGGTCGGGGGCCATGGCGCTGGCGAGATCCGTGATGCGCACGGACGGGATCTTGGGAATAAAGAGTTCCCCCCCCTTCATGCGCTGGAAGTTTGCCAGCACGAAGTCGACCCCTTGCTGCAGGTTGAGCCAGAAGCGGGTCATTTCCGCATGGGTGATGGGCAGGTGGCTTGCACCTTCCCTGATCAATTTGTCGAAGAAAGGGACGACGGAGCCGCGAGAGCCCACCACATTGCCATAACGGACGACAGAGAAAATGGTGGGATTGTTACCCGCCATATTATTGGCGGCGACAAACAGCTTGTCGGAGCAGAGCTTGGTGGCGCCATAGAGGTTGACCGGGTTGGCCGCCTTGTCGGTGGAGAGGGCGATCACCTTCTCGACCCCGTTGCTGAGGGCTGCCTTGATGACGTTTTCCGCCCCCCCGACGTTGGTCTTGATGCACTCCATGGGGTTGTATTCGGCGGCCGGCACCTGCTTGAGGGCCGCGGCATGGACCACGAAGTCCACCCCGTGCATGGCCATGTTGAGGCGCTCTGCGTCTCGCACATCCCCGATGAAGTAGCGCATGCAGGGGTGGTTGAAGCGCTGCTGCATCTCGAACTGCTTGAGTTCATCGCGGGAGTAGACGATCAATCGGCTCGGCTGATAGCGGGAGAGGACGGTTTCGATGAATTTCTTGCCAAAGGAGCCGGTGCCGCCGGTGACCAGGATCGTTTTTCCGTTGAACATGTCGCTGTCCCATTATGAAGGTGTGTGTCTGTCAAAATTAAAAGCATATTCTGTGCCAGAACCCATAATGAGCACTTGGGTGGCAGGTTCGTGGTCGGGATCTGGCTCAGGAGGCTGGGTTGGCGTCGGCTATGGCCTCGCACACCTGCTCCACTGCGTTGAGGGCGCGGGGGGTGAAGCGGTGCAGCTCATCCGGGTTGATGAGGCGCAGTTGTCTGTTTTTGACGGCGTCCAGCATGGGCCACTGCTGCCAGTGGGTCAGCACGGCGGGATCCTGACTGCCGGCCAGGATAAGTCGAGGATTGGCCTTGATCACCTGCTCCAGCCCGATCTGGGGGTAGGGGGTCTTGGCCCCGGTGGCGACATTGGTGGCACCGCACAGCTCGATGGCCTGCGCAGGCCAGGCCACGCCGCTGACGCTGGTGAGCGGCGGATACCAGAGCTGGTAGAACACGGAGACCGGCTTGGGCTTGCCATAGCGGCTCTTTATAGCGTTGAGCCGCGCCATATAGGCATCGGCCTGGGCATTGGCGCTTGGCTCCAGTGCGAGCAACTTGCCGAGGCGACGCATCTCGTCGGCCAGGGAAGCAAAATCGGTGGGCTCTGAATAGAAGACGGGGATACCGAGCTGCTCGATGGGAGCCAGCATGCGGGACTGGGCCGAGCGCCAGGCCACCACCAGATCCGGCTTTTGCGCCAGCAGGGCTTCCAGGTTGATACTGCGGTAGTTGGCGACCTGGGGTCTGGTTTTCACCTCGGGCGGAAAATCGGAGGCATCGTCGGTGGCGACGATGCGATCCCCGGCGCCTATGTCAAACAGCAACTCGGTCAGATGAGGGGTTAGGCTGATGATGCGCTGGGGCGCCTGTGCCCATGTCGACAGCGGCCAGCAGAGCAGGCCAAGCAAGGCGCACAACAGGCGCAAGGAGATTGGGTTAACCACGCACTTGCTCCAGCACGGTTAAAAGGAGCGCCAGTGTCAGCCAGCCCCAGCCGATCAGCTGCAGGCGATTGAGCAGCCGCTGCGGTGTTGACGCCGTCGGCTCTCCGCTGGCCTCCAGTACGGGGAAGCGCACCAGCTGACCCTGATAGTAACGCGGCCCCCCCAGACGGCAGCCCGAGCCTTGTGCCAGCAGGCTGAGCAGGCAGCCCATGGCCGGATAGGGCCAGTGCAGGGCAAGTCGCAGTCGGCTGCCTAACTGACGGAGCTGGCTGATGCACAGGGGCAGCGCCAGCAGCAGGATGGCGGGGGTACAGAGCACCTGATAAAGGGTGGCAGCGGGACGGCTGAAATGAGCAAAGCCAGCCTGCTTCGGACTCCAGCCTTGATTCATCAGTTGAGCGAGACGCCAGAGCAGGGCTCCTTGCACCCCCGCCAGGGCAAAGCCCAGCAAGGGACCGGCCCATTGACCCACCAGCCGCAGGGCGCAGCCCTCGCTCACCGCCTTGGTCAGCCCCATCACGGACAGGGCGCCCGTCTCGCGCTTGAGCCAGGGGGATGTCTGCAACCGTGCCACCACTAGCGTCTCTTTCGTCGCCAGCGCCCGGGTCGCCTTGGCGAGTTCGCGCAGAGGCTGGGATTCGAGCATCAGCAGCAGGAACAGCAGATCAAACAGGGGCTCGGACAAAGAGAGGTTGCGCACCGCCCAGAGTCCGGCCGCGCACGGCAGCCAAACCACCAACAGGGCCAGCAGACCCGCCTGGCTTTGTTGGCGGGGGGAGCCATCGGGGCGATGCACCCTGTGACCCAGGCGGGTCAGCAGGGGCACGGTCGCGCCAAGCCGGAAACGGGCAGGCCAGGGCAGCAGGGCCTCCAGCAGGGCGGCCCCGATGAGGATGGCCGCCGGTGTGACCAGCAAGGACGAGGTCAGCGACTCGAGCGCACCAGCGTTTAAGGGATCCCAGCCTGGGAGTGCGATCACAGCTTGCCGAGCAGCTTGATGATCATCTCGGCCGAGTGCTGGCCCGCGACTTCGATGAAGGCATCGAAGGATTCCACCTGCTCCTTGCCGGCGATATCAGACATGGCGCGTACCACCAGGTAGGGCACCTTGAACATGTGGCACACCTGGCCGATGGCTGCCCCTTCCATCTCCACCGCCAGCATCTGCGGGAAGTCGGCGCGGGCTTTGGCGATGGCGTCCGGCTTGCACATAAACTGATCGCCGGTGCAGATGAGGCCTACCTTGGTCTGGTGCTTGCCTTGCTCGGCGATGCAGGCTTGGGCCACGGCCATCAGCTTCTCGTCACAGGGGAAGGCGGCGGGCTGCTGGGCCATCTGGCCCATCTCGTAGCCAAAGGCGGTCACGTCCACGTCATGGAAGCGCATTTCGCTGGCGATCACCACGTCACCGATGTGCAGATCTTGGGCGAAGCCGCCGGCAGAGCCGGTGTTGATCACGCAATCCGGGGCAAATTTTTCCAGCAGCAGGCTGGTGGCGACGCTGGCGGCGACCTTGCCGATGCCAGAGCGAGTCAGGATCACCTCTTTACCGGCCAGGCGGCCCTGATAGAACTCGCAGCCGCCCAGTTGCAGGGTGGTCAGTTCACTCAGCTGGCTGCGCAGCAGGGCTACTTCCTGCTCCATGGCGCCGATAATACCTACTTTCATCATCTACCTCGTTTGTCTCGTGTCTTCACGACGATGGACGGCCCTGGAGCCGCCTTGCCTGGCGCGGATGATAACAAATGTTGTCGATGGCGCCGAGCATTGTGCGACGCCATGGGGTGATTGCGGGAAAATCAATCGTAGCGCCCGGCCAGGGCCGCCAGTTCTCCCCGATTGGCGAGCCGTTGCAGGGTGTCGCCAAACAGCTTGAGTCGCTCGGGGGAGGTCTGGCGGTGGAACAATATGTAGAAGGGAGTCTGTTCCATCACCTTGGGGAGCAGGCGTATCTGGTTATCCAGCTGGTGCTGGCGAATGTCGGCTTCAAAACCCGGGGAGCGGTAATAGAAAAACCGTCCCCGCTTCATCAACAACTTGTCGTAATTGGCCGCGCTGCTGATCCCGCCGCTGTCGATCAGCAGGCCGCCGATGGCTTGCAGCCGTGCGATGGCGCCGCTGCCATGATTGATGAGGATCACCCCCTCCCGGCCAAGCGCTCGCACATCCTCCCAATCCCGGATCTCGATGGCATCGTCCCGGCGCACCGCCAGATGGTAGCGAACCGTGAAGATGGAAGGGGTGATGTAGATGAAGTTGTTGCGCCGCGCCGGGCTGTCCCCCACGCCGCAGATGAAATCCAGCTGGCCGTGGAGCACCTTCTTCTCCAGCCGCCGCAGGGGGAGAAAGGCCTGATCCCCCAGGATGCGCAGGGCGGGTTGCTCCTGCTCCATCAGCCGAAACAGGTCGACGCAGATACCGCCAATCCGGCCATCGGATAGGGTCTGATACTTGGGGGCCGAATCGGGCTGGGCCGCGGTGCGATACTCCTCGGTGGCACCGGCCTCGCGGCTCATCAGCAGCAGGCACAGCAGCCCGGCCATCCTGACCCTCATCCCATCCACTCCCTGGAAAGTCACAGCCCCCGAGTATGGGGGCTATGTGGTGGCTAGATATTAGGTTATTTATCAGCGTCTTATCAACCCAGCGCGGTATCGAGTGTCATCATCAGGGCGAAGCCCGCCATCAGCCCCAGGGTGGCATAGGTCTGGTGACCGTTGCGGTGGGTCTCCGGGATCACCTCGTGGGAGACCACTGGTACATGGGGCGTCGGCGTTTCACCCCAGGGCGGTATCCAGCGTCATCATCAGGGCAAAGCCTGCCATCAGGCTGAGGGTGGCATAGGTCTGGTGACCGTTGCCGTGGGTCTCCGGGATCACCTCCTGGGGGACCACTGGCACATAGGGCGCCGGCGTCTCACCCCAGGGCGGTATCCAGCGTCATCATCAGGGCAAAGCCTGCCATTAATCCGAGAGTGGCATAGGTCTGGTGACCGTTGCGGTGGGTTTCCGGGATCACCTCGTGGGAGACCACGAACAGCATGGCGCCGGCGGCGAGCCCCAGGCCAATGGGGTAGGCGATGGCCATGCCGCTGGCGAGCCCCACCCCGAGCAGGGCACCCAGGGGTTCGAGCAGGCCGCTGCCGATGGCGACCAGCACGGCGACCGAGGGGCGAAAACCGGCGGCGCACATGGCAAGCGCTACCGCCAGCCCTTCTGGAATGTCTTGCAGGGCGATGGCGGTGGTCAGCGGCAGGCCGACCGCCATGTCCCCCTGAGAGAAGCTGACCCCGATGGCCATGCCCTCCGGCAGGTTATGGAGCGCGATGGCAAACACGAACAGCCAGACCCGGGAGCAGCTCTCGTGGCCGGGGCCACAGGGGCCCGTCTTGTCGTGCTCGTGGGGGGTGAATTGATCCAGCCCCAGCATCAGCAAGACGCCGAGAGTCATGCCGGTGACCACCACGGCGGCGGCGAGAAAACCGTCCCCAGTGATCCCTTCAGCAGCCTCGAGGCCGGGCAATAACAGTGAGAAGGCGCTGGCGGCCAGCATCATGCCGGCGGCAAAGCCCAGCATGCCGTCTTCCACCCGTTGCGGCACCGAGCGCAGAAAGAGGGCCGGCAGGGCTCCCAGGGCTGTGGCGGCGAACCCGGCGACCCCGCCGAGGAGGCCATAGCGGGCGCCTGGGCTGATGTCGCCAGCGAGCAGCATGACCAGGCTCTGCAGCAGGAGCAGCAGGACGGCCACCAGGGCGACGAGCAGGCCGAGGGCGGTGAGGGGACGAGCCTGGATCTGTTCGCGCAGTTGCACGGACCAGGTGGCGGTGAGGGTTGATGCGTTATCCATGAAACGGGCACCTCGATGGCGAGAGACGATGAGGAGAAATGTGGGGGCCATTACATCCTCTGACCCTGTTTTTGTCCACGTCGATGGTGCGATTGCATCAATCGGCTCAAGTCTCGTGCCATGCGGTCGATAGTGTGCCGGTGCAGAGCGCCGATTGAAATCGGCCGAGCATGGCGAAAGGCGATGAAGGGGACGGCCAGGTTGTGGTAAGGTGCCGCCCCTTGCGAGGTCTCCTTCCCTTGATCTTTCGCGACTTTTTTCATTTCCCGTCAGGACTTTTCGGGTCATCGCCCACAGGGATGCGATCGCCACAGTGCACCTGCTCATCAGCAGTTGAGGATCACCGCCACCATGTCTTACAAGAATCTCTCCATCGGCAAGAAGATTGCCGTGGTCTTTTCGGTCATTGCCGTCATCAATGTGATTTTCGGTCTGTTTCTCGCCAGCGAATTGCGCGGCATCAAGGATCGGGTGCTGAACTTCACCGATTCCACCCTGCCGAGCGTCGTCTCGGTGGAGAACCTGCTCTATGACGTCTCCTATGTGCGCCGCGCCCAGTTCGCCCTGATGATGATCGAGGACGCCGCGGATCTGCAGGCCCGACGTGCTCGCATCCAGGACAACATTGGCAAGGTCGAACGAGCCTTCAGCGCCTACGAGGCGACCGTCGGGGCCGACAATGAGCGCCAGGTATTCAACCGTGCCAAGCAGAACTGGCAGCAGTATCTGAGCCAGGTCAACCGGGTCGACAGCCTGCTGGCCCAGGGCAACATGACCCAGGCCAAGGATGAGCTGTTCCAGTCCAACGTCAGCTACACCGAGCTCGAGCGAGCTGTGAATGCCCTGGTGGAGGTCAACCTCGGCTTCGTGCAGGAGAACCGAGGCAGCCTGCTTGGCAGCGTCAACATGGTGACCACCTCCGCTACCCTGAGCATCGGTGCCCTGCTGCTGTTCATGGGCTTCATGACCTGGTTCCTCACCCGCCAGATCTGCCTGCCGCTGCATGCCGTGGTGGCCCAGGCCAATGCCATCGCCGCCGGCGATCTGACCCATCAGCTGGATCGCCAGCACATCGGTCAGGATGAGCTGGGCATGCTGGCCAAGGCGTCCCTCAAGATGCAGGACAACCTGCGTGGCCTCATCGAGGAAGTGGTGGCCGCCGTGACCCAGCTCGGCGCCGCCATCGAGGAGGTGAGCACAGTCTCCGAGCAGTCGGCCCAAGGGATCCAGAGCCAGCAGCAGGAGATCTCCATGGTGGCGACCGCCATGGCCCAGATGAAGGCCACAGTGGCCGACGTGGCGGGCAATACCGAGGTCGCCTCCGAATCCGCCAGCTCCGCCAATGCTTTGGCCAGACAGGGTAATCAGGAAGTGCAAGGGGCCCTGGTGGCCATCACCCGGGTTGCCCAGGAGATGGAGCAAGCCGGCGCCCTGGTCGCCGAGCTGGAGCGAGAATCCGCCCAGATCAACGTGGTGGTGGATGTGATCCGCGGCATCGCCGATCAGACCAATCTGCTGGCGCTCAACGCCGCCATCGAAGCGGCCCGCGCTGGCGAGCAGGGCCGTGGTTTTGCCGTGGTGGCCGATGAGGTGCGTACCCTGGCGGGCCGCACCCAGGCCTCCACCGGCGAGATAGTCGCCATCATAGAGACACTGCAGGCCCGCGCCAATCAGGCGAAAGAGGTGACCGGCCAGAGCTGCGAGATGATCCGCCAGTGCGTGAGCCAGAGCGAGCAGACCAGCACCGGCATCCAGCAGATCGAGGTGGCGGTGGGTCAGATAGCAGACATGGCCATCCAGATCGCCAGTGCCTGTGGTGAGCAGGACGCGGTCTCCGACGAGCTTGGCCGCAACGTGGAGCGGATCAACGAGTCTTCCAACGAGGTGGCGACCGGCGCCGATCACACCGCCCGCGCTTGCCTGGAGCTGAGCCAGTTGGCGGCCGGCCTGCGCCAGACCATAGGTCGCTTCCGCCTGGCCTGATGTCAGGCCGTTCGCTGCCAACACTCGATGCGCTCTAAAGCAGGGCGCACCGAGGAGCAAGGCAATAAAAAAACGGGGCCATTGGCCCCGTTTTTTTATTGCTCGCAAATAGCTGGCTTAGACGCTTTCGCCCAGACCCGCGCCTGCGTCTTTCTTGGCGATCAATTCAATCTTGTAACCGTCCGGGTCTTCCACGAAGGCGATGACGGTAGTGCCACCCTTGACCGGACCCGGCTCGCGGGTGATCTTGGCGCCGGCGGCGCGCAGGGCCTCGCAGGTGCCGTAGATGTCGTCCGCTTCCAGGGCGATGTGGCCGTAGGCGGAGCCCAGCTCGTACTCGCTCACGCCCCAGTTGTAGGTCAGCTCGATGACGGCTTCATCCTTCTCGTCGCCGTAACCGACGAAGGCCAGGGTGTACTTGTATTCGCTGTTCTCGCTCTTGCGCAGCAGCTTCATGCCGAGCACCCGGGTGTAGAAGTCGATGGAGCGTTGCAGATCGCCGACGCGTAACATCGTATGCAGAATTCTCATTGCTTGCCTCTCCAGGTTGGTGATTTGTACTGTTTTTATATGAATCTACAGAACAAACGATAGGTATTATTTGTTTTATTAACAGAGATCGCTGTGACTAGCTCTCCGGATAGACTTTTTCTTTGTACTCGCAAAGGTCTTCGATGATGCAGGAACCGCAGCGAGGCTTGCGCGCCAGGCAGGTGTAGCGTCCGTGCAGGATCAGCCAGTGGTGCACATCCAGCTTGAATTCGGCGGGGACCACCTTGAGCAGCTTCTCTTCCACCTGGTCCACGTTCTTGCCCACCGCAAAGCCGGTGCGATTCGACACCCGAAAGATGTGGGTGTCGACGGCGATGGTGGGCCAGCCGAAGGCGGTGTTGAGCACCACGTTGGCGGTCTTGCGACCCACCCCAGGCAGGGCTTCCAGCGCCTCGCGATTCTCCGGCACTTCGCCGCCGTGGCGCTCCAGCAGGATGGCGCAGGTCTTGATGACGTTTTCGGCCTTGGTGTTGAAAAGACCTATGGTCTTGATGTACTGCTTCACCCCGTCTACCCCGAGGGCCAGCATGGCGGCCGGGGTATTGGCCACCGGATAGAGCAGGGCGGTGGCCTTGTTGACGCTGACATCGGTGGCCTGAGCCGACAAGAGGACGGCGATCAAGAGCTCGAATGGCGAGTTGAAATGAAGCTCTGTGGTGGGGTGCGGGTTGTGCTCCCGCAGCCGCTCCAGAATTTCTCTGCGTTTTTGGTTATTCATCGATTCTCTGTGTCTGTCTTGGCACTCTTATTCTTTCTTGGGCCTGCAAAGCCCTAGAGCTGGGTGGCGCGGGCGCCGGGGGCCGGCACGGCGCAGTGAGCCTTGTCGGCGGCCTGCTTGCGGCCCAAGCGATCGTTGATCACATTCTTGGCGGCGATAAGCAGCCCCAGACCGATAAAGCCACCGGGGGGCAGGATCGCTATCAACAGGCTGGCATCGGCGTGGAACAGCTCGATGCGCAAGGACTTGGCCCACTCACCCAGCAGCAGGTCCGCGCCATCGAACAGGGTGCCCATGCCGATGATCTCGCGAAGACCTCCCAGCACCAGCAGCACCAGGGTGAAGCCGAGCCCCATCATGAAGCCGTCGACGGCCGCCAGCAGGGGCGGGTTCTTGGAGGCATAGGCCTCGGCCCGCCCTATGATGATGCAGTTGGTGACGATCAGCGCGATGAAGATGCCAAGCGACTGATAGAGGCCATAGGTGTAGGCGTTCATCAACAGCTGCACGCTGGTCACCAGGGCCGCGATGATCATCACGTAGATAGGAATACGGATGTCCTTGGGCGCCAGGTTGCGCACCAGGGAGATGGCGAGGTTGGAGCTCACCAGTACCACCAGGGTCGCAAGGCCCAGCCCCAGGGCGTTGGTGAAGGTGGAGGAGACCGCCAGAGTCGGGCAGAGTCCCAGCACCTGTACCAGGGAAGGGTTGTTCTTCCACAGCCCCTGCAGCATCAGCTCCTTGAGCTCTTCGCGGCGGCTATTGCCTTCGTTGACGAGGCTCTGGCCGTCAATCACATCAACTTGTTCCATGACTTGTTCCGTTGTATGTGCCATACGGGCTCCGGCGTTAGGGGGTGGCGTCACAGGACGGGGCATCCCGCAGCAGTTCGGGGTGCTCCTGTTGCAGGCGCAGCAGGTTCTTCACCGCCTTGACCACGGCGCGGGGGGTGATGGTGGCGCCGGTGAAGGCATCGAACTCGCCCCCATCCTTCTTCACCGCCCAGGTCGCATCATTGTCTGCATTGAGGGTACGGCCGACGAAGCTGTCGATCCAGTTGGATTTTTTCAGCTCAATCTTGTCCCCAAGGCCCGGGGTCTCCTTGTGGGTGAGTACCCGCACCGCACTGACGGCGCCCTTGGCATCCGTGCCGACCACCATGCGAATGGCGCCGCTGTAGCCGTCGGGGGCGATGGTTTCCAGCGCGTAGCCGGTGGGCACGCCGTTCAGGGTGGCGCTGTAGAGCGGCATGGCCTGATCGCTGCCGAGGTATTCCCGGCTGGTAACCAGCTTGCAACTGGCCACCAGATCGTTGTCATAGCTCCCCTCCGGCAGCAGTGCCGCCAGGGTACGCAGTTTTTCCAGCTGCTGCTGGTGGGCGATCCTGTCCTGGGTCAGCTCGTTGGTCAGCACCACCATGGCGGTACAACCCAGGGCGAACAGGGCCAGCGTGACGCCATTTTTGCGCATGCTCTTTAACATGGGAAGCTTCCTGAATATGAGAATGGCGCCAGGGTCATTTGCGACGAGCCCCATAGACTTTGGGACGGGTCAGGCTGTCGATGAGCGGCACGCACAGGTTGGCCAGCAGCACAGCGAAGGCGAAGGCATCCGGGTAGCCACCGAAGCGGCGGATGAGGTAGACCAGCACGCCGATCAGCACGCCGTACACCAGACGGCCGCGGGGAGTGGTGCTGGCGCTCACCGGATCGGTGGCAATAAAGAAGGCCCCGAGCATGGTGGCGCCACTGAACAGGTGCAGCATGGGGGTGCCGGTGGCATCCGGCGTCGCCAGATAGCCGAGAGTGGCCGACAGCAGCAGGGCCCCCAGCACGGCGGCCGGAATGCGCCAGTTGATCACTTTTTGCTGCAGCAGGAAGAGGCCACCCAGCAGATAGCCGAGGTTGACCCAGCTCCAGCCGATGCCGCCCCAGCCCTCGAACACCTTGTGAGTCATTACTTCGCTGGCGGTGAGGCCCTGGGTCAGCCCCGTCTTCAGGGTGTCGAGGGGGGTCGCCATGGTCAGCCCATCCACCCCCTGCTTGAGCTGCGCCATGCTGTAGCCGTCCAGGCTAAAGCCGGTGAAGATGACAGATACCGCATCCCCAAAGCCCAGATCATAGGTAGCTATGCTGGAGGGCGGCAGCCAACTGGTCATTTGTACCGGGAAGGAGACCAGCAGCAGCACATAGGCCACCATGGCCGGGTTGAACAGGTTCTGACCGAGCCCACCATAGAGGTGCTTGGCGATGATGATGGCAAAGGCGGTGCCGAGCACCAGCATCCACCAGGGCAGCAGGGGCGGCAGGGAGAGCCCGATCAGCACGGCGGTGAGGGCCGCACTGCCGTCCAGCAGAGCCGGCATGACGGGACGATGGCGCAGGCGGAGCACCAGGGCCTCGCAACCCAGCGCCGTCACCAGCGCCAGCAGGATCTGGACCAGGGTGCCCCAGCCGAAGAACCAGGTTTGCGCCAGGAAACCGGGCAGGCAGGCCAGGATCACCAGCAACATCAGGGTCTGGGTCTGCTTGCGGTTATGGGCAAAGGGCGCAGTCGCGATATTGAACATGGATCAGTGGCTCTTGTCGGAAAGTGGGTCTGACTCGCGCTGGTCGAGTTTGGCTGCCTCGGCGGCCGCTTTTTTGGCCTTGGCACGGGCGATGGCGGCGGCGATGGCCGCCTTCTTGGGATCGACCTCGCTGGTGGGCGTTGGCTCGCTTGCCGCAGGCGTCACCGCCTCGCTAACCGCTGGTTCGCTACCGGCATTGTCTTCACCTGCCGCCTGAGCAGCCTTCTTGGCCTTGGCGCGAGCGATGGCGGCGGCAATGGCTGCCTTCTTGGGATCGACCTCGCTAGCGGGGGCTGGCTCGCCTGCCGCAGGCGTCACAACCTCGCGGGCAGCGGGTTCGCTACCGACATTGTCTTCACCTGCTGCCTGAGCGGCCTTCTTGGCCTTGGCACGGGCGATGGCGGCGGCAATGGCTGCCTTCTTGGGATCGACCTCGCTGGCGGGGGCTGGCTCGCCTGCCGCAGGCGTCACCACGTCGCGGGCCGCGGCGGGTTCGCTAGTCGCGTTGTCTTCACCAACAGCCTGAGCCGCTTTCTTGGCCTTGGCGCGAGCGATGGCAGCGGCGATAGCCGCTTTCTTGGGATCGACCTCGCTGGTGGATGCTGGCTCGCTTGCCGCAGCCGTCACCATGTCACTGACTGCGGCGGGTTCGCTACCGGCATTGTCTTCACCTGCTGCCTGAGCGGCCTTCTTGGCCTTGGCACGGGCCAGGGCGGCGGCAATGGCGGCCTTCTTGGGATCGACTTCGCCAGCGCTCTCCTGCGCGGGCACCGGCTCTGCCTGTGGCTGCGCTTCGGCGGCCTTGGCGGCGCGGCGCGCCAGCGCTTCTTGCTTGCGCGCCTCGCGGGCGGCAGCCATGGCGGCGTTGTCGGGTTGCTCGGCAGACACGCTGACAGGGGCTTCCTGCTTGGCCTTGAGACGGGCCAGGGCGGCGGCGACGGGGTCTTCACCGCCCGCCTTGGTCATGGCCTGACGACGCTGGGCGGCGGCTTCGGCATGGCGAGCCTCACGGGCGGCTTTTTCGCGCTCGAAGCGAGCTTGCTTGGCTTCGAAACGCTGCTTGGCGCGCTCGGCCTTCTCGTGCTCGGCGCGGGTCTCGCGGATATCGTCCTTGGCAATCTTGTAGTACTGCACCAGGGGAATTTCACTCGGGCAGACCCAGGCACAGGCGCCACACTCGATGCAGTCGAACAGGTTGAGCTTCTCGGCCTTGTCGTAGTCCTTGGCGCGGCTGTACCAGTACAGCTCCTGGGGCAGCAGATTGGCCGGGCAGGCGTCGGCGCAGGCGCTGCAACGGATGCAGGCCTGCTCTTGGCCGGGGGGCGGCAGCTCGGCCCGGGTGGGGGAGAGCAGGCAGTTGGTGGCCTTGACCACGGGCACCATGGCGTGGGGCAGGGTGAAGCCCATCATGGGGCCCCCCATGATGACCCGCTGATCCGCTTCAGGTTGCAGCTCGAAGCGCTGCAACAGCCAGCGCACCGGCGTACCCAACAACACCCAGGCGTTGCCCGGTTTCTTGAAGGCGTTGCCGGTGAGGGTGACGATGCGGGAGATGAGCGGCTCGCCATCTACGATGGCGCGCTTGATGGCAAACACGGTGGCGACGTTGAGCACCATGATGCCCATGTCCACCGCCCGCCCGCCCTTGGGCACCTGGCGACCGGTGAGCAGCTCTATGGTCTGCTTGGCGCCGCCCGAGGGGTACTTGGTCGGCACGGATTTGACCAGTACATCCTCGTCTGTGGCGTGACGGGTGAGCTCGTCGATGGCCGCCGGCTTGTTGTCTTCCACCCCGATCAGAGTGAGTTTCGGTTTGAGCAGGTGCTTGAGCACCCGGATGCCGTCCATGATCTCGTCCGCATACTCCTGCATCAGCCTGTCATCTGTGGTGATGTAGGGTTCGCACTCCAGACCGTTGACGATCAGGATCTCGGTGAGCTGGCCGCGGCCATCGAGCTTGCTGTGGGTCGGGAAGACGGCGCCGCCAAGGCCCGCGATGCCGGCCTGCTGGATGCGCTCGAGCAGTTCGCCCCGCTCCAGATTCCAATAATCGGCTCGGCCATTGCGCTCGCCCCAGGCATCTTCCCCATCCGGGGTGAGGATGACGCAGAGATCCTCCAGGCCTGATGGGTGCGCCACCGTATGGGGCTCGATGGCGGTGACGGTACCCGAGGTGGAGGCGTGCACCGGCACTATGCGGCCCTTGTCATAACGGGTCAGGGGCTGACCCTTCTTGACCTTGTCACCGACCTGCACCAGCAGATCGCCGGCGGGGCCCGCGTGCTGGCGCACCGGTATGATGAGCTGGGGCGGCAGGCCCGCGTCCACCACAGGGGTCAGGCTGGATTGATCCTTGTTCTCGGGGGGATGAATGCCGCCGTGGAAATCCCAGAGATTGCCGGCTTTGATACGTTCGAGCAGGTGCTGCATGGTTACTCCACTATCTTGACCGGAATGGTGACCTTGGCCAGATCCCATTTCCAGTTATCGACCGTGGTCGGAACCGGGATCATTTCGATACAGTCAGTCGGGCAGGGATCGACACAGAGATCGCACCCGGTGCACTCATCGGCGATGACGGTATGCATCGCCTTGGTGGCACCCAGGATGGCATCGACCGGGCAGGCCTGAATGCACTTGGTGCAACCTATGCACATGTCCTCGTGAATGAAGGCGACCTTCTTGACGGGCACGGCGGCCTCGTCACCGCCGCCAAGCGGCTGGGGTTCGACCCCCATGAGGTCGGCTATCTTGCGCATGGTGGCATCGCCACCGGGCACGCACTTGTTGATCTCATCGCCGTTGGCGAGCGCCTCGGCATAGGGCTTGCAGCCCGGATAGCCGCACTGGCCGCACTGGGTCTGGGGCAGCAGGGCATCGAGCTGATCGACGATGGGATCGGCCTCGACATGAAACTTGACGGCGGCAAAGCCCAGAATGATGCCGAAGGCCAGGGCCAGCAGCGCCAGCACCAGAATGGCAAAGAGTATATGGATCATGGCTATATCTTGATGAGGCCGGTAAAGCCCATGAAGGCCAGCGACATCAGGCCTGCGGTGACCATGGCGATGGAGACGCCGCGAAATGGTGTCGGCACATCGGCGGCCACCAGGCGCTCACGCATGGCGGCAAACAGGATCAATACCAGGGAGAAGCCGCAGGCGGCCCCGAAGCCGTAGATGATGCTCTGCATGAAGTTGTGGTGCTCGTTGATGCTGAGCAGCGCCACGCCGAGCACGGCGCAGTTGGTGGTGATGAGGGGCAGGAAGATGCCGAGCAGGCGATACAGGGTCGGGCTGCTCTTGCGGATCACCATCTCGGTGAACTGGACCACCACGGCGATCACCAGAATGAAGCCCAGAGTACGCAGATAGGCGATATTCAGCGGGATCAGGATATAGTGCTCCATCAGATAGGAGCAGGCGCTGGCGAGCGTCATCACGAAGGTGGTGGCCAGTCCCATGCCGATGGCGGTTTCCAGTTTGCCAGAGACCCCCATGAAGGGGCAGAGGCCGAGAAACTTCACCAGCACGAAGTTGTTGATCAGTACTGTGCTGATCAGTAAAAGCAGGTACTCAGTCATTGACGATGGGGTATCCGGTATGAAGGCGGCCGTATTATCTGATTTTAGGTGCCTTTAAACAACCGCAAGGCGGCATGGTTATTATTCGAATGGCCAATTCATGGAGGAAGTTGTGCGCCCCTTACCCATTTTTACCCTCACCTTGGCCATGTTGCTCTGGTCCAGCTCCTTTATCGCCCTCAAGCATGTGCTGGAGGTCTGGTCCTTCGGCCAGGTGCTGTTTATGCGCATGAGCGTGGCGTCTTGTTGCTGGCTGCTCTGCTACCGCCAGCTCGGCAATGTCCAATATCAGAAAGGGGATTGGCGCTGGCTGGCCCTGATGGGGGCGCTGGAGCCTTGCCTCTACTTCCTGCTGGAGGTCAATGCCCTGCGCTACACCAGCGCCGGCCAGGCTGGCATGGTGTGTGCCCTGTTGCCCCTGATGGTGGCCCTGGTCGCCTTCGCGCTGCTCAAAGAGCGGGTGAGCCGGCGCCAATTGCTTGGGTTTGGCATCGCTATCTTCGGCATAGCCCTGCTGGGACTGGGTGGCGGGGCAGATGAATTCGCTCCCAATGCCCTGCTTGGCAACAGTCTGGAGATGGGGGCCATGCTCTGTGCAGCCACTTATTCTGTGGTATTCAAGAAGCTCTCCAGCCGTTACGGTGTCATGACCCTGACCGCCCTGCAGGCCTTCGTCGGCACACTGTTCTTCGCGCCCTTCGCCTTCAGCTCGCCCTGGCCAAGCGCCTGGGGCTGGCAGGACATGGCTGTGATCCTCTTTCTCGGCGCTTTCGTGACCCTCGGCGCCTACCTGCTCTACAACTGGTCCGTGACTCAGGTGAAGGTGACCCTGGCGGCGGCCTATGTGAACCTCATCCCCGTGTTTACCCTGCTGCTCGCCTACCTGCTGCTGGGGGAGATCCTGAGTACCCTGCAATGGGTGGCCTGCGCCGCCGTGCTGGCCGGGATCGGGGTGGGGCAGTTGCCTGCGAGAAAGCGCCAGGCCCAGGCCGCCGTCACCTAGGGTCGGCGGCCCGTGGATGCGCTACAGTCTGGGGTGAACTCTCTGCCCGAGGAGGCGGACGATGAGCGACATGATGTTACTGGCAAGGGCGCAGGCGTTGCTCGGCCACCATCCCTTTACCCTGGCGGATGCCCGGGCGCTGGAAGCCCTGGAAGAGGACGCCGTGGGGGAGGAGGGGCTCTGCATCGCCGAGCTGTGGGAGTCGGCCCTGAGCCAGGCGGATGAGGATGCCAGGCGTTATCTGCTGGGCAAGGAGTAAGGGCCACGCCTGCCGCAGGCCAATATGACGCCGAGGATAGAAGGGTATAAAAAACAACACGGGGCTGGGCCCCGTGTTGTTTTTCTGGTCGTCCATCGCCTCAGATGGAGAGGCTCTTGACGGTATCCGAGACCGAATTGGCGTCGTCGATGATCTCCTTGATGACGTCGGAGATGATGTTGGCCTGATCCTGCCCTGCGACGGCCTTGTCGGAGACGATGGAGACGGTCTGGGTGATCTGGGAGGTGATGTTGGAGTTGTGCTTGATGACCGAGACTATCTCGCTGGTGGAGCTCGAAGTTCTGGCGGCAAGCTGCCTCACCTCGTCCGCCACCACCGCAAAGCCCCGGCCCTGCTCCCCGGCCCGCGCCGCCTCGATGGCGGCATTGAGTGCCAGCAGATTGGTCTGATCCGCGATGCCGCTGATGGTGGAGATGATGGACTCTATGCTCTTGGACTGCTGATTGAGCTCATCTATCTGCTTGCTGACCTCGTTGACCGAGGTATTGATGTGGCGGGAGGTCTCCAGCACCTTGTCGATGACCTCGCGCCCCTTGGCGGCGCTCGAGACGGTTTCGCTCGCGATGGCGCAGGCCTTCTGGGCGGCCTCCCGGGTAGAGATGGATTTCTCGACCCGCTCCGTGATGTCGCTCGCCAGCTTGATGATTTTGACCACCTTGCCTTCGTGATTGAAGATGGGGTTGTAGGTCGCCTCCAGCCAGATCTTCTCGCCGCGATGGCCGATGCGCATGAAGAGCCCGGACTTGATGTCACCCGAGCCCAGATCGCGCCAGAAGTTGGGGTTCTTCTGGTAAAACTCGCCATCGCAGAACTGGCGGTGGTGCTGGCCGACCACCTCTTCCAGCCGGTAGCCGAAGCAGCGCAGGAAGTTCTGGTTGGCGGTGATGACGGTGCCGTCCGGCTGGAAGTCGATGACGGCGAGGGACTTGTCGAGCGCCGCCAGCAGGGCCTGGGTGCGCTCCAGCGAGGATTGTTGCTGGGTCACGTCCGAGGCGACCTTGGCGACCTTGACCACCTTGCCGTCGACGAGGATGGGGAAGTAGGTGGCTTCCAGCCAGACCGCCTTGCCCGATTTCGACTGGCGGATGAAGCGACCGCTGCGAGAGGTGCCGCCGCGCAGATCCTGCCACAGCTTCTCATAGTCGCGGGTCTTGACGTCTTCCGGGAAACAGAGCGCGCTGTGGTGCTTGCCTATCACCTCATCCCGTTGAAAGCCCACGATGTTGAGGAACAGATCGTTGACGAAGGTCACAATGCCCGCCGGGGTGAACTGGATGAAGGGCACCTGGGTCTGGATGGCCTGCTCGAAGGCTCCCAGCTCAACCACTCTTGCCGCCTGTTCACTCGCTTCCTTGCTGGTCGTGCGTTTCCAGAACATACAGAGCTCCTCCATGAGTCCCTTGAATGACACATCAACAGTAATCTGAGTAGATTAACAATAGTATTGATGCTCCATGAACCTTAATCGACTCCGGGCAAACTTTTTGTAGTTTTTAATTTTCAATCTCGATTAATTGTTTTCCCCAAGGCGTTATGTTTCAAAAATAGGCTCCCGTCGGATACCTGTATCGGCGGCGTTCAACCCCGAGTCGGTTTTGTCATAAATATGTATCAATTGGCACTGGCGATGGGGCCACCATGCTGCATTTGGCGCCATGCCCACTAAGGTGTCTATTAACAGAGCGCCGCGAATTGCGAGTCGTTAACCACCTTGACCGAGCCGACGCCGATAATGCAATGGCGAGCTGCCCATATGGGTGGAGAAGAAGCGTGAAAATACCGAGAGGGAAGAGAAGCGAAGTCGCTCGCTGATATCCTGAATACTCAGATCGGTCTCTGCCAACCAGGCGCAAGCTTTTTTAATACGCACCTTTTTTAATAACATGCTGAGATTACTATTTTCCTGATTGAGTCTGGCATTGATGGTCCAGCGACTCATGCCGACCAGGCCGCAAATATATTCCATGAAGCTGGCTTCATCATTGAGAACATTATTTTCGATGGCCTGTTCGAGCAATGACATGACAAGGCTCGAGAATCCTTGCTCATATTCCAGCGCCGCGACTCTGCGGCTGATCTGCTGGTGCTGATTCCGGTTGAGCAGCGGCAGATAGTGCTCGGCCCGGCTCGTCAGGGCGGCGCTCTTGAAGTGGATGACGTTGGCCGCCTGATCAAACTGGCAATGGCAGCCGAAGCCCTCGTCGAGCTGCTTGCTCCCGGGCTCCGCTGCTCCGCGCAGGCTGACGGCGGTCTCCACCCCGGGCGCATAGAGGCGCACCAACTCCTTGAGCAGCATGAAGTTGCCGATAGCGGAGTGGTTGCGCTGGGCCAACTCCTGGTCTTCGACATAGGTGATGGCGAGCTGGTCATCCGCTTGGGCGAGGGTGAAATTATCGCAATTGCCGATGATGATCCGGTTGCGGATATAACCGAGCACCGCCTCCTCGGCCGTCGGCTGGTTGAGACAATAACCGACGAGATCGGGAAACATCTCATAGGCGTCATCGATGAGTGACGCGGGGGAATGACCTTGCGACAGGCGCTCCTGCCATAAAAAGTCATATGCCGATGTCGCCTTGATAAAACGCAGATGCTGTTTTTGTGACAGCCGGCCATCGGCCCTCTCCAGCTCATATTGGCTGAGTTGGCACTGTGTTTTTATGGCGTCGGTATTGACGCCACTCTCTTCCAATAAATAGAGCGTCGATCTGGCGATGATATTTGAAACGCTCTTTCCCATCCTTATTTCCTCATGCCGGGAACATGCCTGTCGTGGCCTCGCAGCATCCTGCTGCGCGGGGAAATTAAGGCATGTTCTGCGAGGGATAACCGAGCGTCAGATCAAATACAGTGCAACCGAGTGTCGGTAACTGTAACCAAAGGTAACGCTGTGACCGCCGTGGTGATATTGGCGTTCCGCCCCCCAATGCAAAATGGTCGCTCCCCCATGCAAAGCAGGCACCCTTGGCCTCGCGTTAAGCTGCGCTGGCTATTTCGGCTTGTCTATTCGAATAACGAAATGAAAGGGAATCATATGCAGCATAACAATAAAGGGTATCAATGGAGCGCCCTTGCCATCGCCATCGCGCTGGCTCTTGGGGCTCAGGGGTGCAACGACAACAGCTCGTCGGCGCCGCAAGAGGTGGTCAAGGACAACGCCTATTATCGCGCCCAGGCAGAAAGCATGGTGGCCAGGATGACCCACGATGAGCAGCTGGGCATGCTGGTGGGGCCGGGTTACGTGTTTACCAGCCGCGGCCTTGAGGTGAACAAGGAGGCGATCAACAACCTCAAGAGCGACGTGCCGGGCAGCGTGGGCTACATCAGCGGCGTGTTCAATGCCGAGTCCGGGCTCGACATCGCCGCCAGCAAGCTGGCCGATGGCGCCGCCGGGGTGCGTATCACGCCGACCCGGGAGGGGGAGTCCGGCACCTTCTACGGCACCGCCTTCCCGGTGGGCACCCTGCTGGCGTCGACCTGGGATGCGAGCCTGGTCAAGCAGGTGGGGGCCGCCATCGGCAACGAGGTCAAGGAGTATGGGCTGGATGTCTGGCTCGCCCCCGGCATGAACATTCAGCGTGACCCTCTCAATGGTCGCAGCTTCGAATACTTCTCCGAAGATCCCCTGGTGTCCGGGGTGATGGGGGCCGCCGAGGTTAGCGGTGCCCAGGAACAGGGGGTGGGCACCACCATCAAGCACTTCATCGCCAACAACGCCGAGACCTCCCGCTCCATCGTCGACAACATCATCTCCCCCAGGGCCATCCGGGAGATCTACCTGCGGGGCTTCCAGTACGCCGAGGAGTACGCCAATCCCTGGGCCGTGATGACCGCCATGAACAAGGTCAATGGCACCTACACGGGCCAGTGGGGGGATC
Organism: Aeromonas lusitana; assembly: GCF_002812985.1. GTDB lineage: Bacteria > Pseudomonadota > Gammaproteobacteria > Enterobacterales > Aeromonadaceae > Aeromonas > Aeromonas lusitana. Next base: position 33,318 of record NZ_PGCP01000014.1, read on the forward strand.
TCAATACCCGGGTGCTGCGGGATGAATGGGGGTTTGAAGGCTTCGTGGTGAGCGACTGGTGGTCGGGGGATGGTCACTATGCGGACATGATCAAGTCCGGCAACGATCTCATCGAACCCGGTGGCCCGGCGCTGCCCTATGGTTACGGCGATGCCCTGACCGGGCTGCAGGAGGCCTATGCCGCCGGCGAGCTGAGCGCGGATGACATCAGACAGGGGGCGGTGCGGATCCTGACCCAGGTGCTGAAGATGCCATCGAATCAGGGAGTGATCGCCAGCAATGCGCCGGATCTGGCGAGTCACGCCCGCCTCTCTCGCCAGGCGGCCAGCGACGGCATGGTGCTGCTGAAGAACCATCAGGCCAGTTTGCCCCTGGCTGGGGGCAGCAAGGTCGCCTCCTTCGGGATCACCCAGATCAATACCCTGAAGGGCGGCGCTGGCAGCGGCGACGTGAACGCGGCCTATACCGTCAACGTGGCGGACGGGCTGGCCCGGCAGTTCAGCGTCGATAGCGGGCTCGCGGACTTCTATCGCACCTTCTTCGAGCAGAACAAGAGCACGAGCGACTTTGGCGGCATCTCGACCATAGTGAGCTGCCCTGAGCCATCCCTGAGCCAGGCCGAGATAGCGGCTTATGCCGCCAGCAACGACGTCGCCGTCATAACCCTTGGCCGCAACTCGGCGCAAGGGGAGGATCGCCTGAGCGGGAAGGGGGATTATCTGCTCTCCGATGTGGAGCAAGCGCTTATCGACGACGTCAGCAGCGCCTTCCACAGTCTGGGCAAGAAGGTGGTGGTGGTGCTCAACATCGGCGGCGTCATGGACACCAGCGCCTGGCAGGACAAGGTCGATGCCATCCTGCTGGCCTACATGCCGGGGCAGGAGGCGGGCAATGCCATCGCCGATCTGCTGTCGGGGGCGGTCAACCCGAGCGGCAAGCTGACCCAGACCTTCCCCATGCGCTATCAGGATGTGCCCTCGTCTGCGGGCTTCCCGGGCACGGATACCGACGGGGATGGCAAGGTCGATACCCACTACTACAACGAAGGCATCTATGTGGGGTATCGCTACTACGCGACCTTCGGCAAGGGGGTGAACTATCCCTTCGGTCACGGCCTTTCCTACACACAATTCGACTACAAAAACACATCCATACAGAGTAATTCACTGTCCGGGGCCGGTGGCAAGGTGACCCTGACCACGACTGTCTACAACAGTGGCAGTGTCTCTGGTCGGGAGGTGGCTCAGGTCTATGTGGCGGCCCCGGCCGGGACCCTCAGCAAGCCGGCCATCGAGCTCAAGGCGTTTGCCAAGACCCAACTGCTGGCGGCGGGAGCGAGCGAGACCCTGAACTTCGAGATCCCGGCCAGCTGGCTCGCCAGCTTCGACAACGCCAACAGCGAGTGGATCATCGAACCCGGGGTCTACAAGGTCTATGTCGCGCCCTCATCTGACGTAGGGAGCGTGGCGCCGCAGACCTTTACGGTGAGCAGCAAGCTGGTGGTCAGCAAAACCACGCCGGGGGCACTGGCCTTGCCGGCCGGGGTGACGGAGGCCTCTTTCGAAACGCAGTATTGAGCTAAAAATGTGGGGGGAGCCTTGGCTCCCCCTTTTCATGTCCGCTTACCGTCCCGGCACCCTGGTCAGCCAGGAGCCTCGGCCTATTTCTTCTGCTGCAGGGTCGAGATCTGCTTGTTCAGGGCCTCCATCTCGCTCTGGTGACGACGGGTCATGGCCTGGATCTCGGCGGCGGAGCGCCTCTCACCGGCCCCATCCGCCTGGGATGCGGTGGTGCCCGTCAGCTGCTCGTTGTAGCGGGTGATCTCGTTGTTCATCTTCAGGGTCTTGGCCTCTGCCTCCGCACGCAGGGTCGCCAGCTGACGTTGCTGCTGGCTGGCGGCGAGATCCTTTTCAATCGCCTCTGTCTGCTTGCTGGCTTGAGCCACCGCCTCGGCGGGCGGGGTGTAGACGCGCAAGTCCATGGGCTTGGCATCCCCGGCGCAGGGGATGTCGCTGAAGTGGACGGTGCCGTTGACCGTGCATTGATAGACGGCGGCCCGGGTGGCCAGCGGGGTGGCGGCAATCAGGCTGGCAAAACAGATGGCCAGAACGCGTGACATAGACTCCTCCTTGAATCCAGCCCCCGCACGACAACATCCAGACCGGGGGGCGTCTCGAATTTGTCATGGGGGGTACTTGAAACAGTAGTCTCTCCATCGGGCCATCTCATTGCAAATTGCGCATCTTCTATTGAGAAGAGCGACCCCCTTCGGCCCCACCAGACTCGGTTGCTGATGGTGCATTCGCCACAGCCTGGCCTCTCGCCAGCATTGGCCTCGACGTTTTATTCGCTCAGTCCTTCGCCGCTTTTGCGCGGGTTCAACACATCAGAGCACCATAACGGGCCACAATGAGGTATCTTATGCCCCGATTTCATCCATTTAACGGATCCGAGACCCCATATGATTATCAAACCCAAGGTTCGCGGCTTTATCTGTACCACCACTCACCCGGTCGGTTGTGAAGCCAATGTTCGTCGCCAGATTGCTTACACCCAGGCCCAGGGCACCATCGAAAATGGTCCCAAGAAGGTACTGGTGATCGGCGCTTCCACCGGCTATGGTCTGGCCTCCCGGATCGCGACTGCCTTTGGTTCCGGCGCTGCCACCATAGGCGTCTTCTTCGAAAAGGCCGGCAGCGAGAACAAGACCGCCACCGCCGGCTGGTACAACTCCGCCGCCTTCGACAAGGCCGCCAAAGAGGCAGGCCTGTACGCAAAGAGCGTCAACGGCGATGCCTTCTCCAACGAATGCCGTGATACCGTGATCGATCTCATCAAGCAGGATCTCGGTCAGATTGATCTGGTGGTCTACTCCCTGGCCTCGCCGGTGCGCAAGCTGCCGGACACAGGTGAAGTGGTGCGCTCCGCGCTCAAACCCATAGGCGAGACCTACACCACCACCGCCATCGATACCAACAAGGATCAGATCATCACCGCCACCGTCGAGCCGGCGAATGAGGAAGAGATCGCAAACACCATCACCGTCATGGGCGGCCAGGACTGGGAGCTGTGGATGGCGGCCCTGCGTGATGCAGGCGTGCTGGCCGACGGCGCCAAGTCCGTTGCCTACTCCTACATCGGCACCGATCTGACCTGGCCCATCTACTGGCATGGCACCCTGGGCCGCGCCAAGGAAGACCTGGACCGCGCCGCCAGCGCCATCCGTGGGGATCTGGCCGGCAAAGGCGGCACCGCCCACGTGGCCGTACTGAAATCCGTGGTGACCCAGGCCTCCAGCGCCATCCCGGTCATGCCGCTCTACATCTCCATGGCGTTCAAGATCATGAAGGAGAAGGGCATCCACGAGGGCTGCATGGAGCAGGTCTATCGCATGCTGCGCACCCGTTTGTATGGCGCCGATCTGGCGCTGGACGAGCAGGCCCGCATCCGCATGGACGACTGGGAACTGCGTGACGACGTGCAGCAGACCTGCCGCGATCTGTGGCCGTCCATCACCACAGAGAACCTGTCCGAGCTCACCGATTACACCGGCTACAAGCAGGAGTTCCTGCGCCTGTTCGGCTTCGGTCTGGACGAGGTGGATTACGACGCCGACGTGAACCCGGACGTGCGTTTCGACGTGGTCGAGCTCTGAGCCTGACTCGATGAAAGAGGGCCCTGCGGGGCCCTTTTTTTGCGAACTTTTTCGCATCATCGCGAAATTTTATTATCCACGATCACCTTTTCGCCCCATCAAACCCGCTAGTCTTGCGCTGATCGGATCACATGACGGCCTTGCCGAGGAACGGATACTATGACCAGCCCCCAAGCGGCGCGAAAGAAGCGCCAGCTCCCCACCGTTTACACCTTGCTCTTCATCATCATCGCCCTGATGGCGGCCCTCACCTGGGTGCTGCCAGCGGGCAAGTACAACTATGTCACCGCCGACAGCAAGCAGCCCATTGCGGCCGCCGCCGTGGCCGATTACAGCGGCGGCGAGCGCCTGCTGCCTGTGCCCGGCAGTTATACCGAGCTGCCGTCTCACCCCCAGGGGGTGTTCGAGGTGCTCAAGGCCCCCATTCAGGGCTTTCACAAGGCGGCCGACGTGGCGCTGTTCGTGCTCATCATCGGCGGTTTTCTGGCGGTGACCATGCACAGTGGCGCGCTGGATGCGGGGGTGGGGGCGATCGTGCGCGCCTTCGCCGGCCGTGAGCGGCTGCTCATCCCTGTACTCATCGCCCTGTTTGCCCTCGGTGGATCTACCTTTGGTATGGCGGAAGAGACGGTGGCCTTCTGGGCGCTGATCGTGCCGGTCATGATGGCGGCGGGCTTCGATCGCATGGTGGCGGCGGGGATCATTTTGCTCGGCTCCGGCGTCGGTGTGTTGGCCTCCACCGTCAACCCCTTTGCCACCGGCATCGCCTCCGGGTTTGCCGGTATCCCCATAGGTGAGGGGATCGGGCTTCGCGTCATCCAGTGGCTGCTGCTGGTGGCGTTCGCCTCTTGGTTCGTGATGCGCTACGCCAGACAGGTGCAGCAGGACAAGGGGAGCTCTGTGCTCGCCGACATCCAGTATGATGACGAATTCTCCCAGATGAAGCGCAGCGATGCGGCCTTCAGCGGCAAGCAGAAGCTCACCATGCTGGTGTTCTTTGGCACCTTCCTGCTGATGATCTACGCGGTGGTGCCCTGGTCTGATCTGGGGATCGATCTGCTGCCGACCCTGGGCTGGTGGTTCGACGAGCTCTCTACCCTGTTCTTCAGCGCCTCCATCCTCATCGCGCTGATCAATCGGATGCCGGAGTCCAACTATGTGGCCACCTTCCTGAACGGGGCCCGGGATCTCATCGGGGTGGCGCTGGTGGTGGCGGTGGCCCGTGGCATCTATGTGGTGATGGAGCAGGGGGTCATCATAGATACCATCTTGCACTGGGCCGAGGGGCTGGTGAGCGGCCTGTCGTCGTCCGTGTTCATCCTGATGGCCTACCTGGTGCACATCATACTGAGCTTCTTCATTCCCTCCACCTCAGGGCTGGCCACCGTCTCCATGCCGCTGATGGGGCCGCTCGCGGACTTCTCCGGCATCTCACGGGATCTGGTGATCACCGCCTACCAGTCCGCCTCCGGCTGGATCAACCTGTTCGCCCCCACCGCCGCGCATCTGGTGGCGGGGCTGGCGCTCGCCAAGATCCCCTATGATCGCTTCGTGCGCTGGGTCTTGCCCTTCATCATAGGGGTGGCGCTCATCACCATGGGAGTGCTGGTGGTCGGCGCCCTGCTGCACGGCTGATAGCTCAATACAAAACGACAGGCAACAAAAAGGCTCCCGCGGGAGCCTTTTTCATGACCTTGGCAGTGCTTACTGCTTGTAGTTCTTGAGGAAGCGGGCGAGGCGGCCGATGGCATCCTCCAGCTCCTCTTCCCTTGGCAGGAATGCCAGGCGGAAGTGATCCGGCGCTGGCCAGTTGAAGCCGGTGCCCTGCACCAGCAGCAGTTTTTCCTGCTGCAGCAAGTCGAACACCATCTTCTGATCGTCGCGAATGTCGTAGACCTTGGGATCCAGGCGCGGGAACAGGTAGAGCGCCCCCTTGGGCTTGACGCAGGAGACCCCGGGGATGGCGTTGATAAGCTCCCAGGCCTTGTCCCGCTGGCGCCGCAGGCGGCCGCCCGGCAGGATCAGCTCGTTGATGCTCTGGTAGCCACCGAGCGCCGCCTGAATGGCGTGCTGCATGGGCACGTTGGAGCAGAGCCGCATGGAGGCCAGCATCTCCAGCCCTTCGATATAGCCTTTGGCCCGGCCCTTGGGCCCTGTGATGACCATCCAGCCCTGACGGAAGCCACAGGCACGGTAGGCCTTGGAGAGGCCGTTGAAGGTCACCACCATGACGTCGTCGCACTGGGTGCAGACGCTGGTGTGGGCGATGTCGTCGTAGAGGATCTTGTCGTAGATCTCGTCGGCGAAGATGATGAGGTTGTGCTGGCGGGCGATCTCGATCAGCTCCAGCTGGAATTCGCTGCCGTAGACGGCGCCGGTCGGGTTGTTCGGGTTGATCAGCACCAGGCCGCGGGTGCGCGGTGTGATGCGAGCGCGGATGTCGTCCAGATCCGGATACCAGTCGGCCCCTTCGTCGCAGCGATAGTGCACCGCATGACCACCTGAGAGGGTAATGGCCGCGGTCCACAGCGGGTAGTCGGGGGAGGGCACCAGCATCTCGTCGCCGTTGTTGAGCAGCGCCTGCATGGCCATCACGATGAGTTCGCTCGCGCCGTTGCCGATGTAGATGTCATCGATGTCGACCTTGCGCATCCCCTTCTGCTGGTAATACTGCATCACCGCCTTGCGGGCGGAGAAGAGCCCCTTGGAGTCGCAGTAGCCCTGGCTCTGGGGCATGTTGAGGATCACATCCTTGATGAGTTCCTCGGGAGCATCGAAACCGAACGGCGCCAGATTGCCGATGTTGAGCTTGAGAATACGGTGGCCTTCGTCCTCGAGACGGCGGGCCTCTTTATGCACCGGGCCGCGAATGTCATAGCAGACATCGTCGAGCTTGTGCGACTTGTCGATAGTGAACATGGTGAGCGTGATTCCTTCCCCTGGGGGCGCGTTGGCAAAAAGCGTTTTTTAGTATCTAATTTTTCTACTCCTATTCTTCACAGAATTGAATGCTATAACAATCTAATTTATGGAATAAATTGCTGATATTAACCCCTAAAACAGGGTTGCCAGCTTGTTAAATTCAGCAGGATCGTTTGCCAGTATCGCGAGAAACCAGTGAAAGATGAGGGGCAAGTTCATAAAGCCGCAGGAGTGTATTGAAATACTCCCCCCATCTGGCACGATTGGCTGGGCTGAAAACTGATCTCCTGCCCCTCATTTCGCACCGAGTCCACCGCTGACTGGTGTGTGTTCATCATCTCATCGAGGCTTCATCATGCAGGCACCCGCACCCGGCCGTTATCGTCACTTCAAGGGGGGCCACTATCGGGTGCTCACCCTGGCCCTTCACACCGAGACCCAGGAGCGGCTGGTCATCTATCAGTCCGAGCAGGATGGCGTCGTCTACGCCAGACCCGTCGCCATGTTCATGGAGTGTATTGAGCATCAGGGAGTCGTGGTGAGCCGTTTCACGCCGGTGGCAGACTGAGTATCGCGACCGTTGCCTCCATGAAAAAAGGCGCCATCAGGCGCCTTTTTGCTGCAACATGTACCGGGATCAGAGACCCAGGTTGGCCTTGGCATAGGCCTCGAAGTCGGTGCAACCACCGATGTGCTGCTCGTCCAGGAAGATCTGCGGCACAGTGGTGACCGGCTTGCCCGCCTTGGCGGCCAGATCATCCTTGGTCAGACCCTCGGCGTGGATGTCCACGTAGCGGAACTCGAAGTCGTCGCGCTCCTCGGTCAGCTGCTCGGCGATCTGCTTGGCACGGACACAGTAGGGGCAACCCGGGCGACCAAAAATTTCTACAAACATCGTTTCTCTCCGTCAAATGAGGCCAATAGGATCAGGCTGGCCACAGCATAGCCTCGCCATGGGGCCAGTCAAAGGGGAAATTGTCGATATGGCCATTCGCCGTTCTCGATGGAGGCCGCCTTGCGGGCAAGGTGGCTTGTCGTTTACTGCTCGGCGATCTGGATCGGCTGCTGCCGGTAGATGCTCTCCAGAATGCCTTTCTCGAACATCGTTCGTGGCATGGCGCCGCCTTGCGGGCAAGGCGACGCCTCTGCTCAAGACTGTTTATTGCTCGGCAATTTGAATGGGTTGCTGTTGGTAAATGCTCTCCAGAATGCCTTTTTCGAACACTGTCCAGGGCCAGGGTGCCTTGCTGGCGCGGTAGCGCTCGTGGGTGGCCGGATCTTGGGAGAGGCCGCGCTGGAACACCACGAAGGCCTTGCGCTGACCGCCTGCGGTGTCGATGAAGCCCGCCAGGTTGGAGGTGCCCGTGATGGTGCCGGTCTTGGCGTGTACCTTGTTCTTCATCATGGGGGCGGTGACGCTGCGGCGCCAGGCCAGGGTGCCGTCCACCTGAGAGCTTGGCAGCAGCTTGATGAAGTCGAGCTGGGCGTCGTTCTTCTGGATGAAGTTCAGTACCGACAGCATCTGGCGGGCGCTGATGAGGTTGTGGGCGGAGAGGCCGGAGCCATCTGCCAGGGTGGCGTTACCCAGATCGATGCCGTTCTTGGTCAGGATGGCGCGCACCGCCATGGTGCCGCTGCGATAGCTGCCCGGCTTGTTGTAGTAGTGACGGCCGACGGTCTTCAGGAAGGTATCGGCGTAGAGGTTGTCCGATTTCTTCAGCATCTTGGAGAGCATGACCGGCAGGGAGACGGAGTAGTGGGTGGCCAGGGTCTGTGCGCCCACCGGGGCCTGATGGGTGACTCGCAGCAGGCCGTCGTGGCTGATGCCGGCGCGGTTCATGGCCCAGCGGATGTTGTCCCAGCCCCAGGCTTCCACGTCGTGGATGGCAAAGCGCAAGCCCTGCGGCTCCTTGTTCGGGGTGATGCAGCCCTTGAGCTCATAGAAGTTGCCCTTGGCCATGTCCACTTCCAGGGCGCAGAACTGGCGCGCCATGTCCCCATAGCTCATCACCTCCACGTTGTCGGCACCGATACCGATGGGCACGCCGGTGGCCACATTACCCACAGCCGGTTTGCCAATCTGGGTGGCGGTGACTGTGCCGTAGGCGCAGTTCTTGTCGATGATGACAGAGGAGACCGGGGCCGCGAAGCAGAGGGTCTGATCCCCCCATGACCAGCCGTTGCCGCGCTCGTAACCGTTGTAGGCGCCGGTGTTTACGTAGACATTGCCCTTGATGCTGGTCACGCCGAGCTGTTTGAACAGGGCAACCAGGTCCATGCGCGACAAGGTGGGATCGCCGACGAAGTTGATCCAGAGATCACCCTTGATGGCATCCCCCTGCTTGGTGCCCGGCTGGGCCTGGATGTCGGTGGCGAAGCGAAAATCGGCGCCGAGCTCGAGGCGGGCGGCCAGGGCGGTGAGCACCTTCATGGTGGAGGCGGGGGCTATCATGTCATCGGCATGACGGGCATATTCCACCCCGCCGCTGCCCTGCACTATGACGGCGTACTGGCCTCCCTTTGGCGGGATCAGCGGGGCGGCATGGGCCCCGAGCGAAAACAGGGTAGAAAACAGAGCACAAACACCAATCAACAGCCGCTGCATAAGATCCTCTAACTAGACGAAAAGGCCGGCAGGGTATGCCAACCTTGATACTCAAAATGGGTGTATTCACCTGCCAGGGTGCCGTCAGCCGAGGGTTTCGGCGGTGCGATAGCGGCCCTGATAGTCAAAAATTTTCTCCTTCACCTGCCAGAAGCGCCCGGATTTGCGGGCGATGACGAAGTCCGGGTGGCGGAATTGGTGGCCCTCGGCCAGCACGCTCTCCAGGGTGGTGAATTCGGGCTCAAGGCCCGGGGCGGGCCAATGATGACGCACAAAGCGTTGTTGAAACAAGCTTCGTGCACCGCTCGAGTGAAAGCCGAAGTATTCCACCAGGGTCAGGCCGTCCTCATCGTGGTAGGTCACCTCCAGCCGCACCCCCTGTTTGCCACGGCCGCTGGCAAGGGTGAGACCGGCGCAGCGGATCACCATGCAGTCCTTGAGATTGAGGGCTTCTTTGAGCTTGTCGTCCGGATCCACCAGCAGCTGATCGCAGGCCTGGCAGCGACGGGCGGCGATGTCGTTCTCGCCCCCGCAGGCGGGACAGATCTTGGCGCGAAAGCGGTAATCGCACTCCTCGCGGTTGCCTTCGTCATCCTCGAACAGCCCCTGACAGCGACGGCCATAGTGCTCGATGACCTTGCCATCCTCGTCTGTCTTGCCCCAGAAGGTGTTGGCAAAGCCGCAGGCGGGGCAGGGCACCTGTACCGGCTCGGTGCCGGCGTGGGGCCTGGGCTCGCCGACCTCGGGGGCGAACAGGTTGAAGTTGTTGCCCGCATAGTCGAGCACCAGACAATCTTCTTTCCCAGGAGAGAGGCGAAGGCCCCGACCGACGATCTGCTGATAGAGCGACACCGATTCTGTGGGTCTGAGCATCACGATGAGATCCACGTGGGGGGCGTCAAAGCCGGTGGTGAGTACCGCCACGTTGACTAGGAACTTGAGTTCCTGCTCCTTGAAGGCGTGGATGAGGGCATCACGCTCCGGCCCCGGTGTCTCCCCCGTGATAAGGGCCGCTTTCTCCCCTTTGGCGCCCAGCAGGCCATGAATTTCCCGGGCGTGCTCGACGGTGGCGGCGAAGATCATCACCCCTTGCCGCTCGCGGGCATAGTCCAGCACCTGGCTGATGATATGGGGGGTAACCCGTTGCTGGCGCTTGAGCTCGCCATTGAGATCCGTCTCGCTGAACAGGCCGTTCTCGCGGGGAACGAGCTTGCTGAAATCGTAGTGGACTATGGGGGCATCGACCAGGCGCGGTGGCGTCAGGTAGCCGTTTTTCACCATGAAGCGCAGGGGCAGCTCGAACACGCAATCCCCGAATAATCGCTCTCCATGGCTCTTCACCATGCCGTGATAGTGACGGCGGTAAATCCAGCCAAGCCCGAGCCGATAAGGGGTGGCGGTGAGGCCGAGGATCTTGAGGGCCGGATTGCCGGCCTTGAGATGGGCGATCACCTGATGGTACTGGCTGTCATCCTCAAGGGAGACGCGATGACACTCGTCGATGATGAGCAGGGAGAAGGCGCCATCGAAGGCCGTCAGGTTGCGGGCCACGGATTGTACCGAGCCGAACACCACCTGCGCCTTGGCCTCCTTGCGATCCAGCCCGGCGGCGAAGATGTCGGCCTTGAGCCCCCAGGCTTCGTACTTGGCGTGGTTCTGCTCCACCAGCTCCTTGACGTGGGCCAGCACCAGCACCCGGCCACGGGCCTTGCGGGCGAGTTCTGCGATGACCAGGCTCTTGCCGGCACCAGTGGGCAGCACCACCACGGCGGGATCCGGGTGGCGGCGAAAGTGCTGGATGACGGCGTTGACGGCATCGGTCTGATAGGGTCTGAGAACGAACATGAGGAGGCGAACTGGTGCAAGGTGGCGCCATTATAGGGATCTTGCCATCAAAATGCAGCGTGAGGGGAAGCAGGGGCTGGAGAGGTGGGCAAATCCGGGGGCGGTTTTCTTTGCAAATAAAAGGGCCGGCAGATGCCGGCCCGTTGTCATGGGGTTCTTAGTGGAAGGGGAACAGGTAGTTGAGCCAGCTACCCATGCGCATCAGGATCTTACGCATGATGGCCACATGGTGAACGTGTTCCGTGTAGATGGCGGCCTGGCCGCTTGAGCCCGCGATCACCTGATACTTGGCCCACTCGGGGTCCGTTATCTCGAGGATGATGGGCAGGCGTCCCGGTACCTGGGCCGTGGTCTGGTCGATGAGACCGGCCTGGGCCTGGATGTTACCCGGCGCCATGGCAGGGATCACCGACTGCACCTTGGCCTTGAAGATGCGGCCCGGGATGCCGTCCAGCACCACCTCGGCCTCATCACCGGCTTTCAGGCGCTGCATGCTGTTTTGCCAGAACCAGCCGACGTAGGAGTTGGCATCCTCGTGGATGAAGGTCATCACGGGGCGATACATGAAGGGAGCCGCTATCATGCCCGGGCGCAGCGCCAGCTGTACCACGTGGCCATCGCTTGGGGCATAGACCACTGTCTGATCCAGCTCGTATTTGGCGATGTTGAGCTGGGCATTGATGTCATCCAGCACCGCCTTCTGTTGGTCTATCTGGGCGACGATGTCGTCCACATTGGCCTGGGTCACGTCGAGATCACGCTGTTTGCCGATGCCACGACGCACCAGTTCAAGGGCGCGATCCCGGTCCAGACTGGCGGAGCGCAATCTGGCATCCAGGGCTTTGAGGAAATCCGTGTTGGAGGCGAGCCGCGCGGTCAGGCTGGCGACTTTCTCCTGGAAGGGCACGGCATCGAGGCGAAACAGCACATCGCCCTTCTTGACCTGCTGGTTCGGTTTGACCGGCACCTCGGTGACACGACCCTTGACCAGCGGCACTATGGGAGTGGAGACGTAGTAGTTGCGTGCCAGCTCGGAATAGGGGTGGTTGTAGTTCATCAGGGTGATGAGCGCCCCTATGATGAAGACGCCACCGAGCACGGCGGTGGGCACGGTCCACTTGTTGAGCGGGATTTTGAAGATCTTGAAAATGCCTATACAGATGGCGGTATAGGTGAGTATCAGTAGCAAGTCCATGAATGATTACCTATTTGTCGGTCTGTTCGAGCGTGTTCATACGGGCTTGCAATGCGGCCAGTTCCTGCTTGAGCGTCTTGATCTCGTCTTCGTCCTTGTCCAGACGATGATTGAAGCCCCAGCCGCGATCCGGTCGATAGACGGTGGCCCAGATCCAGAGGAAAGGCCAGAGCACGTGCAAGGTGAACAGACTCACCCAGCCTGCTACGTGAATGGCGTCCTGGTGCGGGTGGTTACGGTGCTTGGCGATTTCATAGGGAATATCGTGAATGACGATGATCCCGTAGAACATGACCAAGACGACGAACACCAGAATGCCCAGGGCAATGTAGTCAAGTACCATCGATTTCTCCCAGCTAAGTCGCGAAAAACGCCCTGTGTCGTCGAAGCAGGGCATCGGCCATGATGACAGCATATTCGCTCAGTGCAAGAGTGCAACAGGGGAGTTGATATTCCGGTACAGGCACGGTTCATTGGATGCTCATTAATCACACAAGTTGAAATTCCTTCTATAAAATCAAGCAGGAAAAGAGATTTGGATGCCATGGGTCAGGGAGATGAGCGCCTCATGAAGAGACTGAGCAGGATGCGGATTTGGCTGGCGGGATCCCTGTTGATCTGCCTGTCGCTGACCCCTCCGGGCTGGGCGGCAGAGCCCAGAATGGAGCCCACAGCGCAGGAGAAGGCCCAGACCCTGATCCTGCTGCACGAACCCATCGTCATGTTGCAGGCCAAATATGGCAGCCTGGATGGGGCGGCCCGGGTGCGGCTGGCCCATGAGCGGATCCAGGCCATGGAGGTCTCCGATCTGATACCGCCGGTGACGGTACAGCAGGGCACGCGGCACGGTCAGGACAGCCGGGAATTCCTGGTCAATGGCAAGCGTATCCTGGTGCTCTTGGCCGGGGATCTGGACGAGTTCGACGAGCTGACTCTGGATCAGGCCGCCGAGCGAGTGCGAGCCCGGCTGGACGGGGTGCGCACCAAGTATCTTGAGTTGCACTCGACCCCTTACTTGCTCAAGGCCGTCGGCAAGACGCTACTGGTCAGTTTGCTGTTCTTCGCCCTGGTCTGGCTGCTGCAAAAGGGATTGAGACGCGTCAAGAAGTGGCTCGCCAATCGTCTGCTGCAGCAAAAGGGGCTCATTCCCCATCAATGGCGCCAGCTGGCGGGCAATGTGGAGGCCAGACTGCTGAGCTTGCTGGTGTTGCTGCTCATCTTCATGCTCACCTATGGCTGGCTCACCTATGTGCTTGGGCTCTTCCCCCAGACCCGGGCCTGGAGCGAGCGGCTCGGGGACTCCCTGTTCGATCTGTGTGGCGACATGCTGGAGGGCATCATAGCGGCCATGCCGGGTCTGGTGACAGTGATGCTGATCGTCATCATCACCCGCTTCTTCATCAAGATGCTGGCCATACTGTTCGATCGCATCGAAAACGGTCAGCTGCGGGTACAAGGGGTGCACGCAGAGACCATAGGCGCCACCCGGCGGCTGCTCTCGGTGGTGATCTGGCTGTTTGCCCTGACCGTGGCCTACCCCTATCTGCCGGGGGCGGATTCCGATGCGTTCAAGGGGATCAGCGTCTTCTTCGGCCTGATGGTGACCCTGGGCTCGGCCGGCATCATGAACCATGCCATGAGCGGCCTGGTGCTCATCTACTCCCGCGCCTTGCGGCCCGGCGATCTGGTGCAGATAGGCGATGTCGAAGGCATGGTGACCGAGCTCAATGCTCTCTCTACCAAGCTGGTGACGCGCCAGGATCACGAGGTGACCCTGCCCAATGCGGTGGTCGTCGGCGGCCGGGTCACCAACCTCACCCGGCTGGCGGGGGAGAAGGGAGTCGCCCTGCTGACCAAGGTCACCATAGGTTACGATACTCCCTGGCGTCAGGTTCACGCCATGCTGGAGCTGGCGGCGCGGCGCTGCCAACTCATCAACCAGACAGAGCCGCCTCTGGTGCGTCAGCTCAACCTGCAGGACTGGTATGTGGAATATGAGCTGCAGGTGCGCATGAAGGGGGATCTGCTGCCGGCGCCGGTCAAAACCGAGCTGCACGGTCATATCCAGGATGTGTTCAACGAGTTCGGGGTGCAGATCATGTCTCCCAACTTCATCGCCCAGCCGGATCAGGCGGTGCTGGTGGCGAAGGCGCACTGGTATCAGGCTCCCGCAGAGACCCCCAGGGGGGAGGCAGACGGAGGCAAGCAGGAATAGCGGTGTGGACAGATCATTGAAAACGAAGAGGCCCGGCAGCAATGCCGGGCCTCTTGTTATGGGAGAAGTGCGACGGGATCAGCTCTCCTTGGCGGCGCTGAGCCGGGAGGGCCTGAACTTGACGAGGAAGGCCAGGGTGATGAGGGCCGTGGCCACCAGCCCTATGATGGTGGATACGTCCATGGCGAGACCGAAGCCGATGGGGGCATTGGCCAGGTAGGTGATCACCACGGCGGTCATGAAGATGGCGGGAATGGTGCAGACCCAGTGCAGCTTGCCCTCCTTGATGAGGTAGGCGGCGGCGGCCCACAGCATGATGACGGCCGTGGTCTGGTTGGCCCAGCCGAAGTAGCGCCAGATCACGTCGAAGTCGGCCTTGGAGATGATGAAGCCGAGCACAAACATGGGGATGGCGATGAGCAGGCGCTTGGCCATGGGCTTCTGGGTCAGCTTCAGGAAGTCCGCGATGATGAGGCGGGCGCTGCGAAACGCGGTGTCACCCGAGGTGATGGGCAGGATCACCACACCCAGGATGGCCAATATGCCACCGACGGTGCCGAGCAGGCTGGTGGATACCTCGTGTACCACGGCCGCCGGGCCGCCGCTCGCCAGAGTGGCGTTGAGCGCTTCGGTGCTGTCGTAGAAGGAGAGACCCAGGGTGCACCAGATGAGGGCTATGATGCCTTCCCCTATCATGGCCCCGTAGAAGATGAAGCGGCCGGACTTCTCGTTTTGCATGCAGCGCGCCATCAGCGGGGATTGAGTGGCGTGGAAGCCCGAGACGGCGCCGCAGGCGATGGTGATGAACAACAGCGGCCAGAGCGGCAGCTCGGTTGGGTGCAGGTTGGAAAAATCCATTCCTGTGTTGTAGAAGCCCTTGCCGGAGACCATGAGGCCAATGATGAGGCCGACCGACATGAACACCAGCAGGGCGCCGAAGATGGGGTAGAAGCGGCCGATGATCTTATCGATGGGGACTATGGTGGCCAGAATATAGTAGGCAAAAATCGCCGCTATCCAGTAGACCAGATCTGTGGTGGTGAGGCTGGCCAGCAGACCCGCCGGGCTCAGCACGAATACCACGCCCACCAGCATCAGCAATACCACGGCGAACAGGTTCATGAAGTGCTTGGCGGCACTGCCGAGGTGCTCACCGACCACGGTCGGTACCGAGGCGCCCTTGGCGCGCACCGACAGCATGCCGGAGAAGTAGTCGTGGACCGCGCCTGCGAAGATGCAGCCAAACACTATCCAGAGCATGGCGACCGGGCCGTAGAGGGCGCCCAAGATGGGGCCGAAGATGGGGCCGACCCCGGCGATGTTGAGCAACTGCACCAGGTAGACCTTCTTGTCCGACATGGGTACATAGTCGACGCCGTCGGCCATGGTGATGGCGGGGGTCGCCAGCTCGGGTTTGGGGCCAAACAGCCGCTCGATGAATTTACCGTAGGTGAAATAGCCTGCCACCAGCAGGCCGACACAGAGGAAGAACCAGATCATTGCTACGCTCCAGCATTGTTATTTTTTGGTGTGCGCGGCGAGTCTAGGGGGTGTCTCCTGTTAACGGCAGGTAAAGGCCGTGAGCGGCGCCATGGCGGTGCGAGCGGCGATGGGGTGTGATCCTGCGCACAGTCCCCCTCTCTCTGGTGCCTACAGGGTCGCCTATTCCAGACCCAACTCGTCCTTGAGCGCCTTGAGATAGCGGCGGCTGACCGGCACCCTGGCGCCACTCGGGGTGACTATCTGGGCCAGCTGGTTCTCCAGCAGCTGGATCTCGAAGATGGCTTCGGGCGCCACCAGATACTGACGGTGGCAGCGCAGCAGCGGGGTCTTCTCTTCCAGGGACTTCAAGGTGAGCTGGGTGTGGAACTGCTCACCCTGGCAGGCGACATGCACGCCGCCGAGATCCGAGAAGGCAAATTCCACCTGCTCGATGGGCAGCAGCCGCACCCGATTGTGCAGATAACCGGGAATGTGGCGAATGCTGGGGGCCAGCATGGTCACGGGCTGCGGGCTGAGATCGTGCCTCAGCCTACTCAGCGTCTTGGCAAGACGGACGGGCTCCACCGGTTTGAGCAGGTAGTCGAAGGCGTTCTCCTCGAACGCCTGGATGGCGTAATCATCGAACGCGGTGACAAACACGATGCGGGGCAGGGGGTCCAGCATGGCGACTAGCGCCATGCCACTGAGCTTGGGCATCTGGATGTCGAGAAACACCACATCCGGCTTGAGGGTCTGGATGAGGGGAAGCGCCTCGATGGCGTTGGCGGCCAAGCCCAGGATCTTGATGTCGGGCTTGGGGGCGAGCAGCTCGGCCAGCTCCTCGCGGGCATAGGGTTCATCATCGACGATGAGGATGCGGATCATCTTGTCTCCTTGAAAGGGTGCGCGGGCGGCTTGGGAAGGGTGAAGCTGACTCGGGTCCACTGCTCAGGCTCGCACGCGACCTGGATGCCGAAGGCGTCGCCAAAGGCGCTCTTGAGGCGCTTGTCCACTATGCCAAGACCGAGCCCGTCCCCGGCATTGCCCGCCTGCCAGGCGCCGGCGTTGTCTTCCACGCACAGGATGACCCGATCCGCCGTCTCCTCGGCGAAGAGGCGGATTTGGCCCTGTTCCAGCAGGGAGCAGATGCCGTGCTTGATGGCATTTTCGATGAGGGGCTGGAGGGTGAAGCTTGGCAGCGTCAGTGCGCCCAGATGGGGCTGTATCTCGTTGACCACGGTCAGCCGCTCACCGAAACGGGCCTGCTCAATCTCCAGATAGGATTGGCAGTGCTCAAGTTCTTCTTGCAGGGTGGCGAGATCGTCTTGGCGCTTGAGGTTCTTGCGAAAGAAGCGGGAGAGGTGCAGCAGCAGCTGGCGGGCCCGCTCCGGGTCTCGCCTCGTGATGGCGCTGATGGTGTTGAGGGTGTTGAACAGGAAGTGGGGGTTGATCTGGGCCTGGATCAGTTTGAGCTCAGACTGCACCAGCAGCCGCTGCTGCTGCTCCAGTTGCCCGCTCAGCAACTGCTGTGACAACAGGTTGGCGATCCCTTCCCCCAGCGTGTGGTTGATCTTGAGAAACAGCCGTTTCTTGGGCTCATAGAGCTTGATGGTACCGATGACGCCCTTGTCCCCCTGCAGCGGGATCACCAGCACGGAGCCGAGCTGGCAGGAGGGGGAGATGCTGCAGCGATAGGGCTGGCGGTTGCCGTCGGCAAACAGCACCTTGTTCTGGGCGATGGCTTGCAGCGTGATGGCGGAGGTGATGGGGGTACCCGGCTTGTGGTGCTCCTCACCCGTGCCGATGAAGGCGAGGATCTTGTCGGTGTCCGTGATGGCGACGGCGCCGACCCCTGTCTCCTCCTGCACTATGTGAGCAATCTTCTGGCTCGCATCACGGGTGAAGCCCTGGGTCATGATGCCGACGGTGCGATTGGCGATGGTGAGCGCCTTGGCAGAGAAGACCCGGGAGAACTTCTCGTACATCTGTTGCTGGTCTCGGATCATGCTGATGAAGAGGGCCGCGCCGCAGGAGTTGGCCAGGATCATGGGGGTGGCTATGGTACGCACCAGTTGCAGGGCATGCTCAAACGGATTAGCGACCAGCAGTATGATGAGCATCTGTAATATCTCGGCATAGAGGGTGGTGAAGAAGGCAATTCTCGGTTTGAACAGATCTTCCACCCGGTTGGCCCGCATCAACCGCCAGTGCACCAGACCCCCCAGCAGCCCCTCGCAGGTGGTGGAGATGGCGCAGGCGAGATCGGTAAAGCCACCCAGGGTATAGCGATGCAGGCCGCCGGTCAGGCCCACTAGAAACCCGACCAGCGGTCCTCCCAGCAGGCCTCCCAGCACGGCGCCGACGGCGCGGGTGTTGGCGATGGCGTCATCGATATCGAGTCCCACATAAGTGCCGAGGATGCAGAAGCAGGAGAAGATGACGTATATCAGGATCTTGTGGGGCAGCCGGACCGAGTAGTTGGCGAGGGGGCGCAGCAGCGGGCTCTTGGAAAACAAATAAGCGATGACCAGGCTGACGCTCATCTGCTGGAGCAGGGAGAGGACTAACTGCATAAAAAACGTTCCTTTAAAACCACACCAACGGTGACGCCGACACGACGTTTTGTGATCAGGATCTTGTTTCGCCTGGTGCCAGGGCCGGGTTGCGGGAGGCAGTTTGCCAGAATGGAAAATTAAAACCATATAAAATCAGTACGTTAAATTGATATTTGTGTAACTGACCCTGGCTTGATATTGCTGGTGGGTGCATGAATGTATCCGCTGGATACGCCACACGGAGGTGGCATGCTCCGCCCAGCCCCTGGCTGGGCGTTTTTTATCCAGCCTCAATAGCGGACGGTTTCGAGGGGGTTCTGGTAATTATTCAGGTTTGTCCAATGAGTTATCCCCAGCTTCTGGGGATAAGTTTTACCCTAGCAGTGCTGAGGCCATAAGGCTTTGCGGTGTTCTTCATAACGCATGATGGCTCCTTGTACCGAGGATTGTACCTAAATGCGTTCCCAAAGCTCATACCTTATCAGACGAAACCAGACCTATTACCTCAAGGTGACGGTTCCAAAGTCTGTCCAACATTTAACCGCAAGAAGAGAGGTTGTGAAGTCACTTGGGACTGACTCCCTGAGTGAATCCCGTGATAAAGTCATGGGTAAATGGCCATTGATAAAAAAATTAAAAGCGATGAATCCAAGGAACACGACAACTCATGTTTTGCAGGAACTCTTTGAGGAACTTACCGATTTTGACAACATCGCCCTTCATGGTCGTTACCAGTACGAACCGGATACAGGTACGGTAGACCCGTATCTGGCTGCCCATATCGGTCAGTTGGGAGCCATAGAGGGCTTGATTGAGGGTGGTGCAGCCAGAAGCACAGACGATGATTTTTGGTTCACTGACGTGAGACCGGACTACTCGAACAAGAAGCAGCACATGCTTTTTGAAGAGCTCTATTCCTTCTTGTTGGACATGCGCATCAAGAAGATGATTACTGGTACTCATAGGGAACAGCTCAGGGAAGGCAGAAGGCTTCTGGAAGAAATGCTTGAAGAAGTCAATGAGGCAAAACCAGCTTACTTGTTGTCGCAAGCTTGGACAAAATTCGTTGAAGCCAATCAGGAAAAATGGGTCAAGGGCAAAAGGGAGGAAGATGCCCAAAAAGTGCTGAGCGATTGGAACGGTGATTTCAAATGGATGATGTTGAGGCTGGGTGACATTCCCGTCGAGGAGGTAACTTCAAAGATGGTGAAGGGGATGTTGGGCTTCTATGAATCCAGACCTGATACAAGGTTTACCTGCGAGAAGGCGGGGTCTGCGTATAAGCGTATACCGATAGAGGATGTTTACACACTGATAGTTAATGGTGATATACCGGAAGAGCATGAAATAGGGGGGAATACCCTGATGCGATTCCATAAGGCAATCAAAGACTTCTTCGAGTGGTTAGTGGATGAAGATGAGGATGCTGGTATCGCCACGAATCCAGCCATTGGATTTAGTTTCAAATTTAAAGAATCTGATACCCGCACCAAGTTCTCTAACGAAGAGGTTAGACAGTTTGAAGCTTTTGCATTGGCGCAGAAGGAACCATGGAAAAAATGGGTCATTCTTCTTGCTATCTATACAGGTGCACGACTTGGTGATATCAAAAAGATAATGTCCCATGATGCCAAGGCGGAGCTTTTGGAAGATTCAAGTGTTAAATACTACCGAATCAAGCATGGAAAGACCAAAGCTGCGATTAGAAATATCCCCATACACAAGAAGTTGTTAGATTATGGCCTTTTGAATGCTCTGGAAAAACCGATGCTCACAAGTCACGTTAGTAACTACTTCCCTCGTTGGCGCGAGAGTCTTGGTATCCCAGATTCAGATATCAATGATTACAACAGAACCTTCCACTCTTTCAGGCACTCTTTCAAATCGCAGGCGGCTACTACGATTAAGGACTCAAGAATCGAGGATGCTTTGATGGGTCACGAATCCAGCGGGAGTGCGGGTGATAAAGTGTACCTGACATATAATATATCCGTACTGAAAGAAGCGATTGATAAAGTTCATTATGATTGATATGGGTTTTTAAGGTGCTAAGGATATGATTGGTTAGTTAATTTAATGAGGGATGGTTGGTATGAAGTTTATTGGAATTTTATCGTTGCTGGTTGTGAGTTTATTTATGTCTGGTTGTGGTCCGTCAATTGATGCGTTGAGTGAGACTGTGCGCAATTCAATGCAGCAACAATTTGATACAAATGAGCAGTTTAAATCTTATGGACTGAAGGCCGAAAAGGTCACGCTGATTCACGAACAAGATAAAAAATACAAAGGAGCTGCATCGGTTGTACTTAATGGTAAGGCGCATGAAGTGATAATTTCGGTTACTGCCGATGGCAATAACGTTATCTGGGAGGCGCCTCCAGGCTCCTTCATGTTCATAGCTCAGATTGAAATGCAAAAAATATTAAATTCTTCTCAAGAAGATGTAAGTTTGACTCAAGCTGAACAAGCTGAATTTGACAGGCAGGTTGCAGTTGAAATGGAGAAGATTAGGGAGCAAGCCAAAATTGAGTATGAAAAAAATATGAAAGAGCTCATGGGCAAATAATAGCCAATACAATCCTGATTAGGGGGTTCTGATGGGCGAGGGATTTGCAGTCGTGCGGGTGGGCCGATATAGCGTTGGTGGTTGGTGGTTGGTGGTTGGTGGTAGCAGGCCGTTGCAGGAGGGGTAAAGAGGATAATCAAAACCATTAGCACCAATGGCAGGGCTTGGGAAAGCCAAAGTTACCTGTGGTGCGGGACGTATAGCAAACAAGTAACACCATTGTTTTTAATGAACAGAAATCTTTTAAAAACAATGATTTAATTGTACTTAATTGTTCTTTGGCCTTTTCTCGGGATTGGCTGCACGGGGAGAGGTTTGACAAGGTTTTGAAGGGGTTGGGGGTGCTGTATCAATCCAGCCCTCCTTTGTCACCCAGTTCCTGTAGGATGCGCTGCAAGGGCTTTCGAGATGCGCAGTAGCCAGCCCCACTAGGATTGATTGGAAATCGTTACAAGGGTCGTCATGAGTCGAATTATGGTTGTAATCTGGTCTGCTCTGCTGGTGGTTGGAGCTGTCGAAGCAAACGAAGGGAAAACAAGCCACTACTGCTCTTTTGGTGAAGGGGTCGAGAAGGTTATCACCCTGAAGAACAACACCCTGACCTCTTTGACTGCTGCGAGGGATATGTGCCCTGAGTATGTAGTGACAGAAACCAAAAGGGATGAAGAAACTTACTGCAAATTGGAGCTGAAGAAGGTTGTCAAAGTGTTCAATCACGAATATGGATGTGTTTACAAATGACACCCTTGTGTTTTTGAATCTGCTTCCTCTTTCGGCATCGGCAGGAACAAGTTTTAGCGTCATATCTAGTTGCGGTGAAGAGCTTTAAACATATCTCACAAGGTAGTTGGTAGATCATTATCAATACCCCTTGCTCAGGTGAATGTTGTACCGCTCTAGGAGTTGCTTAGATATGACACCCTCTTCTTGGTCTGTTACATCACTCATGGTTAGCCCCTTTTTTGACAGGGCCTGCTCCAGCCCCCACAGAGACACGTTGGAGTTAGCGTCACTCTTGAGAGTAATCACTTCTTCCAATCTGGCCTTGTGAAGGTCTAGCAACTGACCGCAGAGCCTTTGCACCCTAGATTCTTGTCGGTGAATATCTCGCAATCCTTGATAAACAATATCGGTTAGATTCATCCCCCTTTCCCCTTCTTGATAGCGAAACTGACGGTTGTAATCCCTCGAACGGAACTGTTACCTACGGAGAGGTCGACTGTGTAGGTCTTCAGGAACGCTGGTAGGTGTTGTAGCAAACTGTTCGTACTGTAGAATCTGGCAACCAATCGCTTGGCTGTCGGGATGGCTAATTCACTGCTCATTGGTACATCGTAGGTTTGGAATTCTTCCATATGGATATGTCCATATTAATAAATGTGATGGAAATAGATAAAAATAAAGAGCCCGAAGTAGGGCCCTCTATGAGGTATAAAGGAGTAAGATATACGCTGTTACGATGGTGATAACGGAAGTATCACCGAAAGGCTTAATGACTGCCTTGTAAATTCACTAGAATCTAGTTGGTAGTGAACTTACAGGGGAGTATGGGTTCCTTTATCTGTTCACCCTATCTGGGTTCATTTCTTCTTTATAATAGGTTCCTTGTAGGCATCTTGTAATAAAGAAGTAGACAGAAGAAAATAGAGATAGGTACTTTGTAAGTGCCTTATGGAATTTTATAATGTTTAACGAAAGAAGCATTAACATAAAGAAGAACAAGAAATAGTGATTCGAATAAATCATTTTGCTTGCTTTGGTTTACTAGCTTTACTTCATGTGTTCTGTTAAGTGTTTTTAACAATCTAGTAGAATCAAGCAAAGCACTAATATAGTTACTCCTAAAATCATACTTCACAATATATTTATAGCATATAAATTCACGTTTGTCAATAACCAAACAACTATGCCGATGGCAAAGTGTTGTTTTGTATGAATATTTAATTTTTGACTTTATGTGATTTTCTGCTAGGAAGTGCGTGAATATGTCACACATAACCCCCGATTAAGTGTCTAGGTGCTTGGCACCTACTAGCACCCCCTCTGGAAAGAATCCAGAATCTCCTGCTGGGTAATCACCCTTCTATAGCTGTGCAGAAAGGCTCCTGTGGCCTCCTGTGTTGAATTCCCATCGATTGCTAATACCTACGCAGCCAAATCAACACGAAATGGCGCACAGAGCTTCCTATGCGATACTAGGAGGGGTTTGTCACGTTGCTACCACGGAGGCTTTCAGAACGGTCTCATAGGTAAGTGTCTTAGCTGGTGGACTGGTATCATCAATCGTTCGTTTTGGGATACCACTTGAGGGTATCTGCTTTTGGTGTCATCAAAATAGACCTTGACATAAAAGATACCAGAGCATGTTAATGATACCATTAAAAGATACCTAAAGGGTTCCCATCATGTCCCGTACTTTTGTTTATGCCCGTGTAAGTACCGAAGACCAGACCACCAGCAATCAACGTATCGAAGCTGAAGCCCGTGGCTACAAAGTACCGGATAATCGCTTTATCAGTGAGGTTGTCAGTGGTGGGGTAGCTGCCATGGCTCGCCCTGAGTTCGTCAGCCTTGTTAACCACAAGTTGGAGACTGGGGACACGTTAGTAGTCACCAAAATTGACCGTCTTGGAAGAGATAACATTGACGTCCAAACCACTATCAAGTCCCTCATGGCGCAAGGCATCAAGGTGGTTTCTTTGGACTTACCTAGCAATGACCTTTCGAGTGCAGAAGGGCAACTGGTGTTGCAGATGTTCACTGCTTTTGCTGAGTTCGAAAAGTCCCGTATTGCAGAGCGTACACAAGCTGGCCTTGAACGTGCCAAGGCAGAAGGGAAGAAACTAGGACGTCCCGAGGCTGTAGAAACCACCAAGAAAGTGCAGGAGCTGAAGGCGGGAGGTTTCTCTCAGAGTAAAGTGGCTGAGAGGTTGGGGGTTACAGTCATCACTGTTAAGCGTCACTGGAACAAGATTGTATGAATAAGGCATGGGCCGTGTTAATGGTCTTTACTGTCTGGCTCTGCTGGGGCAACTAGTCAGTTTGGGCGGGTGGTTGGTCATCTCTGGGGGTTGTGTGAGGGAGCTTTGGACTGGTACCCCTAATTAGTCGTTTGTTGATTCTGGGAGGGGATGCTGCTGAGTGTTTAAAGAATTATATTGACTCTGCCAATTTTTTCATCTATCGAATGAAGCATTGAGAATCATCCATTAATCTAGGGTGAAAATTATGGATAAACCCTTGCATTTAGTGCTCGCCCATCGCTGGGAACTAAAGAAGGTATTTCATGCTGATGTGAAACTTATTGGGTTTTCAAGGAAGGAAAAAGAACAGCTAGAGAAATATGGTGCCTGGATGCAGGCTCTAGCTTCCGGATTACTTCAACCCTACACCCAAGAACAGCAACGATTTATTGATGTGACCAAGGAGATTGAAGTGCCTATTAGTGCCCTCGAAACTCTCTGGGTTAAATATGTTCATTCAGTAAATATGCACAAGCAGTCTGAAACAAAGAAAATAATGGGTATGGTGAGCAAAGGGATTCTGTCATATGAGCAACTACAAGCAATAGTGGATAATTTCAGTAAGTTTTCATTCTCTGATGATGAAAAGAAGAAGATACAAAACCAAATGAAATGTGAGCGTGAGCTTTTACAATTAGACAATACTAAGGTGCGGGTCCTTTCAATTTATAGAGGGAGTGTTGAGTAACATTTTCTTCTTGCCATCAGAAATATCATAACTTGGTTAGTCATCAAGGGGCGGCTGGTAGGTCTTTTAATTATCTGTAAGCGAAAAGAGGCATGACTTCACACTTTGATGTTGTGATGGGGCCGGATAGGCCCCTAAGCTACAGCAGCGTTTAAACCAGAGTTGTGCCAACATTTTATCGGCTAGTGTGGCGATGGCAGCCTTAAGCTTTCAACATACTCCAAGGCTAACGAGTCTCTATCTCCGAAGTATTTCCCTGCTTTCTCGACTAGCCATACCTCATGGAAATGCCTGCGGAAATCATCCAAAAGCTCGACCGGATATAACTTGGCCTGAACAACTCTGCCATCGGGATATTCGTGGTCATACATTGGGAAGTTGTTAGGTTCTATACCTTTGTTTTCTCTCAGCCATTTACAGAAAAGCTTTCCCTCAGAAATGTCGGGCACTAAATTCTCAGGCAGGGTATAACCAGCCTCTTCTAAGGGCGCGATTAAGTTAAGGGTAATCTCATTCAGCATTGAAAAATGGGTATAAGGAATCTTGCCTCTGTTCCTTGTGTATCGCGCAAGGTGGGCAGGTAGTGCTCCAGTCGCCTTGTAGCCAGTTCGTCTATAAATAAACTCTTTTAATGACTGGGTAGCTAGGTTTCTGTAGTTCTCTCTCGCCACATCAGCGTCTGAGCGGCTTTCGAATGCGTAATACTCAAGGATAGCCATGCAGTAATCTGCTGAGATGGCATGTTGAGTAATACCTCTTACCTTGATTGCACGATGTAAGTCCCCTGTTGGGTCTCCACCACTGCGCTGGATGATTTGGCTTATAGCTTGGCCGCGAGGCAAAAAGCGCTGGTTCTGCCAATCACTAACTAGTGTGATGATGTTACTGCGAGCAGTACCGCAGACGAACGCTAATCCGCTTGCTGTCAGGTAAGGGGTGCCATCACTCATAACACCCATTTCAAATCCATCAGCCTCCGACTGGTGTTTAACTGGTACCAGAGGCATCGTCATCTGTTCGCGCATTTATTCCCTTTCCTGCTACTGATTGAGTAGTGATTATAACATTAGAGTGGTTGTTTTTTGGTCCCCACATCACGGATTACGGCAGATTACTTTTGCTGGGGTATGGGATGCGATAGTGGCCTTACCGATTCGTATTGGCACTACTGGAGCAGTAGGTGGGGTAGGGTGTACCTAGTCTTGTACCTAACGTTGCCAGACGCAAAGAAAGGCGCTAGTGTTCATGCGGGTTGCGTTATGAACCGCCTTTAACATTTCACCAGCTTCTGGGGATAACTCAGAAGGCGAAATAGTAACAGAAGCGCCGGGTCAGGTTGAAAAACAGCCGCTGCCCTTCGTCCAGCTCCTCCTGCTTGATGCAGGCCGTAATGCTCCTCTCATCTTCCCGCAGATCGATCATGGGCACCCCTTCCGGGCGCTGCGCCTTGCTGTAGGGCTGCACCTTGGGTTTGAGGGGCATGGTGGGCTCGGTGGAGAGGACCAGCGCCACCGAGTCATCGTCCAGACGCACCAGGGAGCCGGGCGGATAGACTCCCAGCACCTTTATCAACAATCTGACCAGATCTTGATCGAATTTCTTCTGGGACAACTTGTAGAGCTGACCTATGGCCTGGCTCGGCGCCGCCGGGTTGGTGCTGCTGCGCGGGTGCAGCAGCTCGTCATAGTAATCCACCAGACCGATGAGACGGGCGAGGGGCGGGATCTCACCGCCCTTGATGCCCAGCGGATAGCCGCTGCCGTCGAGCCGTTCGTGGTGCAGGTGGGCAACCTCGCGGATCCTGGGCTCGAACGCCTGCAGCTGATTGAGCATCTCCAGCCCGTATTGAGGGTGCATGTTGAGGAAGTTGAGTTCGGCCTTGCTAAGCTCCCCCCGTTTCTGGGTGATCTGGCTCGGGATCCTGAGCTCGCCTATGTCGTGCAGCAGGCCGGAAAGGCCAGCCTCCTCAATTTCGATGGGGCTCATGCCCAGCTCACGGGCCATCAGCATGGCGATGAAGGCCACGTTCAGGCTGTGCTGCAGCAAGATATCCGTGTGCTGGCTGCGGATCAGGTGCAGCCCGAGCGGCCCCTGATGGGCGGCGAGGCGGGCGGCTGCGTTACGCACAATCTGCGCCGTGTTGGCCAGCCCCTCGTCCGGCTTGAGATTGAGGGCGCCCAAGGCGTCGCGTAGTTCGGACATGGACTGGCCGAATGCCTTGTCGGCGGCGCGCAGGGAGCGGCGAAATGCCTTCTCGTCGAATAACGCGAGTTCGGGGAGTTGTTCGTCTTGGGCGGGGTGAGCCGGGTGCGAGGGCTCGGGTTCGGCATGGAGCAGGGGCTCGAGGGGCAGATCGCTGCGAGCCGGATCCACCATCAATAGTGTGAGATCGAGGTGGCGGAGGATGTCGAGTTGTTGCTGGTCGCGGATCTTGAAGGCATTGAACATGAAAGGGTGGCTGGTCCATCCCGTGGGGAGATGAATGTAATGACCGACTCTTAATTGCTCGATGGAGGCTTGGATCAGCGCCATAGACTCGCTCTTGTGTCGTGTTTGCCTACCAACAAGCTAGCAAAATTAAGCAGATAGACAAATAAAAAAGCCCGCGCATCTGCGCGGGCTTTTGACATCAGGGCTGGTTATCAGGCCTTGGATTTTTTCTTGCTGTCTACCTTGGCTTCAGCTTTGGCGGCAACCGGCGCGGCGGCAGGTGCTTCCTCGGTGAAGGGACGGCCATAGTAGGTGTCCATCAGTATGGCTTTGAGCTCGGTGATCAGCGGGTAGCGCGGGTTGGCGCCGGTGCACTGGTCATCGAAGGCTTCCAGGGCCAGCTGGTCAACCTTGGCCAGGAAGTCAGCCTCGTTCACACCGGCTTCGCGGATGGAGGCCGGGATGCCCAGGGTGGCTTTGAGCTCATCCAACCAGGTCAGCAGCTTCTCGATCTTGGCCGCGGTACGGTCGCTTGCCGCGGTCAGACCCAGGTGGTCAGCCACTTCGGCGTAACGACGACGAGCCTGCGGACGGTCGTACTGGGAGAACGCAGTCTGCTTGGTCGGGTTGTCGTTCGCGTTGTAGCGGATGACGTTGCTGATCAGCAGGGCGTTGGCCAGGCCGTGCGGGATGTGGAACTCTGCACCCAGCTTGTGCGCCATGGAGTGGCAGACACCCAGGAAGGCGTTGGCAAACGCGATACCGGCGATGGTGGCCGCATTGTGCACCTTCTCGCGGGCAACCGGGTCGTTGGCACCATTCTGGTAGCTGGACGGCAGGTATTCCTTCAGCAGTTTCAGGGCTTGCAGCGCCTGACCGTCGGAGTACTCGTTGGCCAGTACGGAAACATAGGCTTCCATGGCGTGGGTGACCGCATCGATACCACCGAAGGCACACAGGGACTTGGGCATGCCCATGACCAGGTTGGCGTCGACGATGGCCATGTTCGGGGTCAGCTCGTAGTCGGCCAGCGGGTACTTCATGCCGGTGGCGTCGTCGGTCACGACCGCGAACGGAGTCACTTCAGAACCGGTACCGGACGTGGTGGTGATACAGACCAGTTCGGCCTTCACGCCCATTTTCGGGAACTTGTAGATACGCTTGCGGATGTCCATGAAGCGCATGGCGAGGTCTTCGAACGCAGTGTCCGGGTGCTCGTACATGACCCACATGATCTTGGCCGCATCCATGGGTGAACCACCGCCGAGGGCGACAATCACGTCCGGCTTGAAGGAGTTTGCCATCTCGGCGCCCTTGCGTACCACGGACAGAGTCGGGTCGGCTTCTACTTCGTAGAACACTTCCACTTCCATGTTCAGCTTCTTGAGCAGACGCACCACTTCGTCGGCATAGCCGTTGTTGAACAGGAAACGGTCGGTCACAACCAGGGCGCGCTTCTTGCCTTCCAGATCGCCGAGAGCAATCGGCAGGGAGCCACGACGGAAGTAGATGGATTTCGGAAGTTTGTGCCACAGCATATTTTCTGCCCGTTTTGCGACTGTCTTCTTGTTGATCAAGTGCTTGGGACCTACGTTCTCGGAGATGGAGTTACCACTCCAGGAGCCGCAACCCAAAGTCAGAGACGGGGCGAGCGCGAAGTTGTACAGGTCACCGATACCACCCTGAGTGGACGGGGTGTTGATCAGGATACGGGCGGTCTTCATCTTGTCGCCGAAGTACTTGATGCGGTCGGCGTTGCGATCCTGGTCGGTGTACAGACCTGAGGTGTGGCCGATACCACCGATGTTGACCATGTCACAGGCCATTTCGACGGCTTCTTCGAAGTTCTTGGCACGGAACATACCCAGGGTCGGGGAGAGCTTCTCGTGAGCGAACTCGTCTTCCGCGCACAGCTCCAGACCTTCACCGATGAGGATCTTGGTGGTAGCCGGTACGGTCACGCCTGCCATGGCGGCGATCTTGGTCGCGGGCTGGCCCACGATGTCGGCGTTCAGGGCGCCGTTGATCAGCAGCACTTTACGTACCTTGTCGGCTTCGTCCTTGGACAGAATGTAGCCGGCGTGGGTCGCGAAACGCTCTTTGACCTGGTTGTAGATGGAGTCAACCACGATGACCGCCTGCTCGGACGCACAGACAACGCCGTTATCGAAGGTCTTGGACATCAGGATGGAGGCCACGGCGCGCTTCACATCGGCGGTTTCGTCGATGACGATGGGCACGTTACCGGCACCCACACCGATGGCAGGCTTGCCTGAGGAGTAAGCGGCTTTCACCATGCCCGGGCCACCGGTGGCCAGGATCAGGTTGATGTCGTCGTGCTTCATCAGCGCGTTGGACAGCTCAACGGACGGTTGATCGATCCAGCCGATGATATTCTTCGGCGCACCGGCGGCAATGGCGGCATCCAGTACCAGCTTGGCAGCGGTATTGGTGGAGTTCTTGGCGCGGGGGTGCGGGGAGAAGATGATGGCGTTACGGGTCTTCAGGGAGATGAGGGCCTTGAAGATGGCGGTAGAAGTCGGGTTGGTGGTCGGAACGATACCGCAGATGATGCCTACCGGCTCGGCGATGGTGATGGTGCCCATCTCGTCGTCCTGGCTCAGGATGCCGCAGGTCTTCTCATCTTTATAAGCGTTATAGATGTATTCGGAGGCGAAGTGGTTCTTGATAACCTTGTCTTCGATGATACCCATACCGGATTCGGCCACGGCCATCTGGGCCAGGGGGATACGGGCGTTGCTGGCGGCCAGGGCGGCGGCACGGAAAACCTTGTCTACCTGCTCTTGCGAGAAGCTGGCGAATTCACGCTGTGCTTCTTTGACGCGGGCAACCAGTGCATCCAGTTCAGCCAAATTGGTTACTGCCATGTTTATCTCCTGATGATTTGAAAACTGTTTAGTAAGACCTTGGCAATGCCCGGCAATTATAGCCGCCCTGTCAAGGATAGAATCACCATAACGGGGTATTTACATGTCTTAGTAAACTGCTTTCTGACTCGATTATGAGCGGGGTTGCGCCAGAAAAACTTGATCTGGATCATATGTAACAAAAGAACAAAAGAAATTTTGTTTCACAGATGTAGGGCAGCAGTGGCTGGCGGCGGTCCACATCCGAGGTCCGGGCACTCAGTCGTGCTTTCAGCTTATTTTATTATTTATATTTCATGTGGTTATCGATTAATTGCCGACGAGGTCCCAAGCTGAGTCTGACCCACATAGTGGGATGGACAGCCTCCTGAATGGGTCGCCAGCCCCTAGTACAAGGCCTTTCCCCACAGTAGAGAGGGGAAAAATCGTGTTCTTTTTATTCAAAACTGCCGTCCCCCATCAGCGTTGGGGCCGCGATGACGAGAGTTGGCATCGTTTGATGCCGTAACGTTTTCGGCAGCCCGGCAACGTTAGCGACTAACAAGGCTGGCATCTGGGTAGTAAGGAGGAGTCACCTTCCCATCATGGGGTTCGGCAGCTGCGACCAGCCTCCATCTTTATGAGCAGCGGCAAGCGTCAGGAAGATGAGGTCTTGGCAGAAATGGCGGAGACAGCGGCAAGTCATCAAGAATATGGGGCTTGGCAGAGATGACAGGAGCAGCGGCAGGCCATCAGCAAGAGAAGACAAAGTAAGAAAGGGCAGGGGCCAGGTTACGCGGCAGGGACTCCGGGCGCGGGCCAGCCACAGATAGTGAATACCTTGTTATGGCCTCCCGTTCCCATCCATGAAAGGGCATTTTGGTGAAGGGAAATATCGCAGGAATCGCTATGGGCAGAATAACGCGCTAGCGAGGTGCATCAATATGTTAATTTACCCGACTGGTTATTAACAACTCGATATGTTGCCATTTGTCGATCCATTAGAGGAACTAACTGAAAAGCCACGGAAAGGGTGAGATTATTTGATTGGTGAAGGGAAAAGTCATGGTGTAAATTTACGCACAGTTTGATGGGGATGGCCCCCGTGGCCCGATTTGGTTCTGGATGGCGCTTATGGCAGCAATTGACTTCTCTTTATACCTGAAATTTTTCGTTGGCCTGTTTGCGATCATTAACCCCTTGGGTTTGTTGCCTGTGTTCGTCAGCCTGACCGGCCACATGCAGCCGGACGAGCGGCGCAAGACCAACACCACGGCCCACATCGCCGTGATGGTCATCCTGATGGTCTCCATGTGCATGGGGCAGCTGATCCTGGATGGCTTTGGCATCTCGCTCGCCTCGTTTCGCATCGCAGGTGGCTCGCTCATCACCTTGATCGCCTGGTCCATGCTGCAAGGCAAGCTGGGGGAGGTGAAGCACAACAAACAGGAGAAGGGCGAACTGGCGGCGCGTGAATCCATTGCCGTGGTGCCCCTGGCCCTGCCGCTGATGGCGGGCCCTGGCGCCATCTCTTCCTCTATCGTCTACGCCAGCCAGAAGACCCTGCCCCAGCTGTTCGGCATGTTCCTGGTGGTGATGGCGTTTGCCTACTGCTCCTGGCTCATCTTCCGCGCCGCCCCCTTGCTGTTCAAGCTGATGGGCAACACAGGCATCAACGTGGTGACCCGGATCATGGGGCTTATCATGATGTCCCTCGGTATCGAGATCATGGTGGCGGGCATCAAGGGTGTCTTTCCCGGATTGATGTGATTCAGGTCTGCTTTGCTGTAGCCGGTCCTCGTGACCGGCTTTTTATTGTTTCTTTTTTGTTAGTCATTTCCTAGAATCGAGCGGCTTTGTACAAAAAACGCCCGTCACATTGTATTTAAATGCTGATAAATGGGTTTAAAGCTGTTTTTTTAACCATTACGAAGCGGTTCCCCTGACGATATCTATTGCATTATCAGAAATCACAGGGAATTATGCTGGCTGCGAGATGTTTATCTCGCGGATGGACAAATGCATGGAATGTTCTTGTTGGAGTATGGAAATGACTCATAAAAAAACAATTATTAATACCCTCTTGGTGGCAGCATTGTTTGGTGGGATGAGCGCGGCGCAAGCTGCCGATGTCCCCGCCGGCACCAAGCTGGCCGATGTTCAGCAACTGGTGAAAGGCAACGGCTCCGAGCCTGCCACATTGGATCCGCATAAAACCGAAGGAACGGTGGAATCCAATATCTTGCGTGACCTGTTCGAAGGTCTCGTCTCTTCCGGCCCCAAGGGTGAAACCCTGCCTGGCGTGGCCGAGTCCTGGGAAACCAAGGACAACAAACACTTCGTGTTCCACCTGCGCAAAGATGCCAAGTGGTCCAACGGGGATCCGGTGACCGCCCATGATTTCGAGTTCGCCTTCAAGCGCGCGGTGGATCCCAAGACTGCCTCTCCTTACTCCTGGTACATGGAAATCCCTACCATAGTCAACGCCACCGAGATCATCGCTGGCAAGAAGCCGTCCGACACCCTGGGTGTGAAGGCGGTGGACGACTACACCTTCGAGGTGCAACTGGAGAAGGCCGTTCCCTATTTCGTCAGCATGCTCTCTCACACCACCACCTACCCGGTGCCGAAGAAGGTGATCGAGAAGTTTGGTGACAAGTGGACCCAGCCCGGCAACATGGTATCCAACGGTGCCTATCAGCTGAAAGACTGGGTGGTCAACGAGCGCGTCGACGTCGAGCGCAACCCCAACTACTGGAACAACGCCAAGACCGTCATCAACAAGGTGACCTACTTGCCCATCCAGTCCACCAACGCCGAGTTGAACCGCTACCTGGCCGGTGAAGTGGACCTCACCTACAACATGCCCATCGAGCGCTTCAAGCAGATGAAGAAAGAGCTGCCAAAAGAGGTGCAGGTCAGCGGCTACGTGGGTACCTACTACTACCAGTACAACTTCAAGCACAAGCCGTTTGACGACGTGCGAGTGCGTACCGCGCTCTCCTATGCCATCGATCGCAACGTGATCGCCGACAAGGTGATGGGCAAGGGTGAAACCCCGGGTTATACCCTGGTCCCTGATTTTGTTGACGGCTTCAAGCCGGTTGCACCGGCCTGGTCCAAGCTGACCCAGGCAGAGCGTGATGCCAAGGCCAAAGAGCTGCTGACCGAAGCCGGTTTCGGCCCGGGCAAGCCGCTCAAGTTCGAACTGCTCTACAACACAGACGACAACCACAAGAAGGTGGCTGTTGCTGTCGCCTCCATGTGGAAGAAGCTCGGCGTGCAGGTGAGCCTGGTGAACCAGGAGTGGAAAACTTACCTGGAAACCAAGAAGCAGGGTGATTTTGACGTGGGTCGCGCCGGCTGGATCGCGGACTACAACGAAGCCTCTTCCATGCTGGATCTGATGCAGACCACTCACGGCAATAACGACGGCAAGTACTCCAACCCTGAATTTGACAAGCTGATGAGCGAGTCACGCAACCAGGTCGATTCGGATGCGCGTAACAAGCTGTATGTCCAGGCCGAAGACATCCTGGCCAAGGACATGCCGATTGCCCCCATCTACCAGTACGTGACCTCCCGTATGGTCAAACCCTATGTGGGCGGCTACCCGGCCAACCCGCTGGATAACCTCTACAGCAAAGACATGTACATCATTGCTCACTGAGTAAAGTAACAAGTCGCATAACAAGCAGGCCCGCCGGATGGCGGGCCTTTAAATTACAACCGCGACCCTTTGGAAGCAGTACAGGACAGGAAATGTCTATGTTGAAATTCATTTTTAAACGTCTACTGGAAGCGATCCCGACCCTGCTGGTCTTGATCACCGTCTCTTTCTTCATGATGCGTTTCGCCCCGGGTAACCCCTTTACCAGCGAACGTTCCCTGCCGCCGGAAGTCTTGGCCAACATCGAGGCCAAATACGGTCTGGACAAGCCCATCGGCGTGCAATATCTGACTTATCTGGGCAACCTGGTCCAAGGCGATCTCGGTCCCTCCTTCAAATACAAGGACTTCACCGTCAACGATCTGGTGAGCCAGGCACTGCCTGTCTCCGCCAAGATCGGCCTGGCCGCCTTCCTGCTGGCGGTGACGCTTGGGGTAACGTTCGGTACCATAGCGGCGCTTAAACAGAACACCGTCATCGATTATCTGTTGATGTCGTCGGCCATGGCCGGGGTGGTGATCCCGGGCTTCGTGCTGGCACCCTTGCTGGTGCTCTTCTTCAGTATCTATCTCGGCTGGTTCCCGGCCGGTGGCTGGCAGGGGGGCGGGGTGCAGTACATGGTATTGCCGGTGTTTGGCATGATGATGTACTACATCTCGGCCATCTCGCGCATCATGCGTGGCAGCATGATCGAGACCATGAACTCCAATTTCATCCGCACCGCCCGCGCCAAGGGCTTGCCTCTGCGTCACATCATCCTCAAACACGCGCTGCGCCCGGCCATGCTGCCGGTGGTTTCCTACCTGGGACCGGCGTTCGTGGGCATCATCACGGGTTCCGTGGTGATCGAGACCATCTTCGGCCTGCCGGGGATTGGTCAGCTGTTCGTCAACGGTGCCCTCAACCGTGATTACTCCATGGTGCTCGGTCTGACCATTCTGGTCGGCGCCCTCACTATCACCTTTAACGCTGTGGTCGACATTCTCTACGCCGTCATCGACCCCAAGATCCGTTACTAAGTCGGGAGTTCATCATGGTTGTTACAACTGAAAAGCGCGAAGCCGTCGAGGCGTTCGCCCAGCAAGTCGAGGTGGTGGAGGGGCGCTCCCTGTGGAAGGATGCCCGCCGCCGTTTCCTGCGCAACAAGGCGGCGCTGACCAGCCTCATCATCCTGACCATCATAGGGTTGGCGGTGATCGTCGGCCCGCACCTGTCCCAATACACCTTCGATGATCCGGACTGGGGTGCCATGCAAACCGCGCCTGACATGGAAACCGGTCACTGGTTCGGTACCGACAGCCTGGGGCGCGATCTGTTCGTGCGCACCCTGCTCGGCGGTCGCATCTCGCTCATGGTCGGCATCATGGGGGCCCTGGTGGCCGTCATCATAGGCACACTGTACGGCGCGGCCTCCGGTTTCATCGGCGGTCGCATCGACAGCCTGATGATGCGGGTCCTCGAGATCCTCAACGCCTTCCCCTTCATGTTCTTCGTGATCATGCTGGTGACGTTTTTTGGCAGGAACTTGGCACTCATCTTCCTCGCCATCGGCGCGGTGAGCTGGCTCGACATGGCGCGGATCGTGCGCGGCCAGACCCTGAGCCTCAAGAGCAAGGAGTTCATCGAGGCGGCCCACGTCTGTGGCGTTTCCAAGTGGAAGATCATCACCCGTCACATAGTGCCGAACGTGCTCGGTATCGTGGCCGTTTACGCCACCTTGCTGGTGCCGGGCATGATCATGTTCGAATCCTTCCTGAGTTTCCTCGGCCTCGGTGTCCAGGAACCCATGACCAGCTGGGGTGCCCTGCTGGACGAAGGCTCCAAAGCGATGGAAGTGGCCATCTGGCAACTCTTGTTCCCCGCCGGTTTCATGGTGGTGACCCTGTTTTGCTTCAACTTCCTCGGGGATGGTCTGCGTGACGCCCTCGATCCCAAGGATCGTTGAGAAAGAGCCACGAAAGATCGATAAGGAGTCTTTATGAAATTACTGGATGTGAAAGATCTGCGGGTCGAATTCAAGACCCCGGATGGCAATGTGGTGGCCGTCAACGACCTCAACTTTTCTCTGGCTGCGGGCGAGACCCTCGGCATCGTCGGCGAGTCCGGCTCCGGCAAGTCCCAGACCGCGTTCGCCATCATGGGCCTGCTGGCCAAGAACGGTGTCATCACGGGGTCCGCCAAGTTCCAGGGGGATGAGATCCTCAACCTGCCGGAATCCAAGCTCAACCGTATCCGCTCCGAGAAGATCGCCATGATCTTCCAGGACCCCATGACCTCGCTGAACCCTTATATGAAGGTGAAGGATCAGCTGATGGAAGTGCTGATGCTGCACAAGGGGATGAGCAAGGCGGCGGCGTTCGAGGAGTCTGTTCGCATGCTGGACGCGGTCAAGATCCCCGAGACCCGCAAGCGGATGAACATGTATCCGCACGAGTTCTCCGGTGGCATGCGCCAGCGGGTGATGATCGCCATGGCGCTGCTGTGCCGTCCGCAACTGCTCATCGCCGATGAGCCGACCACGGCGCTGGACGTGACGGTGCAGGCCCAGATCATGACCCTGATGAACGAGCTCAAACGCGAGTTCAACACCGCCATCATCATGATCACCCACGACCTCGGCGTGGTGGCCGGTATCTGTGACAAGGTGCTGGTGATGTACGCCGGTCGGACCATGGAGTACGGCAAGGTCAACGACATCTTCTACCGTCCGAGCCACCCCTATACCGAGGGCTTGCTGCGCGCCATTCCCCGCCTCGATACGGAAGGGGAAGAGCTGCCCACCATCCCGGGTAACCCGCCCAACCTGCTGCGCCTGCCCACCGGCTGCCCCTTCCAGGAGCGCTGCCACAGGGCGAGTGAGATCTGCGGCAAGCAGTCCCCGATCCTGACGCCGTTCAACGACGGTCGCGAGCGGGCCTGCCATTGGGTATCGGATGCCATGAGCAAGGGGGCACACTAAATGGGTACTGACAAGAAACTGCTGCTGGAAGTGTCCGACCTCAAGGTCCACTTCAGCATCAAGAGTGACAAGGCCTGGCCCTGGGCCAAGCCATCCGCGTTGAAAGCGGTGGACGGGGTGACGGTGCGCCTGTATGAGGGGGAGACCCTGGGCGTGGTCGGTGAGTCCGGCTGTGGCAAGTCCACCTTCGCCCGGGCTTTGATCGGCCTGGTGCCGGCCACCGACGGCAAGGTGGTCTGGCTCGGGCAGGATCTGACCAAGCTGGAGCAGGGGGCGCTGCGGGAAAAGCGCAAGGAGATCCAGATGATCTTCCAGGACCCGCTGGCCTCCCTCAACCCGCGCATGACAATCGGTGACATCATCGCCGAGCCCCTCATCACCTTCTATCCCAAGCTCTCAAGGGATGAGGTGAAGGAGAAGGTGCGTGCCATGATGACCAAGGTGGGCCTGCTGCCAAACCTGGTGAACCGTTATCCACACGAGTTCTCCGGCGGCCAGTGTCAGCGCATCGGCATCGCCCGGGCACTGATCCTGGAGCCCAAGATGATCATCTGCGACGAGCCGGTCTCGGCGCTGGATGTCTCCATTCAGGCTCAGGTGGTAAACCTGCTCAAATCCCTGCAAAAGGAGATGGGGCTGTCCCTCATCTTCATCGCCCATGACCTGTCCGTGGTCAAACATATCTCGGATCGGGTGCTGGTGATGTATCTGGGCAATGCGGTGGAGCTTGGCACCCGCCAGGAGATCTTCGCCAATCCCCTGCACCCTTACACCAAGGCGCTGATGTCGGCCGTGCCCATCCCGGATCCGGACTTGGAGCGCAGCAAGGTCATCCAGATCCTGGAAGGGGATCTGCCGTCTCCCATGAATCCGCCGTCCGGCTGCGTGTTCCGCACTCGCTGCCCGGTGGCGGGCCCGGAGTGCGCCAAGACCCGGCCCATGCTGGAGGGGAACTTCGATCACGCTGTCTCCTGCCTCAAGGTGGATCCGCTCTGATCTCGACGCCATGACAAGGGGCGCCCAGGTGGCGCCCCTTTTATTTTGCAAAGGACACACTATGCCCCTTGGCGTTATCTTTCAGGGTTGCTATCATCCGCGCAACAAGGGGAGTAACTTCTCGCCGGTTTGTCGTCATTACGGTGCACGCATGTATGCAGTGGACCCGGCAGCCGGGCAGCAAGTCAATTGCTGTAAGTGAGACCTTGCCGAGAGGCAAGGTGTATCTGCTCCAAACGCAAACCCACGCCTCTCGGTCGTGGGTTTTGTCGTTTTTGGAGAGGTGAAAAATGGGTGAATGGTGGATGTGGACCGGTTTCTTCAGCATAGTGCTGGTCCTGTTATGGATTGACATACGCTTCGTCGGCGGCGGCAAGGCGCACAAGGTGTCGCTCAAAGAGGCGGGGATCTGGTCCCTCATCTGGGTGAGCGTGGCCCTGCTGTTCAACCTGGCCATCTGGCTCTGGCTGGATCACAGCGCCGGCCGTGAAATCGCCAACCAGAAGGGGCTGGAGTTCCTCACCGGCTACCTCATCGAGAAGGCGCTGGCGGTAGATAACGTCTTCGTCTGGTTGATGCTGTTTGGCTACTTTGCCATTCCGGCCGAGCTGCAGCGCCGGGTGCTGCTGTACGGGGTACTGGGTGCCATCGTGATGCGGGCCGGCATGGTGTTCGCTGGCAGCTGGCTCATCGAGCAGTTCCACTGGATCCTCTACCTGTTCGGCGCCTTCCTGCTGCTGACCGGGGTCAAGATGCTGTGGGCCGCGGACAAGGAGCCGGACTTGGCCAACAACCCGCTGCTGGGCTGGATGCGCCGTCGCTTCAAGGTGACCGAGAACCTGGAAGGGGAGAACTTCTTCGTCTGGCGTGATGGTGTGCGCTACGCCACGCCGCTCTTGCTGATCCTGGTGCTGGTGGAAGTGAGCGACCTCATCTTCGCGGTGGACAGTATCCCGGCCATCTTCGCGGTGACCACGGATCCCTTCATCGTGCTGACCTCCAACATCTTCGCCATCATGGGTCTGCGCGCCATGTACTTCCTGCTGGCGGGTGTGGCGGAGCGCTTCGCCCTGCTCAAATACGGCCTGGCGCTGATCCTGATGTTCATCGGGGTCAAGATGTTGCTGCTGGACGTGTTCAAGATCCCGACGGGCATAGCGCTGGGTGTGGTGGCGCTGATCCTGCTGACCTCCATGGGGCTGAGCCTCTGGGTGACGCGCAAGAAAGACGGTGTGAAACCCGTGTGATTGCAAAACCACTAAAAAGGGCTCCCACGGGAGCCCTTTTTCATTTCAGATCCGCTATCAGCGCTTGATCTTCTTGGGGTTGGTATAGCCCCAGATGGTGTACATGTCCGCCAGCAGGGCGCCATTGTACTCTTCCAGATCCGCCTGCTTCACCTCGGCCTCGCCCTGGCGGCCAAACAGCACCACCTCGTCACCGGGTTTCACTCCCTTCAGATCGGTCACGTCCACCATGATGGTGTTCATGGAGGTCTTGCCAACGACCGGCACCTTCTGACCCTGGATCAGCACATAGGCCTTGTTGCTGAGCGCACGGCGATAGCCGTCGGAGTAACCCAGCGGCAGGTTGGCCAGCAGGGAGTCGCGCTTGAGGGTGAAGGTGCGGTCATAGCCGACGGTGTTGCCAGCCGGGTAGTGATTGACCGAGGCGACCTGGGTCTTGAACGCCATCACGCGCTTGTATTCGGTGTAGGAGGGGATGGAGTCGCCGTACAGCAGGCCGCCTGGGCGGACCATGTCGAAGTAGGCATCAGGCACTTCTAGGGTGGCGAAGGAGTTGGCGGCGTGGATGGTGATCTTGCTGCGATCCAGCTTGCCCGCCTCCAGCAGCCACTGGCTGTCGAGCTTGAACTGGGCCAGACCCAGTTTGACGTCCTCTTTTTCCTCCACCGGGAAGTGGGTCATGATGCCGACCGGGGTGATGCCCTTAAGTTGCAGCATGGCCAGGGCCTCGTCCTTGGCACCGGCCTGGCGCAGGTCGATGCCGTTGCGGCTCATGCCGGCGGAGTTCAGGCCAATGTGCACCGGTACCTTGGTGTTATGACGCAGGGCGATGTCGGAGATGCCCTTGGCGCTCTCCAGGCTGCCGATGAGCTCTTCCAGCTTGTAGGGCAGCGCCTGCTCCACCTCGGTGGGGGTGGCGGCGCGGACCCGCATCAGCCGGCCTTCGAAGCCTTTCTCACGGGCCACGCGAGCCTCTTCGTTGCTGGCGATGCCGATGCAGGGGATGTTGGCCTTGACCACGGAAGGCACCAGCAGATCGATGCCGTGGCCGTAAGCGTCCGCCTTCATGATGGCGCAGATCTGCGGGCCCTTGTCACCGAGGCGATCCTTGAGAGTCTGGATGTTGTGCTCAAAGGCACCCAGATCCACTTCCAGCCAGGCGTTGGCAGCGGTCTGCTCCTGACCGTTGCGGGTGTCACTGGCGAGCGGCAGGTAGGGGGCGGCGACCGCCTGGCCGGCCAGCAGGCCGAAGACCAGGGTGGCGAGCAGGGTTTTCTTGTGCATGGGATGATTCCTTCTTATTGTTCCTGTTGAGGAGGTCTGGATTCAGACGCGAGAGACGGTGTTGCTGGGCTGTTGATTCTATGTAGATGATCTCTTTAACTTTTTACCCAGCCACCGGCGATGCGAGTGTATCTCATTGGCGCCATTCGTGGCACATTTTGCAGGAAGAAAATATGCGATTCGAGCAGCGGATCCCACCCTTGTTGCTGTTTGCCGTCATAGTGCTCGCCATGTGGTTGGGGAGCGAAGAGGCGAGGGGCAGGGGCGTCTGGTTGATACTGGCCACGGGCCTCTGGCTGGCGGGAGCTGTGCTCGGGGGCGGGGCACTGATGCACTTTCGACGCCAGCGCACCACGGTCAATCCCATTCGCCTGCAGCAGAGCCGGGTGCTGGTGACCCAGGGGGTCTATCGCATCAGCCGCAATCCCATGTACCTGGGGCTCTTGTGCTGGCTGATGGCGCTGGCCTGTTATCTCGGCGGGGTTTGGGTCTGGCTTGGCCCCTTGTTGCTGCTGGCCTGGCTCACCCGTTTTCAGATACTGCCGGAAGAGCGGGCCCTGCGCGCCCGTTTCGGGGTCGCCTATGTGCAGTACTGCCATCGGGTGAGGCGCTGGTGCTGACGTGCGAACAACAAAAAGGCCCGCAGTTGCGGGCCTTTTTCATGAGGATTTCTCTCACGCCTTGGCGAGTTCGCCCTCGTCCAGGGGCTGGGTCTCCCCCAGGCTGTCCTCTGTCTTGGCGACCACGCTGGCGGCGATGGCGTTGCCCAGCACGTTGGTGGCGGAGCGGCCCATGTCGAGGAAGTGGTCGATGCCGAGCAGCAGCAACAGGCCGGCTTCCGGGATGTGGAACTGGTTCAGGGTGGCGGCGATCACCACCAGGGAGGCGCGTGGCACACCCGCCATCCCCTTGGAGGTGACCATCAGCAGCAGCAGCATGGTGATCTGCTGGGCCATGGAGAGCTCGATGCCATAGGCCTGGGCGATGAACATGACCGCGAAGGTGCAGTACATCATGGAGCCGTCCAGGTTGAAGGAGTAACCCATGGGCAGCACGAAGCTGGCGATGCGCTTGTCACAACCGAACTTTTCCAGTCGGTCGAGCGTCTTGGGGTAGGCGGCTTCGGAGCTGGCGGTGGAGAAGGCCAGCAGGATGGGCTCGCGGATCATGGCGAGCAGGGTCAGCACCCGGCGACGAATGAACAGGCTGCCCATCAGGATCAGCAGCAGCCAGAGGCAGGCCAGCGCCAGGTAGAACTGGGCCATGAAGCTGCCGTAGGTGACCAGGATGCCGAGGCCCTCCTTGGCGACCATGGCGGCGATGGCGCCGAACACCGCGAAGGGTGCGAAGTTCATCACGTAGCCGGTGACTTTCAGCATGATCTCGGCGGTGCTGGCCATCAGGGTGACCACGGGTCTGGCCAGATCGCCGAGAGC
Source organism: Aeromonas lusitana (assembly GCF_002812985.1). GTDB lineage: Bacteria > Pseudomonadota > Gammaproteobacteria > Enterobacterales > Aeromonadaceae > Aeromonas > Aeromonas lusitana. The sequence goes on from NZ_PGCP01000014.1 coordinate 74,958, forward strand.
GGCGGCGGCCAGGCCGAAGAACAGGGAGAACACCACTATCTGCAGGATCTCGTTGGTGGCCATGGCTTCGATCACGCTTTTCGGGATGGCGTGGGTCACGAAGTCCTTGAGGGTGATGGCGCCGGCGGCGACCCCTGAGGTCGCGGTGTCATCGGGCAGGGAGAGGGAGAGGCCCACACCCGGTTGCAGCAAGGTGACCATCACCAGCCCCAGTGTCAGGGACATGAGCGAGGCCAGCATGAACCAGCCGAGGGTCTTGGCGCCGATGCGGCCCACGGTACGGGTGTCGCCCATCTTGGCGATGCCGACCACCAGGGTGGTGAACACCAGAGGCGCGATGATCATCTTGATAAGACGCAGGAAGATGTCGGTCAAGATGGTGATGTTGCTGGCAAAATCGGCTGCCTCTGCAGGCGCCAGCAGGCGGTAGCCCTGGCCAGTAGCAATGCCAAGCAGCATCGCGATAAGGATGGCTACCGTCAATTTGTTCATTTTCATGGGGGTGTCCCAGTGTCGATATTGCAGTGCGTGTGCCGGTGGCAAGGGTGCCACCTTAGTCCGTTTTTGTGATCCGGGCCATGGAATCCTGACAGCCGGTGTGCTCGCAGCATGCCTAATCACGAAATGGAAATCCAGCGGCTTATGGCAGAACTTTATGTTGTTATTAGTTGTATGTGATATGGATCTTGCATTTAACTTATATTAATCACTGTTTATTTTTGCATTTGCAATATAAATCGCTTCCATACTCTTCTCGCTCGAGGGTCGGTGAGCCAGGGTGAAGATCAGCAGGGCCGAGATGCGATGCTCCACGTGCATCTCGTCCATGAAGGTATCGGGTTCGTATTCATCGAAGCCAAACTGGGGGCGCGTCTGGGTGACTCTCACCGCGTCTCGCGCCAGGGTCAGCTCCTGCACGTCAACCCAGGCATAGCCCTGCGCCAACGCCATCTCGCCCGCCCGCTTGAGCACGTATTTACGGGCCGTCTCCCTGTCCACCAGATCGTTGCCCACAAACTCCAGCTGCCACTTGTCGGCGCCAAGACGGGTCTCGGAGAAGCCGGTCTGGCCGTTCCAGAAGGATTTCTCGCTGTCATAGGCGGTGGCGCAGCCACCGAGCTGGGTCAGCAACAGGGCGCACAGGGCGAGGCAAAGGAGGGGAGAGCGGGGGAGCGACATCTTGCAGGCCGGTTGACGAAACACCGGATCACTAGAGCACAAACCCCGGAGCGAGACAATCATAGGCAAACGGATGACGAGGCGCCTTGCCGTGTTCCAAGGCTGGCAACCCCGATGCGGAGCCAAAAGAAAAGGCCTTGTCGTTTGACAAGGCCTTTCTCGGGGAATTTGGTCGGTGTGAGAGGATTCGAACCTCCGACCCTCTACACCCCATGCAGATGCGCTACCTGGCTGCGCTACACACCGACGGAGTCAGCTCGGCTGACGGGGGCTGAGTTTATGGATATGGTCCTGCCCTGTCAACAGGGGAAATGGTACTTCGAGACCGTTCGCCTGCTTTGCGAGCAACTTCGGATCAAAGTGCGACCAAGGGCTCCCTTTTTCGGCGCCAATCCGCCCGCCCCTATGAAAAACGGCCGCCCTGATGGGCGACCGTTTGGCACTCACTGCCATAAGGCCGTGATCAGCGGTTGAAGGTCAGCCGCTTGCCGAGCACCGGATCGGTGACCTGGCCGTTTTGCCAGGCGATCTGGCCGTTGACCAGGGTCACCTCAAGGATGGCGCTCTGGAAGCGGTTAACCTCTCATATCAGCGGTTGAAGGTCAGCCGCTTGCCGAGCACCTGATCGGTGACCTGACCGTTTTGCCAGGCAATCTGGCCGTTGACCAGGGTCATCTCGATGGTGCTCTGGAAGCGGTAGCCGTTGAACGGCGACCAGCCGCACAGGTAGAGCAGGTTGCTGTCGTTGACCACATAGGGCTTGCCGAGATCCAGCAGCACCAGGTCGGCGAAGTAACCCTCGCGGATGTAGCCACGATCCTGCACCTGGAAGCGCTCGGCCACCGCGTGGGAGGTCTTCTTGACGATGGTCTCCAGTGAGAAGACACCGTTGTGGTAGAGCTCCAGCAGGGCCTGCAGAGAGTGCTGCACCAAGGGCACGCCGGACGGCGCCTTGAAGTAGCTGTTCTGCTTCTCTTCCCAGGTGTGGGGGGCGTGGTCGGTGGCGATGATGTCCAGCACGTCGTTGCGTACCGCATCCAGCAGGGCATGCTGATCCGCCGCGCTCTTCACCGCCGGGTTGCACTTGATCTGGCTGCCCAGGGTGTCGTAGTCCGCCTCGTTGAAGAAGAGGTGATGCACGCACACCTCGGCGGTGATGTTCTTGTCTTTGAGATCCTTCAGATCCGGCGTCGCGGTAAAGAGCGACAGCTCCTTGGCCGTGGTCAGGTGCAGCACATGCAGCTTGGCGCCGTATTTCTTCGCCAGCCCCACCGCCATGCTAGAGGATTTGTAGCAGGCATCGGCGCTGCGGATGCGGCCGTGCTCGCGCATCGGCACGTCCTCGCCCCACTTGGCGCGGGCCTCGTCTTCCAACACCTTGATGGACGGGGTGTCCTCGCAGTGGGTGACTATCATCACCGGACTCTCGCGGAAGATGGCCGCCAGGGTCTCCTGGTTGTCTACCAGCATGTTGCCGGTGGAGGCACCCATGAAGATCTTGATGCCGCAGGACTGCTTGGGATCGAGCTTCTTGATCTCTTCCAGGTTGTCGTTGGTGGCACCCAGGTAGAAGCTGTAGTTGGCGGCGGCGGAGTTGGCGGCTATCTGGTATTTGGCTTCGAGGACATCGATGGTGGTGGTCTGGGGATTGACGTTGGGCATTTCCATGAAGCTGGTGGTTCCACCTGCCACGGCGGCCCGGGATTCACTGGCGATGGTGCCCTTGTGGGTCAGGCCGGGCTCCCGGAAGTGGACCTGATCGTCGATCATCCCGGGGATGAGGTGACGACCCGCGGCATCGATCACCACGGCATCCGGGGCGCTGATGTCGGGGGCGATGCGCGCTATCCTTTCCCCCTCGATCAACACGTCGGATGCATAGATGCGGCCTTCGTTGACCAGGGTGGCATTCTTGATAAGCAATTTGTTCATGGGGGGTTCCAGTTCCTTTGCCGATAATCCGGGGTCATAATATCCCAAACTGCACTTTCTCTGTAGCAAGGTCTGAGTGATGAAGTTATTTGTAAGAGATTTGACCGTTATCGACTCCAGCTATCTGTGTGAACGCCGTGGCATGGTAGGGGAGAGCTGGCTGGTCGACATCGAAATGAGCGGTGAGCTCAACGAGATGAGCATGCTGCTGGACTTCGGCCGGGTGAAGAAACTCATCAAGTCCATCATAGACGAAGAGGTGGATCACAAGCTGCTGGTGCCGACCGGCTGTGGCCTGGTACACATAGCTGCGCTGGATAACGACGAGTGCACAGTGGATCTGTTGCGCCCGGCGCGCTCCATCCATCTGCGCAGCCCGTCCCAGGCATTCGCCTTCATTCCGGCGCCACAGGTGGACAAGGAATCCGTGACCCGTTACCTGCTGGGGGTGCTGGCCACCCGCTTGCCGGGCAACATCAAGGACTTGTCCCTGACCCTGCGCCAGGAGCGTCTCGACGGCGCCTTCTACCACTACAGCCATGGCCTGAAGAAGCACGACGGCAACTGTCAGCGCATCGCCCACGGTCACCGCTCTCCCATCGAGATCTTGGTGGATGGGGAGCGGGACGAGGAGCTGGAGCTGAACTGGGCCGAGCGCTGGAACGACATCTACCTCGGCACCCAGGAAGATCAGGTCTCCCTGTCCGAGCTGGATTTAAGCGATCTTGCCAAGGCCCATCTGGGTGAGCATCACCTCGGCTTCAAGTACGTGGCACCCCAGGGGCTGTTCCAGCTGGCCATGCCGGCGGCGGAGGTGGAGATGATCGACACCGACACCACCATAGAGTTGCTGGCTCACTACATTGCCCGCGAAGTGAAAAAGCAAGTGGGTGACAAGTTCGTGAAGATCGTCGCCTATGAAGGGGTCGGCAAGGGCGCCATCGCCTACGCCTGATCTGGCAATAAAAAAGGCTCCCGATGGGAGCCTTTTTTATTGCCTGCGTGGCGGCTGACAGGCCTTAGCTGCGGCCCTGGGCCAGCAGACGGACGGCGAGCAAACCGAGAACTGTGGCCATCAGATAGCGTTGCACCGCGAGCCAGAGCCGGTGGCGGGCAAACCAGCCCGAGATCTGGGCGGCAGACAGGGCTATCCCCAAGTTGACGGCGGCGCTGATAAGCAGTTGTACCGTGCCGAGTTGCAGGCTCTGGCCGAGCACTGAGCCCGTATCCGGTGAGATAAATTGGGGCAATACCGAGAGATAGAAGATGGCGACCTTGGGGTTGAGCACGCTGGTGAGCAGGCCCATCAGAAACAGCCGGCCGGCGGAGTGGGCGGGCAAGGAGGATGGCTCGAACGGGGAGATCGAGCCAGGTTTTATCCCCTGCCAGGCCATCCACAGCAGGTAGAGGGCGCCGGCGACTTTAAGCAGCTCATAGCCCATGGGGATCGCCATGAAGAGCGCGGTCAGGCCGACGGCGGCGCACAGCATGTGGACGCTGAAGCCGAGCACCACGCCCCCCCATGACATGATGGCCGCCACCCGCCCCTGGCAGAGGGCGCGGGAGAGCAGGTAGATCATGTTCGGGCCCGGGGTCAGGGCCATCAGCAGGGAGGCGGCGGCAAACAGCAGTAACTGGCTAAGGGAGATCATGACCACATCCTGAGGGCGACCGGGTCGCAAAGGGAAACATAGGGCCATGCTGGCTCAGGGGAGGGCGGCTGTCCGTGACCGGGATCAGTCTTTTCCCCTCTGGCCTGCACGGCAATGGAAGCGGCAATGAAAAAGGGGCCCGTCGGCCCCTTCACAATACGGTGTGGAACGAGTCAGGCGCTCAACCGGAAGCGCTGCACCAGCCCCTCTTGTTGCTCGGCCAGGGAGTCGAGCTGCTGGCTGGTCTCGGCCACCTTCTCGATGCCCTGATAGTTGAGATCCGAGATATCCGAGATGCGGTTGAGGTTGGTGGCGATGTCGGCGCTGGTGGCCTGCTGCTGCTCGGCGGCGGAGGCGATCTGGCTCGACATGTCGCTGATCAGCACCACGATCCCCTGCACCTCCTCCATGGCATTGTTGGCCTGGGAGCTCTGATCCATGCAGCTGTCCATCTCGCGGGAGCACTCCTGCATCACGTTGACCGCCCGGGCGACCCCCTGCTGCAGGTTTTCGATCATCTGCTGGATCTCGCTGGTGGACTGGGCGGTGCGGCCTGCCAGGTTGCGCACCTCGTCCGCCACCACCGCAAAACCACGGCCCTGCTCGCCAGCGCGGGCGGCCTCGATGGCGGCGTTCAGCGCCAGCAAGTTGGTCTGCTCGGCGATGCCGCGGATGACGTCGAGTATGTTGCCAATCTGGCCGCTCATGGCGCTCACGTCGCCGATGACGGCACCGGTTTGCTGCAACTTGCCCGCCAGCTGATGGGTGGTGGTGATGTTGCCAGCCATCACCTTGCGCCCCATCTGCGATGCCTTCTCCACGTCCATCACCCGCTCCAGGGTCTGGTTGGCGGCCTGGGCGACTTCCCGCACCGAGGCTTCCATCTCGGTCATGGCGGCGGCGACCGAGGCTGTCTCCTGGCGCTGCTTCTCGAGATCCGCGCGCACCGCTTCCGTGGTGTGGCGGTTGTCATGGGCCGCGCTGTTGAGCTGGTTAGACGCCTGGGAGAGCTGCTTGAGCACATCCCCCATCTGCTGGATAAGCAGGTTGATCTGGCTGCCGAGCTGGCCGAATTCGTTCTGGCTCTTGAAGCCGACTCTCTGGGTCATGTCGCCCTGGGTCACCTCGGTCAGCACTCGTAGCAACTCTTTCAGCGGACGGCGAATAGCCTTGCCCAGGGTGAAGGCCACCAGGATGGCGACCAGGATGGCGATGACGATGCTGATGGCCTGGGTGAGGGTACTCTGGGTCTGCACCTGGTCGGAGGCGCGGATGCTGGCGTTCATCAGCTGCTGGCTCTGGGCCGTGATCCCCTCCAGCTTGTTCTGGATGCTGACGATGAGCTGGCTCGCCTGCTTGCTCTGCTCACGCATGGCCTGTTGCTGCTTCATCAGCGCCAGATACTGGGAGAGCACCCCTTCGTTGCCCGTGGTGTCGCGTACGAACCCATGGACGTAATGGCCCATGTTGTTGTCAAAGTCCGTGAGCTCACCCTGCAGATCCTTGATGGTGCTGTTGAAGCTCTCGATCTGCATCTTGTTCCGCTTGAGCGCCCCTTCGATGGGGGCCGGTATGGTCTGGTTGAGCGCATCCATGGTGGAGAGCTCGATGGCGGAGAGCTTGGTGGTCAGGGTCTCGGACAGCATCTTGATGAAGCTGTCATCGATGGAGACCATCATGTCACTCAGGTTCTTCTTGAACTGGGGCAGGCTGACCTGGAACTGGCCCTTGGCTTGGTTGACCTTGTGCAGCCGGGTGAGCAGGGCTTCATGCTCGGTGGGCAGGGTCTGGGTCAGTTGCAGGTAATCGCTCACCAGCTTGCCGAGGGCGGCCATCTCGGCCTGCAGCTCGGGGTGGGTGGCAACCTGCTGCTTGAGAGTGGCCAGCATCTTGTCGACCTGGGCCTTGGCCTGCTGCAACTCGGCCACTTCCCCTGGCAGCAACTTGGGATCCTGTTCGGTGAGCACGTCGGTGAGCCACTTGTTGGCGCTGAGGAGGCTTATCTGGGTCTGGCTGCTGGCGATCACCAGGGGCATGGACTGCTGGGTGACTTGATCCAGCGCCCCGCTCAGCTCACTCTGGCCGCGAAAGGTCAGTACCGCGCTGGCGACCATGACGGCGACCAGGATGGCAAAGCCAAAATAGACTCTCTGTAAGATCGAGAGGTCTGACATAGTTTGTTTCATTATTGTCCCGCTGTCTGTGCAAAAGTCCCTTGCCTGAGTACCCCGTCCTTTTGATACCCTGCATGACCCGGGTGGTCACGACATGGAGGACGTCTCCCTGACTATCGGTATTCTTAACAATAACTGAAGCGATTGGGACAACGGCTGTGCCAAATATCGGCTTGTGTCACACTTGACGGGCTTTGGCGATGAGTTCGGGATTCGCTTGAGATGTGTTTACAATTTTCTTTTTCATATAAAGGAGTTACCCATGGCGCATGAAACCATTTTCAGCAAAATCATCCGCAAAGAGATCCCCGCCGACATCCTTTATCAAGACGATCTGGTGACCGCGTTTCGCGATATCCAGCCCAAGGCCAAGACCCATATCCTGATAGTGCCGAACGTGCTGATCCCCACAGTCAACGACGTGGAGCCGGAGCACGAGCTGGCGCTGGGCCGCATGTTCACAGTGGCGCGCAAGCTGGCGAGTGAGGCCGGGATCGCCGAAGACGGCTATCGCCTCATCATGAACTGCAACCGCCACGGCGGGCAGGAGGTCTATCACATCCACATGCACCTGGTCGGCGGCCAGTCTCTGGGGCCCCTGCTCAGCCTGTGATGCGGTTCGTGTCAGTGACCGGCCTGCTGTTGGCCGGTCTGCTGCTGGGGGGCTGCGCCTCCCACTGGCAGGATCTCTTCGTCTCCTATTCGGATCAGATGGTGCCCCTGCGCAACCAGTTGTTGCTGGGCCATGCCGCAGAGGCCCTGCCCGAGGTGCGTGACTCCGAGCTGGGGGATGACACCTATGTGTTGGATCGCCTCGAGCAGGGGCGCATCGCCTGGCTCGCCGGGCAGGATGCGGGCAGCAAGCAGGCCTTCGCCGCCGCCGACAGCCGCCTCGCCTGGGAGGATGAACAGGCCCAATACCGGCTGAGCCGCGGCCTGGCCCAGGCGGGCAGCCTGCTCACCAACGATCAGACCATGGCCTATCGGGTGCCGGATTACGAGCGCACCATGCTGCACCACTATCTGGCCCTCAATTACCTGCAACGGGGTGACGCCGAGGGCGCCCTGGTGGAGGTGCGCCGTGCCAATCAGGTGCAGGAGCAGGCCCTCAAGACTCGCGCCGACGAGGTGCGGGCGGCCAAGGCGCAACAGGAAGAGGGCGGGGATGAGCAGATGCGCCAACAGGTGTCGCGCGGAATGCCGGAGCTCGATCGGCTGATAGGCCAGGTGAAGAACGGTTTCCAGAACGCCTACACCTTCTACTTCTCCGGCGTGCTCTACGAGGCGAGCGGGGATCTCAACGATGCCTGGGTGGATTACCAGCGCGGTTACCAGATAGCGCCGGACAACCTGAGCCTGCAGGTTGCCCTGCTGCGTCTCGCGCGCCTGCGCGGCTCCCCGGACGAGCTGCGCGAGACGGAGAAGAAGCTGGGCCGCAAGGCACCGCCGCTGGTCCCTTCTATAGCCAAGAATCAAGGCCAGCTGGTGGTGCTGTTTGAGGATGGCCTCATCCCGGCGCGGCGGGAATTCTTCCTGCCGCTGCCCATCGCCACCTCGGGCGGGGATTTTCGCACCTTTACCGTGGCCGTGCCCTATTACGACAATAGGGCCAGCGACAGCGGGCCGCTCGCGGTGAGCGTGGGGAACCGCCATGAACAAACCAGTGCGCTTGTGCGACTCGAGGCGCTGGCCGCCAAGGACTTGCAGGAGCGACTGCCGGGCATGTTGACCCGCCAGGCGCTGCGGTTGCTCAGCAAAGAGCAGCTCAGGCGCTCCGCCGCCAAGGAGGGAGGTGATGTAGGCAATATCCTGGTCGGCATCTTCAACACCTTGTCGGAGCGCGCCGATACCCGCAGCTGGCTCACGCTGCCGGCCCAGGCCTCCAGCTGGCAAGGGTCACTGCCGGCAGGGGACATCAGGCTCACCCTGGGGGCGGGCAGCGCCATGCGCGAGTTGCCGCTGACCATACATGCAGGGCAAACCACGCTAGTGTGGGTGCAGCGCCTCGGCAACCGCCTGACCACCCGGGTGATGCCGCTGTAAGTCCAAGCGAATGAGGAGCCTCGCCCGCACTGTGCGGCGCGAGCCCACCATGATTGTTGCCCCGACGGGGCTAAGAGCGCCCGCCCCGTGGCGCGCGCAAGGAGACGAGATGATGAAAGCCTATGGTGCGGCCCTTGGCCTGATGCTGCTGTTGTCTGCCTGCAGCACCAATACCTCCGGCGTGGCCCTCTATGCTCCGGCGGGGGGCGCGGCTACCCTGGAGACCCACAACAGCTCCCTGGATGCGACCCTGACCGAGCAGAGCCGCCGTCAGCAAAATGGCTTGCTGCAGGTCAACGTGATCCTGGCCAACACACAGTCCGGGGACAACCATCTGCAATACCTGTTCTACTGGTACGATGGCAGCGGTCAGGAGCTGGCCAGCGATGGTCGCGGCTGGACCCCCATCAAGCTCCACGGTTATCAGAGCCGTACCCTGTCTGCCCTGGCGCCCAATGAGAGCGCCCAGGGGTACAGGGTCTATGTACGCGAAGTGATTGAGGAATCGAACTGATGAAAATGAATCATGCCCTGCTGATATTGAGCGGTGCCCTGCTGCTCGGCGGCTGCTCCAGCACCACCGTCAGCTATGGCGATCCGACCGAAACCGAGACGGTGACCGTGGATTACGGCTCAAGCGACCTGCAGGCCATCGCCGACAAGATGGCGGACTCCATGCTGAGCTCGCCGGCCACCAGCGAGATCACCGCCGGTGGCCGTCCAGTGATGTTCATGGACTCCATCCGCAACAAGACCTCGGAGCACATCGACACCGAGGCCATCACAGACACCCTGCGCACCAAGCTGCTGCGTTCCGGCAAGTTCCGCTTCGTCGACATGAGCAAGGTGAGCGCGGTCAAGCAGCAGCTCGAATACCAGCAGGGCAGCGGCATGGTGGATCCTGCGACCATGGTGCGGCTCGGCAAGCAGACCGGCGCCCGCTACATGGTCTATGGCAACCTCGCCAGCATCGTCAAGGACAATGGCAAGGTGAAGGACGTCTACTACCAGATGACCATGAACCTGATGGATCTGGAGAACGGCGAGCTGCTCTGGGCCGATCAGAAAGAGATCCGCAAGCAGGCGAAGAAATCCACTTTTGGCTGGTGAGAAAGACCGGTGGGCAGGGGCCCTGCACGGGCGGCGCGGGGATCTGGCGGAGCTGGCCCTGCTCGCCAGCCTGCCGACTCCCTGGCGTGAGGGGCGCCTCGAGCCCCTGAACCTGGGTCTCACCAATGGCAACTACCGACTGCACCTGGCCACGGGGGAAAGCTATTTCTTGCGGTGCGGGCACCCGGATCCCCTGCGCCTTGGCATCGACCGGGCCACCGAGTGGCAGCTCTATCAAGGCGCCATGGGGCAGGGCATCGCCTTGCCCTGTCATCACAGCGATCCGGGCTCGGGCCTGATGTTGTTGGACTGGTGCGACGAGCCGAACTGGGCACAGGCGCCGCCGCCCCCCGCCGAGCAGCCAGCCTTGCTGGCCGAGGTGCTCGGCCGCATGCACCGCTTGGCGCTGCCTCCCGTGGTGATGGCGGTGCGGGCCCACGCGGACGGCTATCGGGGGAGGCTGGCCCGGATCCCGGACTGGCTGCCGGCCCTTGAGCGGGGGCTGCTCGCGAGCCGTGAGCCGGACGATTGCTGGCTTCCTTGCCATCATGATCTCAATCCGGCTAATTTGTTGGGACCCAAGCCCTGGGTCATCGACTGGGAGTACGGCGCCGCCGGTCATCCCGGGTTCGAACTCGCCGGCATAGTGCGCACCCATGGTTGGAGCAAAGAGCAGCAGCGCCAGTTGGAGAGCTGCTATCTTGAAGGCAGGGAAGGCGCTCATAAGCTGCTCAATGGCAAAGGATTTCAGGCCGATGCCTTCCTGCCATGGGTCGATTACATCGGCCTGCTGTGGGGGCTCTTGATGGCCGAGCAACAGCCAGGGCCCGATTATCAGGCCCTGATCGACAAGAACCGCCAGCGCCTGGAATAGGCCTGGCCCCTGAATTCAAGGGGATGGCGCCCCGGTGTCACACCCGAACAACGAGCCCTGAACGACGCTAGTTTCTCAACGATTGGAGGCATGCATGCGAACCACCTTCTCATGGCGTCAACCGCGCAGCTGGAGCCTGTTGCTGCTCTGCCTGCTGCTGACGGGCTGCGCTACCCGGGTCATCTACTACTGGCTCGATTCCGCCATCGTCTGGCAACTGGATGACTACTTCTCCCTGGATCGCAGCCAGAAGAAGCTGCTGGATACCGAGGTCAAGGGGCTGATGGCCTGGCACCGCCAGCACGAGCTGCCCATCTATGCCCGGGATCTGGATGCCCTGGCCAAGGCGGTGGCGAGCCCCATGAGTCCGGAGCAGGTCGCCGTGCATCTGGACAAGACCCAGGCCAGCCTGACCCGCACCCTGGAGAACGCCATTCCCCGTACAGTGCGCCTCGCCCGTACCCTGACCGACGCCCAGGTGGCCCACTTCATGGGGGACAGGGTGAAGCGCCAGGAGGAGCGTCAGCACGACTTCGCCACCGAGTCCAAGGCCGAGATGCTCAAGGGCTTTCGGGAGAAGATGAACGAGCGGCTGGTGTTCTGGATTGGCAAGGTCAAGCCGGCCCAGGAACCGCTTATCGCCCAGTGGGCCGAGTGGCAATACGAGATGATGGGCCCCTGGCTCGAGTTTCAGGGGGCCTGGACCAAGGAGCTGGAGCGCTTGATGAAGCAGCGCCAGAGCCCGGACTTTGGCAAGGAGCTGACCCGCTTGCTGCAACAGGGTGACGGCCTGATGGATGGGCGCTTCACCGGTTATACGGACCAGTCTCGCCAGCGCACCATCAAGTGGCTGAGCGATCTCAGTCAGTCGATGGATCTCTCCCAGCGCGCCCACCTCTACACCCTGCTCAAGGACTATGCCGAGGACTTCGAGGGCATGGTCGGCAAGGGCTGATAGCGCCCCTCATGGGTCACGAGGGCGGTGGGCGAGAGCCTGCCGCCCTTGTCCTTGCAGGAAGGCTATGGTAGTTTGCCCCCTCTGTTATTCGGGAATTAACTGTTTGAGTCGCTTGGATAAAGTGAAACTGGCCGCGATGACCCTGCTCATGGCGCTCACCTTGTTGCTCTCTACCGTGTCGGTGGAAGGGTTCAAGGCGCCCGTTCACCAGAGCGATACCGAGCAGGCGCTGGTGGTGCACGCTGCCAGTCACAGCGACGATGGGGTGGTCAAGTTCGTCGGCTCCAACCAGAATCATCTGCTGCGCCTCGAGCATTCACTGCGCAGCGACAATGCCCCCCAGAACGTCGTCTACGAGCTGATCACGAGCTGGTCCCAGCAGGCCATTCTGCTGCTGCTGTGTGGTCTGCTGCTCTATGCAGCCCTCTTCTACCCCAAGCAGAGTTTCCGGGATAACTTCGCCACCATTCATAGCCGGCGTTTGCAGCGCCGACACCTGCAGTATCGCTTCTCCCAGAGCTTCCTCGCCTGACCCCGATGGGGTCAGTCAGCCGTCTGTTGCCTCATCTCCTCTCTGTAGCCGTTTAGTTTTACTGAACGGTTAGGCTGTCTTGTTTCATTTTTTTGCGCGGTGCGACCTTGTGTGCGCCACGCCGCCTTCGCCTGACAGAGGCCTTTGTTATGAGAAAAAAGAGTCATCTCACCCTGAACCGCATGAACATGTGGCAGTACGCCCTGCTGTTGCTCATGCTGCTCACTTTCACGTTTTACTCCCTGCCCACCTTCTTCGGTGAGCAGCCATCCCTCGGCCTGCACGGCCAGCGCAGCCTGACCGAGGCGCAGCGCACCCTGTTCGAGCAGCACAAGATCCCCCTGCTCAAGGAGGTGCAGCAGCAGGAGCGGGTCGAGCTGGTGTTCGACAGCCAGGCCGATCAGCAGCGCGCCAAGCAGTTGCTGGAGCAGGAGGGCCATGACAGCGCGGCCCTGACCCTGGAGTTCTACTCCAATGCCCCGACCTGGATAAGCCAGCTCGGCGCCGCCCCCATCAAGCTCGGGCTGGACTTGCGCGGTGGCTCCCAGCTGCTGATCGGGGTCGATCTCAGCTTCGTCATCGACAACCAGACCAAGAACCTGGTGGACTCCCTGCGCACCCAGTTTCGCGAGGCGCGCCTGCGCGGCGCCAACGTGGCTCGGGTAGCGGAAGGGGAGGTGCGCGTCATCTTGCCGGAGGCGGTGGACGAGACCCCCTGGCTCAACATCATCAAGGAGAGTGCCGGTACCCGTCAGGATCAGTGGACCCAGAAGCGCAGCGGCAACGAGCTGCGGCTGGTGATGAGCGAGGCCGAGCGCACCCTGCTCGCCAACAACGCCGTGACCCAGAACCTGTCGATCCTGAAAAAACGGATCAACGAACTCGGCATCGTCGAGGCCTCGGTCCAGCGGCAGGGCCTGGACGGCATTCGCATCGAGCTACCCGGGGTACACAACCCGAAACAGGCCAAGGAAGTGATCGGCGCTACCGCCTCGCTCGCCTTCTATCAGGCCAAGCCGGACAGCCACTTCTTCATGGCGGATCGCAACGGTCAGGCGGTGGGCATGGCCCGCAAGCCGGTGCTGACCGGTGAGCACATCGTCGATGCTCGCGCCGGCATGGGGGAGATGGGTCAGCCTCAGGTGAGCATAGTGCTCGACACCCTGGGGGGCAGCAAGATGAACCAGTTCAGCCGCCAACACGTGGGCAGCGCCATGGCTACCGTCTTCACCGAATACAAGACCAACAGCCAGGGCAAGCTGCGGGCCCAGAGCGAGGTGATCAACGTCGCCACCATACAGACCGCGCTCGGCAACCAGTTCCGCATCACAGGGCTCGCCAGCGTGCCGGAAGCCCAGGAGCTCGCCATGCTGCTGCGGGCCGGCGCCCTCACCGCGCCGCTGAAGATCCTGGAGGAGCGCTCCATAGGCCCGACCCTGGGCTTGCAGAACATAGAGGCGGGCTTCACCGCCCTGGCGTTCGGCATGGCCGGCATGATGCTGTTCATGATGGCCTGGTATCGCAAGTTCGGCTGGATCGCCATCACGGCGCTCATCGGCAACTTGCTGATGCAGGTGGGCATGCTGGCGGTGTTGCCGGGGGCCGTACTGACCCTGCCGGGCATCGCCGGCCTGGTGCTCACCGTCGGCATGGCGGTGGATACCCATGTGCTCATCTTCGAGCGGATCAAGGACAGGCTGCGGGAGGGGGGCTCGTTGGCCAACGCCATCGACTTTGGTTATCGCTCGGCGTTCAGCACCATCTTCGATGCCAACATCACCACCCTGATCTGCGCCGTGGTGCTCTACTCCATCGGCTCGGGCCCGCTGCAGGGCTTCTCCATCACCCTGATCCTGGGGCTTATCTCCAGCATGGTGACCGGCATCTGGGGCACCCGCGCCATCATCAACCCCTTGTGGGGCAAGAGCAGCGCCAAGCTGCTGAGGGTATGACCATGAGCAGAACGACACGCTTGAGTCATGGCGCCGCGCGCCGCACCGATTGCCTCCCGCAGGAGATCCTGCATCATCCGTTGCCGAGGGTAGAACAATGCTGAGAATGATCGTTGCCATGGGCCTGACCCGCTGGCGTTACATTGGTTTGTGGATGTCCGTGCTGCTGACCGTCGCCAGCATCGCCGTGCTGGCCATCAATGGCCTCTCTCTCGGGCTCGATTTCACCGGCGGTATCTTGCTGGAGTTTCGGATCCAGACCCTGAAGGAGGCCCATGAGCTCAATGCCCTGCTGAGCGCCCCCCTGGCGGGGGCGGTGGAGCTGAGCGGCGCCGGCGTCCCCGGCGAGTGGCTCATCAAGCTGCCCCCCCACGAGCTGCCCTGGCCGGCGGAGGAGTTGGCAAGCATGCTGGGCCAGCAGCTGAATCTGCCGGTGGAGCTGCTGCGCACCACCATAGTTGGGCCTCAGGTGGGCGCCGAGCTGTTCCAGCAGGGGATGCTGGCGGTGCTGGTGGCGTCTTTGGCCATCTCGGGTTATCTCGCGGTGCGCTTCGAGTGGCGCCAGGCCATCGGCATCCTGGTGTCGGTGCTGCATGACGGCCTGGTGGCCATGGGGCTCTTGGCGCTCTTCAACATCGAGTTCGATCTCAACGTGATTGCGGGCCTGATGGCGGTGATTGGCTATTCCTTGAACGACAGTATCGTCATCTCGGACCGGTTGCGGGATCTGCTGGGTTCACGCACCCAGATGGGGATCCACGAGTGCTCGGACGTGGCCATCAAGGCCACCTTCAGCCGCACCATGATCACCTCGGGCACGACGCTCTTCACCGTCGGGGCCCTGCTGCTGTTCGGGGGCGATGCACTCTACGGCTTCTCCTTCACCCTGTTCGCCGGCATCCTGGTGGGGACCCTCTCTTCCATCACGGTGGCGTCCACCGTGCAGGAGCTGCTGGGCCTCTCACCCCAGGCCTATCAGAAGAAAGAGGAAGAGAGCCTGGCCGAAGCGGCCTGACGCGTCCTTGAGTCACCACGAAAAACGGGCCAGCTGGCCCGTTTTTTTATCTCTCTGCGCGCTGTCGCTGTCCTAGAATCCGGAACCTGGCTGCTGCAAGAAGGCGGTCTCTTCTCCCTGATCTGCACGGCCCAGGATGGCGTTGCGATGGGGGAAGCGGCCGAAGCGATCGACGATCACCTGGTGGCGGCGGGCGAAATCCGCGAAGCCCTCGAAGGTGGCCTGGGCCGGGGTGCCGACCTGCTCGGCCGCCAGCGCCTCGAACAGGGCCACGCTCCTGGCCTGCTGCTCGCTGGACTCAGCATGCTCCAGCGGCAGGTAGAAGAAGACCCGGCCAAGGGGCGAGAGCGCCTTGTCCGCCCCCAGCATCAGTCCCTTCAGGCAGAGTTCTCGCGCCTTGGCATCCTGGGCGAAGGCGCCCGGGGTGCCTCTATGGATGTTGCGCGGCAGCTGATCCAGCAGCAGGATCAGCGCGAGACGCCCGACGGGCACCTCGGCCCAAGCATCCAGGGCGCCGCTGGCGGCAGCCTCGGCCAGCTCACCGAAGCGGCTCTCGAGCAGGGCATCTGTCTCGTCGCTTTTGCCCCACCAGAGCGGGGATTGGCGCTTGGCGCGGGTGGTGTCGTCGGCGTCATCGCCAAACCAGAAATCGAGCAAAGGTTGCCAGGGCTGCATGGAAACTCCTTGGGCCGAGAGGCTCATGGGTGAAACAAGGCCAATTGGCCCTGTCATGGGGGCTGCCGAAACGGCGGCTTCTCGCTACACTGTGCCATCTTTTGCCCGAAATGAGGAAGCCCCCTGGTCACAGGCCCATGCTTGGCCGACCGGGTGGCCTTGTCCGCGAGCCCTTGTCCGTGAGGCCAATGGCGCGGGCAGGGGTGGCGGCCTCGCGACCGATATGAGGAATGCTTGATATGGCCGGAACCAGTTTGTTGGCCCTGCTCGACGATATTGCCAGCGTGCTCGATGACGTGGCCCTGATGACCAAGATGGCGGCCAAGAAGACCGCCGGCGTGCTCGGGGACGATCTCGCCCTCAACGCCGAGCAGGTGTCCGGGGTGCGGGCGGAGCGGGAGCTGCCGGTGGTGTGGGCGGTGGCCAAGGGGTCGTTTCGCAACAAGCTCATCCTGGTGCCTGCCGCCATTGCCATCAGCGTCCTGGTGCCCTGGCTCATCACCCCCTTGCTGATGTTGGGGGGCGCCTACCTCTGCTTCGAGGGCGCGGAGAAGCTGGCCCACAAGTTCCTGCCCCACGAGGCCGCGGGGGATGCGCATGCAGGCCCCATTCCTGACGATCTGGTGGCTTTCGAGCAGCAGAAGATCAAGGGGGCCATTCGCACCGATTTCATCCTCTCCGCCGAGATCATAGTGATAGCCCTCGGCACAGTGCAGGGCACCAGCCTGGGTCTGCAGATCTCGGTGGTGGCGGGCATAGCCCTGTTGATGACAGTGGGGGTCTACGGTCTGGTGGGGCTCATCGTCAAGCTCGACGACATAGGCCTGCACCTGTTGCAAAAAACGGATGCCAGCGCCCTGCGCCGCGCGTTCGGGCGAGGTCTGCTGGTGACGGCCCCCAAGCTGATGCACCTGCTGGCACTGGTCGGTACCATCGCCATGTTCATGGTCGGTGGCGGCATCCTGGTCCACGGTTGGCCCTTCGTGCATCACCTCATCGAAGGGGTGGCCGCGAGTCTAGCTCCCTTGGCAGGGGTGGGCGCCGTGCTGGCCGCCGTGACGCCGACCCTGCTCAACGCCCTGGTGGGCGTGCTGGCGGGCCTGGTACTGGTGCTGGCCATGACGCTGGTGAGCCGACTCAAACCCGCCAAGTAAGGGACCTGCGACCGGGGCCTAGCCCCTATTCCAGACATCCCGAACATCCTGTTTGTTGACCAGAATGGGGGCTAGGCAATCGCCTGCCCCCTTCGTACTATCTGGCTGCGACTGCCCAGCAGAGGCGGCGCCACCCGATTTGGACGCAAACAAACAAGGACAGTTATGATGCCACTCCTCTGGCAGGATGATCACATCTTCGCCGCCCCCGACTGCCCGGCCGTCGACGCCGCTTTCCACCATGCACAGCAGTTGCTGACCAGCCTGAGGCCGCTGCTGGACGAGCTGCCCGCCACCCGGGACACCAATGCGCTTAGGCACCTGCTTCGCACCATACGGCGGCAGGCCGAGGAGGTGACGCGGCTGGCCTGGAATGCCCAGACCTATGGTTACAACCGCTTGAGCCGCAATGGTCGCGATGAGCCCGCCAAGGTGCTGCTCTCCCGTGGCCAGCAGTTGCAGGCAAGCCTGGCCCAGCTCATCAAACCCGTGGCCCTGTTCTGGCTGAATGCCCCCAAGGAGCAGGTGCGACTGCTGCTGCAGGATCCCGAGCTGTTCGAGCTGGCCTATGACATTCGCCACGCCCGTCGGCTGCAGGATCAGCGGCTGTCGCTTGAGTCAGAGCAGCTGATCGAGGGGCTGGCGGTGGACGGCCTGCAGGCCTGGGGAGATCTCTACGACGGCCTGGTGGGCAGGCTCAGCCCTCGGGTTGAGGGCGAGCCCATGGGGCTGGCGCAGGCGGACAACCTGCTCTCACACCCGGACAGGGCGCGGCGCACCCACGCCTGGCACGCTATTCAGGCCGCCTGGGCTGGCGAGCAGGAGACGGTGGCGGCCATCCTCAATGCCATCAATGGCTGGCGCAACGAGCTCGCCACCCAGCGTGGCAAGGAGCGTCGGCTCGATGCCCTGGACGTCTCCTGCCATCAGGGTCATCTCGAGCGCCGCACGCTAGAGACCCTGATGGGGGAGGCGGATGCTCACAAGGAGCTCGGCAGGCGGGCCCTGCGGGCCATGGCAAGCGCCCAGGGAATCAACGATTTCGCCCCCTGGGATCTCTATGCGCCGCCCCCCGCGACGAGTTCGGTCGCCATCAATCTGGCGCAGGCCCTCACCCTGGTGGCGGATGCGTTCGGGAGTTTCGACCCCGAGATGGGGGCCTTCGTGCACCAGATGGCCGAGCGTGGCTGGATTGATGCCAACCCGAGCGAACACAGGCGCAGCGGCGCCTACAGCACCGAGTATGCCCATCCCGCCGAGCCCAGGGTGTTCATGACCTTCGAGGGCACCCTGGACAACGTCATCACCCTGGCTCACGAGCTCGGCCACGCCTGGCACAGCTGGGTGCTGCGGGAGCTGCCGCTGGAGCAGCGGGACTATCCCAAGACGCTCGCCGAGACGGCCTCCCTGTTTGCCGAGACGCTAGTGCGGGAGGCGCTGTATGGGCGCATGGAGACCCGGGAGCAGCGGCGGGACATCGCCTGGATGGACGGGGAGCGGGCCGCCAGCATGCTGCTGGACGTTCCGTCCCGTTTTGCGTTCGAGCGGGCTCTGGTGGCGGCGCGGGAGCAGGGGTATGTGGGGGCGAGCCAGCTCAGGGCCATGATGAAATCTGCCAAGGAGCAGTGGTATGGTGACAGCCTTTGCCAGTACGACGAGCTGTTCTGGGCCAGCAAGGGGCACTTCTCCATCGCCGATCTCGGGTTTTACAACTACCCGTATCTGTTTGGCTACCTGTTCAGCCTGGGGCTCTATGCCCAGAAGGAGCGGGTGGGGGATGACTTCGTCGAGGCCTACCGGGCGTTGCTCACCGACACAGGGCGCATGAGCGCCGAAGATCTGGTGGAGAAGCACCTCGGCATCGATATTCGCGAGCCCGCCTTCTGGCAGGAGAGCCTGCGTCAGGTAGAAGAGGCGGTCGCGCGTCTCGAGCGGCTGGTGTAGTGCGCTGCCAGTCGCGAGACAGGCACCCTTTATCCGTGGTCCGCTGCGCCGGGCCACGCTGTTTTTGATAACGAATCAACACGAGTCGACGATGCAACCCACCCAATACCCGCAGCAGTGGCAGAACCAGCATATCTATCCCTCCCTCGACAGCAGCGTGCTGGAGGCAGACATGAGTCTGGCCCGCGCGAGCCTGGACGAGTTGAGTGACTTCATTGGCACCTTGGGCCTGGTGCGCGATCAGGCCGATGCCCTGCAGGATTTCCTGCGAGAGGTGCGCCTGCGTGCCCAGCGCATCCGCAACATCGGCTGGAACGTGGCGGTGCTGGCGGCCTCCAAGGGCAGCCAGGATGCCCTGGATCCTCTGGCCAAGCAGTTGGCCTCCCGCGCCCGGGCCCTCAACGCTGATCTCTTCAAGGCACTGGCGCCGGTGGAAGATCTGATGCTGGGCTTGCCTGCGGCCGAGTTTGAACACCTGATACAAGATCCCTTGCTCGGGGAGGAGGATTATCGCCTGCGCCACGAGCGGCGCCTGCAGGATCAGCGCCTGCCGGTGGAGGCGGAGCAGCTGGTGATAGGGCTTGGTACCGACGGTCTGCACGGTTGGGGCAACCTCTATAACGATCTGGTGGGCAAGATCCGCCTGACCATAGCCGGGCAGGAGATGGGGTTGGCACAGGCGAGCAACCTGTTGTCGAGCCCGGACAGGGCACTTCGTCGGGAAGCGTTCGATGCCATCAGTGCCGGCTGGGCCGGCGAGCAGGAGACGGTGGCCGCCATCCTCAACGCCCTCAATGGCTGGCGCCTGGAGCTGGCCCGCCAGCGCGGCAAGACGCGCTTGCTCGATGCGCTGGATGTTTCCTGCCACCAGAGCCACATCGATCGCGCCACCCTGGATACCCTGATGGCCGAGACCCATAAGGCCCGTGGTCTGGGCCAGCGGGCGCTGGCGCTGATGGCAGGCAAGCTTGGCATTTCGGACCTTGGGCCGGAGGACTTGTTCGCGCCGCCCCCGGCCGCGACCAGTCGGACCATCCCCTTCGAGGAGGCGATCGAGATCATTGCCCAGGCGTTCGCCGCCTTCGACTCCGAGATGGGGGCGTTCGCCCGCATGATGGCCGAGCGTGGCTGGATAGACGCGGCGCCCACCCCGAACCGGCGCACCGGTGCCTATTGCACCAAGTTTGCCGATCCGGTGGAGCCGCGGGTCTTTATCACCTATGCGGGCACCATGGACAACGTCATCACGCTCGCCCACGAGCTCGGTCACGCCTGGCACAACTGGCTCATTCGCGATCTGCCCATGAGTCAGCGCAGCTACCCCATGACGCTGGCGGAGACCGCCTCCATCTTCGCCGAAACCCTGGTGCGCAGCGCTTTATTCGAACAGGCGCAGACCCAAGAGCAACGCCAGGCCATCGCCTGGGCCGAGGCGGACGGCGCCGCCACCTTCCTGGTCAACATTCCGGCTCGCTTCGCGTTCGAACAGGCCCTGGTGGCCGAGCGTCAGAAGGGCTATGTGTCGGCCACGAGACTCTGCGCCCTGACCGACGAGGCCTGGGGCACCTGGTATGAGGGGAGCCTCGTGCGCTATCACCCCCTGTTCTGGGCCGCCAAGGCGCATTTTTCCATCGCAGGCTTTGGTTTCTACAACTATCCCTATCTGTTCGGTTACCTGTTCAGTCTCGGGGTCTATCACCAGCTGATGAGCCGCAAGGCCGCAGGGGAAACGAATGTCGCTCAGGCTTATCGTGCCCTGCTGCGAGACACGGGCCGCATGAGTGCCGAGGAACTGGTGGAAAAACACCTGGGGCAGGACATCCGCGAGGCGACGTTCTGGCAGGGGAGCCTGGCGCTGGTGGCGGATGCGGTGACGCGCTTCGAGCAGACGCAGGGCTGAGGCCCGGCGCTCTGCAGCACAGAACGAGGTCCCGCCGAGATGGCGGGATTTCTCTTATCGGGCGATGCCGGCGGCGGCCAGGCAGGGCCGATTTGTCCGCGAAGCGTCATAAACACCGGATGAAATGCGTTTTATGGCGGCCGGGGGCGTGATCCAAAGCAAGAAAGTTGGATGTTTTGGTGGCGCATGGGCCCGCCGCTGGAGTAGTTTCGATAGAACCGACACAGTTTCCGAGGTCTTATCCATGATCATCTATCTGCATGGCTTTGATGCCACCAGCCCCGGCAATCATGAGAAAGTGCTGCAGTTGCAGTTTATCGATGATGATGTGCGTTTCGTGCACTACAGCACGGTTCACCCCCGCCATGACATGAGTCACCTGCTCAAGGAAGTGAAGAAGCAGCTCGACATGAGCACTGACCCCAAACCCCTCATCTGCGGGGTCGGTCTCGGTGGCTACTGGAGCGAGCGGATCGGTTTTCTGTGCGGCATCAAGCAGGTGATTTTCAACCCCAATCTCAACCCGGCGCAAAACATGCAGGGCAAGATCGACCGGCCGGAAGAGTACGACGACATTGGCACCAAGTGTGTAACCGAATTTCGTAATAAAAATTCAGGAAACTGCCTGTGCATCCTTTCCGTTCAGGATGAAATCCGCGATAATCGGGACACTGAACGTGATTTGAAGAACTATTACGACATCGTATGGGATGAGCGCGAGACCCATAAATTCAAGAACATCTCGCACCATCTGCAACGGATGAAGGCCTTCAAGGAAGCCTGAGCCATCACGTCAACCGATTTCGTTTTAGGGAGCCAATGGCTCCCTTTCGTTTTGAGGAACTAAGGAAAATCATCATGATGAATATTGTCGTTGTGGGCGGCGGCGCCGGCGGTCTCGAACTCGCGACCAGCCTGGGTCGCAAGCTGGGCAAGAAGAACAAGGCCAAGGTCACCCTGGTGGATCGCAACCGCACCCACCTGTGGAAACCCCTGCTGCACGAAGTGGCCACCGGCTCCATGGACGCGGGCATCGATGCCCTGAGCTACCAGTCCCATGCCAAAAACCACGGTTTTGACTTCCAGCTCGGCAGCCTGACCGACATCAAGCGCGACGAGAAACGCATCGTGCTGGCGCCGATTCACGACGAGAACGGCGATCTGGTGGTGCATGAGCGGGAAGTGCCTTACGACGTGCTGGTGATGGCGATTGGTTCCGTGTCCAACGACTTCAACACCAAGGGCATCAAGGATCACTGCATCTTCCTGGACAGCCCCTCCCAGGCTCATCGCTTCTACAACAGCATGATGAACCGCTTCCTGCAGTTCGCCACCGAATACCAGCCGGGCGACAAGGTGAAGATCGCCATCGTCGGCGGCGGCGCCACCGGGGTAGAGCTCTCCGCCGAGCTCTACAACGCGGTGGAGCAGCTCTACGCCTACGGCTTCAAGAACCTCACCACCGACAGCTTGAAGGTGACCCTGGTCGAAGCGGGCCCCCGCATCCTGCCGGCCCTGCCGGAGCGCATCAGCGGCGCCGCTCACCAGGAGCTGGTGAAGCTCGGGGTGGACGTGCGCACCGCCACCATGATCACCGAAGCTACTGCTGAGGGGCTGCATACCAAGGATGGCGAGCTGATTGAAGCTGACCTCATGGTGTGGGCCGCAGGTATCAAGGCGCCTGACTTCATGAAGGACATCGCGGGTCTGGAGACCAACCGCATCAACCAGCTGGTGGTGAAAGAGACCCTGCAGACCACCCGTGACGAGAACATATTCGTCATCGGCGACTGCGCCGCCTGCCCGCAGCCGGATGGCAAGTTCGTGCCGCCGCGCGCCCAGTCTGCTCACCAGATGGCGAGCCAGGCGTTCAAGAACATCTTGGCCAAGATGAACGGCGGCGAGATGAAGCCCTACCTCTACCACGATCACGGCTCCCTCGTCTCTTTGAGTCGCTTCTCCACCGTGGGCAGCCTGATGGGCAACCTGATGCGTGGCTCCATGATGGTGGAAGGTTACCTGGCGCGCATGGTCTACATCAGCCTGTATCGCATGCACCAGGTGGCCCTGCACGGCTACATCAAGACCGGCCTCATCATGCTGGTGGGCCGCATCAACCGGGTGCTGCGCCCGAGCATGAAGCTGCACTGATACCCATAATGGCCCGGCTCACCCCGGGCCTTTTTGCATCTCACCAACATGAGGCCCGCTTGTGACTACCACTTCTTGCGAGGAGGTTGGCTTCCAGGGGCCGCACAGCCCCCTGACCACGCTCCTGCTGGCGGCATGCGACATCCTGTTCCTGCTGCTGCTCACCCTGATCCCGACCCTGACCGTCGCCCTCGATCTGCGCTGGCTCCATAACGCCGTGGGAGAGGCCTCCATCACAGAGCTGCTGCAGGAAGGGATATTGCTCGCCATCGTCATCGGCCTGTACTGGAAGGGCCGGGTTCTGCCCGAGGTGCGCGCCTTCCTGTGGCTCATCGCCGGCTTCTTTGGCTGCCTGCTGATCCGCGAGCTGGACGTGTTCTTCGACATGATCTGGCACGGCTTCTGGGTCTATCCGGCCCTGTTGCTGGCCACGGCGACCCTGGTGCACACCTGGCGTCACGGCCGCGCCACCCTGCTCAGCGGCGCCGCCCGCTTCGCGCAGCACCGCAGCGCCCTGTTCACCCTATTCGGCCTGCTGCTGGTGGCCGTGTTCAGCCGGGTGTTTGGCAGCGGCTCCCTGCTGTGGAACGAGATCCTGGGGGTGAGCAATGCCTTCGAGTTCAAGACCGCCCTGCAGGAGGGGATAGAGCTGCTGGGCTACTCCTATGTCGCCTACGGCATATTGACCCACGGCGGCTACCTGCGTTAGGCACCCCTGTTGTCTTCATGAAAAAGCCGCTCCCTGAGCGGCTTTTTTGATGGGCTTTTTGGGATGGGATATGGGGCGTCTAGAAGCGGGTGTTGTAGTTGACGGCGAAGAAGTAGAGTGCCGGGGTGGGGTAGTGGCCGGAGAGCGCCCCCTCATTGACGCTGGCACTCTCCACATGGACGTACTCGAACCCGGCCCCCAGGGTGTCCTGGGCAGTGAAGGCGTAGGTGGCACCCGTACCCAGGCGCAGGGCCGCGCCGCTTGGCACCGTCAGGGCCGTGTTGTTCTGATCCCGATAGGCGCTGCTGTCGTAAGCCAGGCCGCCGTTCAGGGTCCAGCGGGGGGTCAGCTTATGCTGCAGCCCGGCGGCCAGGTGATAGGTGTCCTGATAGAGGATCGTCTCCGCCAGGGATCGCTCAAAAACGGTGACCTGGTTGTCGTTGTAGTGGCTCCAGTCCTGCCAGCCGAGGTTGCCCATGACAGCCCAGTCGGTGGCGAATTCGTGATAGCCACTCAGCATCAGCTGCTGCGGGCTGTTGACCAGGGTCGCGACCGGGATGGTGGCCTTGATGGCGGGCATGTTGGGCCGCTGGAAGCTTACCTCGCGATCGATGTCGAAGTGATACTGCATCTCGCTGCTGTAGCCCAACCCGAAGCGGGTACCCGCGTTGAGTTCATAGAGGATCCCCAGCTTGGCGTTGAAGGCCCAGTCGGTGTCATCTTGCTTCTGCACTCCCTGATCGGGTTCACGGGTGAGGGAAAACAGGCCGTAGTTGATGCCAAGGCCGGCGCCGAGTGACCAGTGCTTATCGATGCGGTAGGCCAGGGACGGTTGCAGGGTCAGGCCTATCAGGGTCGCCTCTTTCACCAGCTGCTTGCCCGCCCAGTCGCCGTAATCCAGCCCCAGACCGAAGTTGCCATAGCTCGCAATGCCCGCTGACCAGTGTTCATCAATCTGCTGGCTGTAGTAGAGGGAGGCGGCGGGGAACCAGCCGATGACGGTGTCTATGTCTTCCTGCGCCGGATCGGTGAGATCGTAGGGCGCATCCCCGTACAGCATCTGGCCGGCCACGGTCAGGTTGCTGCCCTCAAGGTGGCTCAAGCCCGCCGGGTTCATGAACTGCACGGTCGCATCCTGGGCCCTGGCCGCCATGCCGGCGGTGGCGAGGCCGAGATCATTGGTGCCCGTCTCATAGAGATACAGACCGGCGGTCTGGCCCTGACTCGTCAACAGCATTCCCAATGGCAACAGCCATAGGCTCATGACCTTCTTGCTTGTATTTATCCTTCTCATCCCTGTCGTGCTCCTGCGTAGAACCTGGCCCGATGCTCTGGATAAGCATCCATGACAGGGGGAGTATAGATAGCGCCGAAGAGACAGGTTTGCTCCCATCTACTGCCCGGTGCCAGACTCACCATTCCACCTATACGGGGGGATGGGCTTATGCTTTCCACATTCCCTTGTTACCATGCCGGCCAAAGCACCCCCGGCGCCAGACTCACAACCCCACAGGAGCCCCTATGATCCTCTCAACCACCCCCACCCTGGAAGGCAAGACCATTCGTGAATACCGCGGCATCGTCGTGGGCGAGGCCATCCTCGGCGCCAACGTGTTCAAGGACCTGTTTGCCGGCATTCGCGACATCATCGGCGGCCGCTCCGGCGCCTATGAGAAGGAACTGGCCCGCGCCCGGGAGATTGCCTTCGAGGAGCTCAAGGAGCGGGCCCAGGCCCTCGGTGCCAACGCCGTGGTCGGCATCGACATGGACTACGAAGTCGTGGGCCAGAACGGCAGCATGCTGATGGTCAGCATCAGCGGCACCGCCGTGGTGATCTGAATCCCCTTGCCGCCAGCGGGCGGCATGCCAGTCCAAAGAGCCGATCCCGGGATCGGCTTTCTTATTGGCCGTGGTTCAGGAGAAGGCTGGCAAGGGCGCCGACATCCTCAGCAGAGTCGCCAAAACCGGGCTCCGGAGCCTTACCACTGCATTGAGAGGCCCTTTTCCACCGCCCTTGGGCCGGTTTTCTGTTCATTTATATTGATTGAAATATGACTGTTGTTTGATTTTTCTAAACAATAATGGGCCCTGTCATGACTACCCAGCCCCTTGTCGGGGCGCCAAGGGATGGCTTGAGATTAGACTCGGCTACGGGCTTCCAGGCTCGGCGGCGACGGGAGCGAGCGCCCGCGACAGCACAATGAAAAAGGAGAGGCCATGGCCTCTCCTTTTTTGTCTTCCGCCTGTCAGGAGGCATCAACCAGCAGGGTACGGACCTCGGTGAGGGCCGCGGTGAAGAAGAGCCGCGCCAGCTCCGGATCCCCTTGCCCGGCATCGCGCGCGACGTTGGCAATGTCGCCGCCGAGCAGGGTGATGGTATTGCCGACCTTGCTCACCCGATCGATGAGGGAGCCAAATTGCTGGGAAAATGCCGTCGTTTGGCCGAGGAAGCCTTGCTGACGCTGGATCTGGCCCTCGATCTGGTTCACCTGTCCCTCCAGACTGCTCACCTTGTTCTGGGTTTGCGTCAGGGTGACGGCGAGCGCGATCAGGCCCGGCAGCCCCAGCAATCCCAGTCCCAACAGGTAGAGTTTTCTCTTGTTGAGGGAGTCCAGCTCCTGACGGGCCCCGGCCAGGTTGGATTGCAGCCCGGCGATGGTGGCTTGCAGCTCCACGCCGATCCGCTGCAACGCTATGTTGTCTTGCACTATGCGATCGTTGGCGGTCTGGCTGGCGGTCAGGGTCTGGGCGGTCAGCGCCTGGATGGGGGTGATCTCCTGCTGGACCAGATCGACAAACGCCTTAAGCGCTTGCGGGTTGAAGGGACCGGTATTGGCCAGCTGCTGCACCAGTTGCGCCTCTAGGCGCACAGCAAACGCGAGCACCTGTTGCTGCATGGTCTGCACTTGCGGCAACAGCGCCGCGACGACCTCACCGACATTTTGTTGGATGTTGACGGCGTTTTGCGGCAGGCCGGTGAAGGACTGAATGGTCGCTTCGGCCTGCAACATGTTGGCGATGGATTGGGAAAGAATACCGTTGCTCATAGGGTCTCCTCATGGCAGAGGGCGGCCTGGCCGCCCTCCCGTGGTTTAGGCGGCCAGGCGCGCAACGAAGTTGGCGATGGTGTCGGTCTGCGGCACTTGCAGCGGGCTCACGCCGGCCATCTGGGCCTTGATGGTGGTCACGTCGGTGAGCACCGTCTTGACCGTGGTGTCGGCGGCGGTCAGCCAGAGTTGGCGGATGTCGTCGCCACTGGTGATCCCCTTGTCCAGATCGGTGATCAGGCTGCCCAGATCGGAGGTGAGGGAATCCCAGGCATTGCTCATCTGGGTGGCCGCGGTGACGGCGTTTTGCGCCTGTACTTGCAACCCCTTGTAACCGTTGCCTATCTGAGTGGCGAGCAGCACTTCGCTGTTGAGGTTACTGCGTTTTTGGTACAGATCCTGGCGAGCACCGAGGGAGTTGTGCAGCACTATGGCCCCGGCCGTGATGCCGCCAGCGCCGGCGACCATCATGGCGACTCCGCCGATGACGACCGGGGTCGAGGTACCGGCGGTCACGAAGTCGGCCACGGCGCCGATGGCGGTGACGAAGGCGCCGCCAATCACCAGCAATCCCCCGGCGACGATACCGGCGATGGCGCCGTCGATGGCCGCGTTCACCTTGTCGATGTCGCCGTTGAGCTGGGCGAGCACCCCGTTATCCCCCTGCACCTTGCTGTTGAGGTTCACCACTATCCCCTGGAAGTTGCTGGAGTCTGTGATGAGGTTGTTGTTGAGATTGACGATCACCAATCGGGTGTCGGAGGAGAGATGTTGATATTCGACGGCCTGCTCCTTGATGACGCTCAGTTGCCTGAGCCACTGCGCCTTGGTTGAGCCGGGCGGCAGCACGGCGGGAATGGCGTTTTGCAGGGCAAAGTAGTTCGAGATGTTGCTGATGTTGGTGATGATCTGCGGCTGGACGGTATTGAGATAGAGGTCCGCGTGCCCCTTCGCGAGATCGAGCCCCTGGTTGATCTGGGTCTGGTTGTCCTTGAGGTTCGGGAACTGGCTGAAGTCCACCGGTACCTGCTGCTTGACGCTGTTGCAGTAGGTCTGAATCTGCATGGCCTGGGAAGCCTGGTTGGCCATGCCCTGATCCATGGTGATGGTTGTTGCGTTAGTCATTGCGCGTGTCCTTGCGTGGTGGGTTTAAGCGTCTGGCAGGGTGCCGTTGCCGGCGTAGGCTGCCTTGATGTCGTCAACCTGGCCCGAGAGCAGCTGCCAGGACTGGGTGTTGAACATGACGGTGCGCCGCAGCTGCCGCACGTCGTCGGGACTGTTGAGATCGGCGACTACGGGAGCGGCCTTTTGATAGGCATCGGCCACCTTCTGCCAGCCGACGGGCAACTGGGTGATGGTGTCGGCAATGCGGCTGTAGGTGTCGACAAACAGCTGGTTTTGCGCCTGTACCGACTTGGCCACTGTCAGCATGCTATTGGTGGCCGCCAATGCCTGGTAGGCCTGGGCCAGCTTGTCGGTGTTGGTCTTGAGTTCCCGGGCCGCGAGGCTTGAGCCTGCGATGCCTGATGAGATCGCCTTGAGGCCCGAGATCATGTACTGGGTCTGCTGATCGGTCTCTTTGGCGATCGCCTGCTGACTGGCCGGTTTAGCCTCCTTGTCAGCGGGCTTCTCTCCCAGCGTCAGGGAGGTGACGACGGCCCGCCCCAGTTGGTTGACCCCTTCACCGGCCTTGCCCCCCTCATCAACGATCGCCTGGATATTGGCGGCGATGGCCTGGTTGAGATCGTCAATGGTCTGGGCCTGGCGCTTGGCGTCGGCCATCAGATCCTGCTCGAGCTGGGTGATCACACCGTTGAACTGCGCCATCAAGGGGCGCAGGGAGCTCCAGGCCACCTGTACTCGCGTATTGAGTGCCTGGGCATTGAGCTGGTAGCTCTGGGCCTGATCGCACAGCGATGCCAGCTGCTCGGCCAGCCGGGCTCGGCCCGCGAGCACGGCGGCGTCGTCATCCTGGCCAAGCAGGCGGTTGAAGGCGGCGATCAGGGCGTAGAAGTTGGAGCCATTGCTCAGCAGATGGATAAGACCGGACAGGTTTGTTCTCTGGTAATAACGCGCCTGGTTCATCATCTGGGCTTGGTAGGCTTCGATTTTTACCGCGAGGGTGGAATCGATCTCGCTGTTGGCCAATGACTGCTGTATGAGCAACAGGTTCGCATAGGTCTGGTTGAGCAGGGCGGGTGAGGTCGTCGACAGATAGGCTGCCAGCAGCCCTTGATCCCCAAGATCCAGTGTGGCGATCGTGGTCATGATATGGCCTCCATCATGATGTAGGTGAGCTGGCTTGCGGGGGAAGGTCCCTGCATTGAGAGGGCGGGGTGAGGTAGTCGGGTGTCCTGCTGCATCATGCTGCTCTCCTCGTGACTAAGTGGGTTTGTCTCCGGCCTTGTGCCGAGACAGACTCACCCTAGGGAAAGGCAAAACAGGTTGCAACTGACAACTTTGTCACTTGATGTTTGAGGCCGATCGGCTAGTAAGGGGGACTGGTTATGCAGCTTGTCCATGCGGTCACGGATTGGTGAAGACGGGCAGGATCCAACCCGTCGGCTGCCAGCGGAGCCTGCTCGTCAAACACGCGCAGCCGTGATGTAACAGGACTTTATCGAGGCCATCTCATTGCCTGAAAACTCGCGCGCCTTGTCATCGGCCGGATCAATTGAGCCTGACCACCTGATAACCCGCGCACTTGCCCATCAGATAGCCCACCTCCAGCTTGCTGAGGTTGCGGGTGAAGCGGGAGACCGGGAAATAGTCCGCCGGGGCGATCACCGCTATCTGGCAGTCATCCGGCGGATTGGCGATGAAATCGAGGGCCTCGTTGTAGCGGCGATCCCGCCGGGCCAGTGCCTTGGCCAGGGCGGGGCGGGCCTTGAGCAGGGTGCGGATCATCCAGGGGAAGGGCATGGGTTTGAGCCGATAACCCAGTGGCTCGGAGAGGATCACAGTGATCTGGCGAGCCCCGCGTCGGTAGGCCTCGATCACCGGGATGGAATCGGCCACCCCGCCATCCGTCATCGGGATGCCGGCCACCTGGGGGTAATCGCGCGAGACGAGGGGAATGGCACAGCTGGCGGGCAGCACCTCGTGCATGTTCTCCGGCTTGACCCTGATGTACTGTGCCCCGCCGGTCAGGGTATTGGTGACCACCGCATAGAAGGGAATGGCGCTGGCCCTGAGGGTGTGAAGATCGAGGGGATACTGGCGACAGCTGGTGCGCCAGAGCCAGTGAATATCCACCAGATTGCCTCCCTTGGCGAAGCGCAGCGGATCCATGAAGCGCGGCGAGCGGGCCAGCTTGGTCATGATGTCGTGGCTGCGCCCGTGCTGGCTGGCGAGATAGGCCAGCAAGTTGGTGGCACCGGCCGACACGCCGATGGCAAAGTCGAAGGGACGATAGTCATGCTCGATGAAGGCATCCAGCACACCGCTGGCAAATATGCCGCGCATGGCGCCGCCTTCGACGACCAGTGCGTTGGGAGAGGGATTCTTGATCATGAGGTTGGCCTCATCAGGGGGGCGGCAATGGCGGTGCCGGGAAACCGGTCGCCAGCGGGGCTGACCGACGATGTGGCGCCATTCTAGGTCGCGTTTTTTGTTTAGAATATCTGACAATATCAAATCAGTTGTTTGGTTTTTTTAAACAAAAATCGGGCCTGAAACGGCTTGTGAGGCGAGTCTGCCATGGCTTAGAATGGAACCTAATGGGTCTATCCGTCACCGGGCCCTGATGTCGCCGCGCCGCCGCGCTCCCTTATCCTAAAGCAGGTATCTCATGGCATTGCTCAAGCCCGCCGGGTTGAAACCCGGTGACACCATAGGTTTTTTCTCCCCCTCCAGCGCGGCTACCGCCTGGGCGCCAAACCGGTTCGAGCGCGCCAAGGCGTATCTGGAGGACCGCGGTTTCAAACTCAAGGCCGGCAGCCTGACCGGCGCCCAGGATCACTGGCGATCCGGCTCCATCGCCGCGCGGGCCGAGGAGCTCAATGCCCTCATTCGCGATCCGCAAGTGCGCGCCATCATGTCGGTGATCGGCGGCAACAATTCCAACTCCCTGCTGCCCTATCTCGATTACGAGGCGCTGCAACGGGATCCCAAGATCCTCATCGGCTATTCGGACGTGACGGCCCTGCTGCTCGGCATCCATGCCAAGACGGGCCTGGTCACCTTCTATGGCCCGGCGCTGGTGGCCTCGTTTGGCGAGTTGCCGCCCCTGGTGGACGAGACGCTGGCGAGTTTTAAGCAGATTTGTCTGGCCGGGGCCAAGGCACCTCATGTCTTGCCAACGCCAACCCACTGGAGTGAGGAGCGCCTCGATTGGGAACACCAAACCCGGGCCAAGCAGTGCCAGCCCAACCGGTTGATCTCGGTGGGATCGGGCAAGGTACGGGGGCGGCTTATCGGCGGCAACCTCAACACCCTGTATGGGATCTGGGGCTCCCCCTATATGCCGCCCATCGAGGCAGGGGACATTCTGCTGCTGGAAGACAGCCTGCTGTCCGCCGAAACCCTTGAGCGATCCTTTGCCCACCTCAAGCTGTGCGGTGTGTTCGAGCGCATCGGTGGTCTCATCCTCGGTAAGCACGAGCTGTTCAATGCCCAGGGCAGCGGCAAGCGGCCACTGGATATCCTGCTGGAGGTGGTGGGGGAACCCGGCTTCCCTATCCTGGCGGAATACGACTGCGCCCACACTCACCCCATGCTGACCCTGCCACTCGGCATCCAGGCCGAGCTGGATCTCGATGGCCAGCACCTGACCCTGCTGGAGTCCTGGCTGCGTTAGCCGGGGCTAGGAGATAAGGGGGAATAAAAAGAGGCCGCAATTGCGGCCTTTTTCAGGTGATGACGAGAGGATGAGCCTCTCGTCACTGTTATGGTTTCACTGTCTTCAAGGCAGGGCATCGGCCCTGAAGCTCGCCCGGATCTGGGGTACCAGGGGGGAGGGATCGAAGCCCTTCTCTTCACCCAGCACGGGATGGAGCAGGGCCACCTCCGGGATCGGGGCGAGATCCCCGGCCAGCAACTGGCGGGTGGCCTGTCCCATCTGATAGAGCTGGCGCACCGCTGCGAACTGGCGCTCGAGCTCGATCCCGCCATCACTGCGGGTGAAGGCCATCATGGGGATCTGGTACGGAGCATCGCGGGCCGGCTTGGCGCCGTGAATGCCCTTGCCCGCCGACATCAAGAACGGTTGATGATCGCCAAAGGCCACCACCAGGTAGCGTTTGCCGGACGCATCGAGGGTCTTGAGCAGCCGCTCCAGGGACGCCATGGCATCCACCACCCCCGTGTAGTAGGTGTTGAGCAGCTGCTTGTCCGCGGCGCTCTGATCCGGGCAGGCCCCGTCTCGCTGCTGGGCCTGGTAGCGATCCCCGTCGAAGGGGCCGTGGCCCTGCATGGTGACCGCGTAGGCAAAGAGCGGCTGGCTGTCTTGATCGCTGCGCTTGAGCAGGTGATCGATCAGCGCATCGTCCGAGATATAGAGCCCCTTGTGCTCCAGGCTGGTGAAGCGGGTATCGAACCAGCGCTCGTCATAGCCGAGTGCCGGTATGGCCTTGGCGCGGCCCCAGAACTTCTCCACATAGGGATGGGCGAACAGCGTCTGGTAGCCATGTTGCCGGGCGGTGCGGGCGAGCCCGGGCACCTGATCCGAGAGGTAGTAATAGGGCACAACTCCCTGTTTGAGTAGGCCCACCGGCAGGCCTGTGTTCATCTCGAACTCCGCCAGCACCGTCATGCCCCCCGTGGTGGGGGAGTGGATGGTTTTTTGCCACTGTTGCACCCCGGCGGGCAGGATCAGGGTGGGGGCGGGGGCGCAGATCTTGCCCTGCCAGTCGAGCCAGAGGGACTCGTATTGCAGCACTATCACCAGATCGAAACGAGGGGATTGGGCAACCGAAGGGGGGAGGGACTCTCGATGGCCAAGCTCAGGGGTGCGCTCGTTGATCTGCAAGGGATAGCGGAAGATGTTGCCGCTTTGCAGCATCTCATCCACCAGGTTGAACAGGTAGAGGCCGGGACCGGCGCGGATGATGTCTCTGTGGTAGTTCACCGCCCTGTCCACGTAGCGCACGTTGGCGCCGAGCAGCTTGTTGCCGGTCTGGGTGGCAAACACGCACAGGGCGAAGAAGGCGGCGGTGGCGGCTGCCGTGCGCAGTACCCAGCGCGACAGGGCGAAGCGCCAGCACAGGAACAGCAGTAGCAGGCCCCCCAGCACCGGCAAGACCGGGTGCTGATCGAGCAGGATATGCGCCAGCGCCATCAGGTTGCCGAGATCGTCGCCCCCAAGGGGCACCCCATAGATGGCTATCTTCATGAAGTTGGCGAGCAGCCCTATACCGGAGAGCGCGGTGAACACCAGCCCCATGTAGAGGTTGAACCCCGCCAGGGCGCACAGGCTCCAACCCAGCACCATGCTGCCCCAGGCGAGATAGTAGTGCTCTGGCCGAAATCCTGACCAGAGCAGAAACTCCCCGAGCTTGAACACCACGAAGCCGTGCAGCAGCACGAAGGTGAGGTTGCCGAGTAGCAGGCTGCCCAGTACCCGCGAGCGGTAACTCAGGCGCAGGCGCGGCATCAGCACCCGCAGCGCGGCGGCGCTCACCAGCAGCACCAGCAGCAGGCTGGTCATCAGATAACCGAGATTGAAGCCGCGCTCCGGCAGGGTTTGCAGGATCTGGCTGTACTCCCCGCTCTCGGGTCTATCCTTGAGCAGTATGCCGATGCGCAGCTGGTAGCGGCTATCCAGGGCATCATCCGGCGCCCTGAGTGTGCTGTTGAGATCCAGGGTACAGCGCTCCTTGCGGCACTTCTGGCGCTTCTCCACCGCCTGGCTCAACTGATCGATGCGCTCGCCCTTGTCGTTGAGCAGCTCCACCCGCACCTTGTCCCCCGCCTGCAACGGCTTGAGCAGCTGCCATTGACTGCGCACCACCAGATAGAGGCCGCGGGGATCGCTCTTGTAGAGCAGGGAGTGACGGTTGAGGGTGGCGAGCGGCTGATCGGCGGGCCCCAGGATCAGCGGCTCGGCGCGGCCGAGCCAACTGGCGGGGTTGAGCAGGGGCAGGGCCAGGGTCAGCAGCAGCAGCGCGATCAACAGAGCCAGCAGCAGGGAGGTCAGGCGGAACGCCTTGGGGGTGCTGTGGTCTGAAACAGGGGCATTCATAGGGGCTCATCCTTGGAGCGGGTAAGGTCGCGGCGAGCGACTGCATCTATTTTGACCCGATGGTGATGGGCTTGTTCCTTGATGTCAATTTAATGACTGCCGGATGAATATTGTGTGAAGGCGATGACGTGCAAATTGTGATCCCGATCCAGTGAACGGATTGATTCTGTGATGAAAACGGCATCATGGCACTTTGATACTGGCCTGCACCTTTCTTGCTGCTTAGTCTCTCAATAACGGTCGGAGGTACATGTATGAATCCCAAAGTTGCAGCACGGCAGGCGAGGTTGCTCCAGGCGCTGGAGAACAAAGAGGAGATCCGGATAGGCCGCGAGCGAGACTGTCCCTTGCCGCTTGCGCAACTGCTGAGGCTGACCGGGGATCACCCGGACGTGCTCAAGGTTTACAGCCATGGCCTCACCGCCGAGGTGTTTCACCTCAAGGTGGAGGATCATCACTGGTGCCTGAAGCGTCGCCGCCAGGATTCACTGGTAGCCAATGTGGACGGCAAAACCGCCTTTCTCACCGAGCTGGAGCGGCGCCGTGAAATCGAAGCCCTGCGCGAGCTGCACCCCACCATATTGCCTCACGTGGTCTGCACCAGCTTCGGCTCGGCCCGAGCCGGCGTGCTGGTCTCCCCCTGGCTGCGCGGTACCCCGGTCAGTGAGCTCAATGCCCGCAATCTGGCGCAGATGCTGGCGGTGGAGGCGGAGCTGGCCCGCTGGGGCTGGTTTGACTGGGATCCCAGCCCGGGCAATCTGCTCGACGATGGCCAGCAGATCTCGGTGTTCGATTTTGGTTACATGTGGCCCTTCGATCCCCGCCATGAGTTCAACTCCAACGGCCTGTCTGACCCCGAATTCCATGTGCCGGAGCGGCTGGAGACCCGGACCCTCTCCGGCCTCTGGCTGGATGAGGCGGATCCCCTGCCGCTGTTTCGCCACTGGCGCGAGCTCTGCCTGGCCTGGGCGAAGTCAGAGCTGCAATATCTGGTGCGAGAGGGGGCCAGTGCCGCCGTGCTGGCCCGGCTGCAGGGGCTGGTGGGGGAGTGGAGTGCGGCGCTCGCAAGCGAGGAGGCCCTGGTCGCCAACTGGTGGCGCGACATGTATCGTAGCCATCGGCTCGATATATTGGACGATCTCAGCGGCAAGAGCTGCGGCCCGCTCACCCTGCGCCGCCTCGACTGGCTGGAGAGGGCGGTGAGCGACCACTTCCCGGCGCTGGCGGACAACCTGAGCGCCGACGAGGCCGGGCTCGGCCAGCGGGGGCTCCTGCAAAGGCTCGCCGGTCTGCGCGATCAGATCCTGGCCTACCAGTTGCCGTCATCGACCCGGGTCGCCTCGGCGGGTCACGCCACCGTCTAGTCAGGCAAATTTGGGATCAAAAAAAGAGGGGCCTAGGCCCCTCTTTTTCATGTCGGTTATCGATGTTGCGTGGCGAGCACGGCTCAGTCGAGCAGCTCCTGGTGGAGGCGATTGACGATGTGGCCCGCCTCGCTCTCTTTCACCAGGAAGCAGAGGTTGTGGGCACTGGCACCGTAGCAGATCATGCGGATGTTGTGCTCGCGAATAGCATCGAACACCTGGCTGCCGACCCCGACCGCCTCACTCATGTGGTTGCCGATGAGGGCCACCAGTGCAAAATCTGTCTCCACTTCCACCTTGCACAGCTGGCCGAGCTCCGCCAGTACCTTGTCGCCTAGGATGGGTTCGCCATTGCTCTGGCTGCCGGTGTGATCCAGGGTGAGCGACACGCTCACCTCAGAGGTGGTGATGAGATCTACCGAGATGCGGTGGCGGGCCAATATGCCGAACACCTCGGCCAAGAAGCCGTAGGCGTGGAACATGTTGAGGCTGTGCAGGGTCACCAGTACCTGCTGGCGGCGCAGGGCCACGGCCCTAAACAGTGGATTGGTACGGGTGCTGGCGCGGATCCAGGTGCCGCCGGCGGCCGGATCCTTGGCGGAGCCGACAAACACAGGGATGTCCTGGCGCAGGGCGGGTTGCAGGGTGGCCGGGTGCAGCACCTTGGCGCCGAAGGTGGCCATCTCGGCCGCCTCCACGAAGCTGATTTCGGGAATGGGGCGGGCCCGGGTGACCAAGCGCGGATCCGTGGTGTAGATGCCGGGCACATCGGTCCAGATCTCTATGGTGCCTGCGTCCAGCGCCTCGGCCAGCAGGGCCGCGCTGTAGTCTGAGCCGCCGCGCCCCAGGGTGGTGGTGCGGCCATCGCTGTCAGCACCGATGAAGCCCTGGGTGATGATGAGGGTATCCCCGAGCAGGGGGGCGATGTGTGCCTGGCACTGGGCCCGGGTGGCGACAAGATCCACGCTGGCCTTGCCAAAGCGGCTGTCTGTGCGCATCAGCTGGCGCACATCCTGCCACTGGGCCTTGACGCCGCGCTGGTGCAGGAGTTCGGTGAAGAGGCGAGTAGACATCAGCTCGCCGCAGGCGATGAGTTTGTCGGCGAGCTCCGCATCTGTATGCAACTGCGCCTGGCGGGCCAGGGTGCGGATCTCGGCGAGCTGGGCATGGATGAGGGCGCTCACGTCGCCTGGCTCCCCGAGGGCACTCAGGATGGCCTGCTGGATTTCGGCCAACCGGGTCAGCTGGGCATCCTGCGCCGCCTCGTCAAGCTCGCCCTGGGCCAGGCTCACCAACAGGTTGGTGACGCCGGCGCTGGCGCTCAGCACCACCACCCGGGTCGCCGGATTGGCCAGCACCACATCGGCACAATGGTTCATGGCCGCGGCATCGGCGACACTGGTTCCGCCAAACTTGGCGACGTTGATCGGGCTCATTGCATACTCCAGTCTTAAGGTGAAAATCCAGTTTCATCAGGCAAAAGAGAGGAGGAGGCTGAAAAATGGCAGGAATAGCGAAGGATCCCGGCCAGAAGCACTCCACCCGCAGCGCCCATCCCACACCAAACCCGCTCTGAATGCGGTGTGGGATGCACACTACCGATGACAACTCGGGGGATTCAGCCCCCGCAGCCGACGCGGCGGTATCCAGTTACCTGCCTCGTCTCGGCGCTGCTCCCCCTGACCCAAGTTCATCGGACTCTGGTGTCCTCCCTTGGGCTGCCTGGGCAGCGCTCCTCTTCTGGTGCCACCTTGGCAGGTGGCGTGCATGTAGAAATACCCTGCGCTGGATTGCACTGTCAATCGAGTTTGTAAAAAAGTTAAGAATCGACAATATCCAGGCACAAGATCAATAAGTTACGTTAAGGTCTTGTACAAACAGTTACAAGATAGTCTTGGACAGCACCTTGGATCTGCGCTGCCAGTTGTAGAGCCGCTGCCGCTCGACCGGCAGATCCTCGACCTCCAGCGGCTCGAAACCCCGCTCCCTGAACCAGTGAATGGAGCGAGTGGTGAGCACGAACAGCCGCTCGATGCCGAGCCGCTTGGCCCGCTCGGCCACCTTGGCGATCAGCTGATCGCCGCGGTTGGAGTTACGGTACTCGGGGTGGATGGCGACGCAGGCCATCTCGGCCATGGCCTCCTCCATGAAGCAGTAGAGGGCGGCGCAGCCGATGATGAGGCCGTCGCGCTCTATGATGGTGAACTTGTCGATCTCCATCTCCAGCTGCTCGCGGGAGCGGCGCACCAGTATGCCTTCTTCCTCTAGCGGGCGGATGAGATCCAGAATGCCGCCGATATCCTCGATGGCGGCGGCCCGCGCCCGCTCGGCGCTTTCCCGCACTATCTGGGTACCCAGACCGTCGCGGCTGAACAGCTCTTGCAGCATGGCGCCGTCATCCTGGTAGCTCACCAGGTGGGAGCGGGGTACGCCGCCGCGGCACGATGCGATGGCCGCGCGCAGGTAACGGGCGGTACCGGACATCTCTTCCCCGGCCTGCTCAAGTTCCACCAGCAGTTCTTCCGCCTGCTCGGGGAAGAGCTCGGAGATGGCCTCGCCGTGGCGGTCCATCACCCCCTGAGTGCTGCTAAAGCAGATGAGCTTGTCGGCTTTCAAGTCCACCGCCACCCGCCGTGCCACCTCTTCCGAGCTCAGGTTGAAGCTCTCGCCTGTGACCGAGCAGCCGATGGGGGAGATGAGCACCAGGCCTTGTTGATCCAACTGGCGACGGATCCCCTCCACGTCGATGCGGCGCACCCGGCCGCTGTGGCAGTAGTCGACGCCATCTTCCACCCCAAGGGGCTGGGCGGTGACGAAGTTGCCGCTCACCACGCTGATGCGCGCCCCCTGCATGGGGGTGTTGGCGAGCCCCATGGAGAGCTGGGCCGTGATGTCGTATTGCAGACCGCCGCACACCTGCTTGATAAGATCGAAGCTCTGATCGTCGGTGACCCGGATGCGCCTGTGGTATTGCGCCTCTATGCCGGCCCGGGCCAGTGCCTGGTCGTTTTGCGGGCGCGAGCCGAACACCAGCACCAGCCTGATCCCCAAGGTCTGCAGCAAGGCGATGTCGGTGACTATGTTGGCAAAGTTGGGGTGGCAGAGGGCTTCGCCCCCCATCATCAGCACGAAGGTGGCGCCTCTGTGCACGTTGACATAGGGGGTAGACTGCCGAAAGGCATAGACCAGACTGGGTTCGCGTTCACGCACGGGGGATTTCTTCCATAAAAAAACAGCAATTTGCTCAATATATGAAAATAAATTCACAAATCAAGACTAAATATTGATTCGTGGTGTTATTTTCTCCCGGCGCTCGCAGGGGCGAGTGCAGAGGGCAGGGCAGGGGCGGGACCTTGCACGGGCCCGGCTCAGTTGATCCGGGGCCATAACCTGTTATCTTCGATATTCCTTTTCGTCAGTCGCGGCGATCCGCGCGTTTTATACAGGGACAGGCCATATGGAGCAGATTATTTCACCGGCAGAGGCGCTGCCGGGTCGACGGGAAGCGCTGGAAATTGGCCAGCAGCACGCAGTGAATGGCCACCCGACCCAGGGTCCCTGGCCCGAGGGGCTGGAGCTTGCCTGGTTTGGCATGGGCTGTTTCTGGGGCGTGGAGCGCCTGTTCTGGCAACAGCCGGGCGTCTACTCCACCGCCGCCGGTTATCAGGGCGGGCTGACCCCCAACCCCACCTACAAAGAAGTGTGCAGCGGTCTGACCGGTCATGCGGAGACGGTGCAGGTGGTGTTTGATCCCAAGGTCATCAGCTACGGCGATCTGCTCAAGCTGTTCTGGGAGCAGCACGATCCGGCCCAGGGCATGCGCCAGGGCGGCGACGTTGGCACCCAGTACCGCTCGGTGATCTTCTTTGACGACGACAGTCAGGAAGCCATCGCCCAGCAGAGTCTGGCCGCCTTCCAACAGGCCATGAGGGCGAGCGGTGATGCCCGCACCATCACCACCCGGATCCTGCCTCTGGCGCCTTTCTACTACGCCGAGGATTATCATCAGCAATATCTGAAGAAGAACCCGGAAGGCTACTGTGGTCTCGGGGGGATCGGGGTCTGCCTGCCGCCGAGCCTGAACCGCTAAGCGCTGGAGATACAAGAAAAGGGGTCTGTATGGCCCCTTTTTAATTGGCTTGAGAGAAGCCTGAAAGAAGATTGCAAAAATATCGCAAAAAAACTGTCATGGCAGGGAACTTTACTGAACTAGAGCTGACTAATCCGGTAGCTACCATGGATGGTAGCCAAGACCAGACACATTTTTCTTGCCTCGATATTCATTTAACTTAGAAAAGCGCGATGAATTGAAAATGATAGCAAGCAGGGCTGCCCGATGAGGCGGCCCTTTTCATGGATGACGATCGGTCAGGCCATGTTTGACAGCATGTGCGGCGGGAACAGGGATGGGGAGTCGCGGCGCTCACAGCGCGGCGTCAGCGGACTCAGCCTATGGTGCTGTCGAACAGGTTCTTGATGAGATCGATAAATTCATCGAGGAAGGCTTGCTGGGCCGGGGTGGGGGCGCGCAGCCAGACCGCGGAGAGCACCTCTTCCAGGTCAGCCACCACGGCGTCGGCTTCCTGCATGATCATGAAGCGCACCTTGGCATCGAGCTGGGGGTTCTGCTCGCAGATGGCCATCAGGTTGTCGGCCACCCGGTTGCTCACCAGATCCTCGATGGTCTGGGTGCCCGTGCCCTGCTGCTGACTCTCGAACAGCCCAAGACTCTCGACCAGATACTCTACCAGCGCGTTATACCCTTCGCTCTCTACCACCATGATGGCTGCCTTCACTCATTGATATGCGGAAATGGGGGGTATTTTAGTGGCTGGCCCTAGCTTGGCAAGCGGCAGTGCAGGCGATGGCGGATAAAACTGACCCCACCGCGCTCGACAGTTTCCAATCCGGTCTGCTCAAAGCCGTGACGCAGAAACAGCCCCAGGCTGAAGGTGCTCGCCTCCGTGGTGAGCAGGCGCAGCCCAAGGCGCCGAGCGGCCTGCATGGCGGTCTCGAGCAAACGGCTGCCGAGGCCCTGGCGCTGATGATCTGCGCTCACATAGAGCAGGCTCAGGTGACCGTCCTGGCTTAAGGTCACAAAGCCGAGCGGCGTGATTGGCTTGGTACCTTGCTCCGCCATCTGCGTACCCGCTTGTTCAGGCGCCTGTTCAATCACCCAGCCATGGTGCTCTCGCAATTGAGTAACGAGTCCCGGATGGCGAGCCCCCTGGGCCCACCGCTCGACTTGCTCTGGGCTGTAGTGCTCGGGGCCTGCTTGGCGCACCGACTGCTCGAACAGGGCGAGCAGGGCAGGAATATGGCCCTCGTCCAGGGGAACGACTTGATAGGTGACTGGGTTCTGGGATTGAGATGCGTCAGGCATGGAGGGGCTCATGGTTTGATGGGAGAAGAAGCGTGGGAAGAGGCCTGGGGGCGCTTGGCCTTGGGCAGACCCGCCACCACCCGCTCATAGGAGTGTACTATCCAGCCTTGCCACAGCTCGGCATCGAGACTCTCGCTCAAGGTGACCGTGTTCCAGTGCTGCTTGTTCATGTGCCAGCCGGGTTTGACCTCGGGGTGGATCTCCCGCAGCAAGAGCGCGAGTTCAGGCTCGCATTTGAGGTTGATGGTAAGGGGCTCGGCCTGCCAGTCCACCAGGGCGAACATCTTGCCGGCGATGCGATAGACCAGGATCTCGGGGCCGAACGGCGTATCTTCGGTGGCGCCGGGCTGGCTTAGCAGGAATTCACGTAACGATACAAGGCTCATACAGGACTCCATGCTGGTCCGATGATAAGTGGCAGCATATTCAGCGGAGGGCCCCATCTGTTAATATGCCAGCCGAGTATATCCCCCAACTCCCCGGGAGCCCATAAGATGTTGTACCACAAGACCTTTGAGCTGAGCC
Organism: Aeromonas lusitana; assembly: GCF_002812985.1. GTDB lineage: Bacteria > Pseudomonadota > Gammaproteobacteria > Enterobacterales > Aeromonadaceae > Aeromonas > Aeromonas lusitana. The sequence continues at coordinate 116,411 of NZ_PGCP01000014.1, forward strand.
CCGAGCGGGATTGGGTGGTGTTCGTGCACGGCGCTGGCGGCAGCTCCTCCATCTGGTTCAAGCAGTTGCGCGCCTATCGGGAGCACTTCAACGTGCTGCTGCTGGACTTGCGCGGCCACGGCCAGTCCAACCAGTTGCAGCAGGTGGTCAAGGGGCACTACAGCTTCAAGGCCGTGACCGAGGACATACTGCGCCTGCTCGATCACCTGAGCATCCCCCGCGCCCACTTCGTCGGCATCTCCTTGGGCACCATCCTCATCCGCCACCTGGCGGAGCTCTGCCCGGAGCGGGTCAAGAGCATGGTGCTCGGCGGCGCCATACTGCGCCTCGATATCCGCTCACAGACGCTGGTGCAGCTCGGCCGGGTCGGCCAGCACATCCTGCCCTACATGTGGCTCTACCGGCTGTTCGCCTTCATCATCATGCCGCGCCAGCACCATCAGGAGTCCCGCAACCTGTTCGTGCGCGAGGCCAGAAAGCTGTGCCAGAAGGAGTTCAAACGCTGGTTCCGCCTCGCCACCGAGGTCAACCCCCTGATGCGCTACTTCAAGGAGCGGGCCCTGCCGATCCCGACCCTCTATCTGATGGGGGAGGAGGATCATATGTTTATCGCCCCGGTACGCGAGCAGGTCGCCTGCGATCCCTACAGCCAGCTCGCCATCATCGAAAACTGCGGCCATGTCTGCAACGTGGAGCAGCCGGAGCACTTTAATCGGCAGTCGTTGGCGTTTCTTTCCACACAAGCATGTGTTTGCGCTTAAGCCTTTGCTCAGCCCCTATCTCAAGCAACGCTGGGAAGATATGTCATACCGGAACCGATTCAGCGTTGCAGTTTTGCCATCGAAAGGGACAGGGTGGCCCCGGGAGTTAACACCGAATTACTGTATCGGTAGAGTCCCAGTATTGTATTTGTAACGCCTACCGTAACCGGCGCATTCGTAGTAAGGGAAGCGAATGGAAAATACGTTCGCTTTGGTAGTGTTTTTAGGCATATTCAATTTAATGCAACAGCACGAAATCTTTGGGATAAAAACTCTTCATGCGGATTTACGACACCCTCTATTACCTTCTTTAGCATTGCAATTAAATCATCATCAATAATTGGAAGCATAATTCCCCTCCCATCCACGTATGTGTCATTGCATCTCGCTAATAGCGTGTCCATGTTATCTACTGATCGGCATAGAAGCAGACCAAATTTACCTCGATTTATCGAAAAACGGCCAGAAAGTTGGTCTATCTCAGGGTTGGCAACTTCACGTGAGTAATTCTTGCATTCTACGAAAACGAATTGGGCTGGAGTTTGATAGGTAGTATGTAGTCGATGGAAAAATCCTTTGCTTGCGGAGTTATCGAAAGTAATATCTATACGCTTTCTTCCATCATGGATCTCATTCTCGACTATAGGCGAGACAACATCAGGATAGAAAAGAAACTCAAGAATACCGACGACTAGCCTATGATACTTAGTTGCATCTTCCCCGCCTGGTGCAATAGCGCCAAGCTTATTGATCAGGTATTGTGCAATAAGAACTGGATCACTATCATCTATTTCCTCATTAGAAATTGCTATGGCTGTGTGCTGAATCCACTCTTTGAAATCACGGAATACTTCGGGATGGCTGTCTGTAAAAGAGGCTAGGAACTCTTTAGAATAAGAGGACTCCTGTGATTCCTTTAAAGATTTTTTTGTCACATAGGGTGTACCGTCCACACGATGTTGGACAAGAGCTGAATGGCTTCGAAGATGTTCATGCTGCAGATACTCGAGAACAAATTGATTGTAATATTTCTGAGGTGTGTGTTTTTTTGAGTAGGAAACAATACCTTTGGGTGTCAAAAGTATCTTTCGGCCATCGACAATCAGCATCGATTCATACCGGTTATTCCAGGAGTGTGTATTTCTATCCCAATAAAACCCAGACTGAACATTTTGCTGTAATGCGATTCCCCATAGTTTACACTGCTCTTGTGTGTAAGTTACAAGATGGCTACGAGTTATGTTTGTGGTCATATCTGATATTTTATCTTTGTCGATACCGTCAATAAAAAGGCGAAAGTCTTCTAGATCCTCAACAATACCAGTCGCCACAGCTCGGCTCTGAGCAATGCTATTAAAAAGCTTATTACTGTCGATGGAGCCGATCGCATTGCCACGAGGCCTACCCCTGGATAATCCCAAACACGTTTCATTAGGCTCATGTAGGTAGTCAAAAAGAGCTCTTGCTCGAGCAGTTTTGCCATCTCGAATAAAGTTAACAAACGCTTGAAAGAAACTTCGAAGTGTACGGGTTGCATTGATTGACCAAGAGTCGGTGCGGCAACCAAGGAAAAATGGGTCTACAAATAATGGCGTATCAGCCTCTGTGTCTATATCAACAAAATCCAGTTCAAATTGAGTGACTTCCAAATTGTATATTTCGCTGACCTTCACTATTTTTCTCCATATCGCCTAGTATCGCACTTTGCAGAATATTTGGAACGAAGCGTAAAATTCTTCGCAAGTAGTGTATTATTAGCCAAGGCTCAGGTCGCTGCTTATAATCTGCGTAGGGGAAAGAGCTTGGTAAAGTTCTGGCAAAGTCAACCTGACATATTCTGTTAAGGATATTGAAATTACAGAGTCAGGAGATACACCAACAACAGATGCTACGGATTCTGGACCAACCGTACCATCTGAACGTCCGTCTTTTTTCTTTAATTTAATTAAATTACCAAGATATGATTTAAATGCTTCTTCGCTTACCCCCAGATCAAAAATGGACAGCGCTGGCACTACCTCCTTTAAAGAAAAGTAATGTTTGGCATGAATATTCAGATTGCCATTTTCACCTTCCGAACCATAAACCAAAAAATGATATCTATCACGACCTCTCATTTCATTTTTTGCTTTTTCGTAGCATTTAAATTTATCTTTTTCGGTTTTAAATTCTCTTTGAGAACGCTTGAACTCAACAAGTATTAACTTGGCGTCGACGCCAAAAATCCCATCGCCACCTATTTCCTGAGTGCCAGATAGTGGCGCAGCAAAGTCAATTTTTCTATCAGTTGCAGTCTGAATAATAAATTTATACTCGACTGTTTTCTCCCACCAAATCATTAATTATTTTCACTCCATATCATTAATTGCTAAAAATTTATCATGCGGAAAGCACCCATGTGATAATGTTTTAGTATAAATCAAGTGATATTTTTAAAACATTAAAACATTAAAACATTAAAACATTAAAACATTAAAACATTAAAACACCAGGGATATCTTAATGCCCTACGCGGCCCCACGTAATTCATGCCGTGGATATATGGAACCTTTCCTTGCTATCCATCAACGGATCTCAGTGGTATCCATTTCTTATTCTGCTTCTCGGCCAGCTACATGGCTACCGCATAGGGTTTCAGCTCCTAGTTCTCTGCTTTAACCGGATTGAGGAAAGGCAAGCCATGGGCTTCCATTGATTTCATTTGGGGTTGTGAGAACCGGATGAGTAGGATATCAAATGCTGACCAGCTTTGTTGAGTGAAAAAGCATCTAACCCGTGGCGTTTGAATGAAATCTTGATGTTGGTCAGATTTTTACGGAGGTCTGTCAAGATAGTTAGGGCTGGTGAACAGGAAAGTAGTAAACAGGGGACGCGGCCATAAGATGGGGTCTCAATACCCCGTCATCTCCAGATAGCCCAGCCCTTGGGCATCTCCCGAGACGGAGACTGCTCCCTCCCAGTAGTCGAAGCGGCCCGTCATGGCCTGATTGGGCTGGCGGGCACGGATGGTGAGATTGAGATCGGCGGCTTTTAGTTGCCACTCGATGGGGTAGGGCTGACCTTTAGGGCTGCGCCAGGTCTTGCCGGGGGTGAGGGCGATGGATTTGGGGGAGAGCAACCGGCTGCTGCCATCGCGCTCAATCAGGATGCCGTAACGGTTCTCCGGTTCGGGGCGACCGGCCTTGGTGCGCAGGCGAAACAGCATCAGCTCGCGGCCATCGGCAAGTTGCAGGGAGAACCAGTCCCAGCCGGCCTGCCACTGTGCCAGTACCGAGCTGCTCCACTCGTGATCGAACCAGCCCTGGCCGCTGACTTTGCGGGTCTCCCCGTCCAGGGTTAAAGTGCCGTTTAAGTTAAGGCGCGGGAAGGAGTAGTAAAACGAGGCGTTGCCCGGGCTCTTCTCGCTGTAACCCGATTTACCTTGCAGCACAACGGGTTTGCGATTGCTCACTCGAAGATCCAGCTGGCCGATGGCACTGTCGACGCTGAGCCGCGCGGGAAAGAGCGCCGTTCCTTGGGATTTAAGTGCCCACTCCCTTAGCCAATACTCGCCCTGGCTGGCGCCTGCCAGACCCGGCCCCTGACGGCTGGTGCGCTCGTCCTGCAGATGCTTGCCGGTGGCGAGATCCGTGATGGCGAACTGTGCCAGCCAGAGCTGGGGGGTCAGCCAGGGATTGGTCAGTGGTTGCTCTCGAATTGAGCCTTTTTTATCAACCCCTTGCCAATCGACCCCCTGGCGAAACAGGGTCCACTGCAGGCCGTACTCGCGCCCCTGTTCGTCTTTGAGGTTGCCGGTGAGATACCACCACTCGGAGCGATAATCCGGGTGGGCCGCGTGATCCGTGGGCAAGTTTATTGTTTGCCCCGGTTGTGCCTTTTTAAACTGTTCGCCACCACTGCCGAGCACAGCCCCGAGATCCTGGGCCTGAACACTTATGCCAAGCAGGGCACACAAGGCGGACAGCAGCTTGGTACGTAGTGAGCGCTTCATACCACTCTCCTCGCGGCAAACCAGGAGGCCAGGGCGCCACACACCGGTGCCAGCAGCAGCGCCGTGATGGCGTGAGTCGGGGCAGCTTCGAACGCCAGCCGCCAACCGAAGGCGCGGGGATTGACCACTTCAATGAGCACCCAGGCGAGGCCATAACCCACCGGCAGGGCGAGCAGGGCGGTGAGCAGCCCCAATCCGGCGCCTTGCCACACCAGCAACTGACGACAGCGGTGGGGGCTTAAGCCCAGACTCTGCAAGGTCTGCAACTCGGCTTTGCGGGCGAGCCCCAGCACCATAAAGGCGGAGCCGATACCGACAAAGGCTATCCCCAGGATCAGCAATTTCAGCAGCTCGGTCACCACGAAGGTCTGATCGAACACCCTGAGCGCCGCGGCGTGGATGGCGGGGGCGGGCAAGAGGGTAATTTTTTCCCCAAAGCGCGCCCGCAGCTCGTCGGCGAGCCGCTCCGGCTGAGGGCTGAAGAGCGCCAGGGATTGTACGGGTCCGGTTTCGAAGTCGTGCAGGATCTGCCCCTTGTCGCTGCCGTAATCCTGATAGACGCCGGTGACTTGCACAGCTCGCGGGCCCGACTCACTCGTGATCACTAGCGTCTGGCCGACCTTGACCCCGAGGCGCACCGTCAGCGGCTCGCTCGCCAACACCTCGCCCGGCCCTGTTGGCCAGCGGCCGCTCAGCAGGGGATAGGCGGCTCTGAGCTCGGGGATGGCGTCCATCTGGGCCCATTCGATGGGTTGCCCCTGCCAGCGGGCGGGCTGCACCGAGCGGCGGGAGGCGGCTTTGAGTTCCGGGCTGGCGAGTATGGTGTCCAGAGTTGGCTTGTCGAGCGTGCCCCGGCTGCCCGCCGCACCCCTGGGGGCGCTCACATAGAGATCGGCGGCGAGGCGCTGGCCCAGCCAGATCTCCACGCTGGTGCGAAAGCTCGACACCATGACGCCGATGCCGATGGCGGCGGCGATGGCGAGTTGCAGCGCCATCACGGCGATGGCGGTGCGATCCAGATGGTATTGGGTTTCGGCGACGGCCAGCCTCAAGGTGAGGCCGCCACGCCGGCGCCGCAATAGACTCAGCACCCAGCGCAGGGCATCCGGTAGCCATAGCGCCATGGCCAGCAGCCAGCCGCCGGCGATCAGCAGAGCGCCGGGGAGCCCAGTCTGGGGCAGCCACAGGCAAATGGCGCAGACCAGCAGGATGACGAGCGCCAGCAGGCGCCGGCGCCAGGGATGGGCGCTCAAACGTACCTGGCCTTCTCGCAGTTGCAGCGGCGATTGGCGCAGCAGTGCCCACCAGCCGGGCAGGTTGGCGGCGAGCGTCCCAAGCAGGCCAAGGGCCGCGGCCTTGATAAGGCCCGCGGGGGAAAGGCGCAAGAGATCGATGGGATTGGGGCCGTAGAGATCCGCCAGTGCCTGGGTCAGCTGACCCATCAGCGCCTTGGCGAGCAAGACTCCGAGCACCAGGCCGAGCAGGGTGCCGAGGCTGGCGAGTAAGCCAAGTTCCAGCCCCAGCCAGAGCAGTACCCGGCGCGGCGGCATGCCCAGGATGATCAGCTGGGCCAGCTGGGGGCGGCGCACGCTCTGCACGAAGCGCTGGGCGTTGAACACAAGGAACAGCCCCACCGCCATGGCGAGCAGGGAGAGGGCACTGAGGTTGAGCCCCAGCGCATCGCCGAGCAGGCTGGCATCGAGCGCGGGGCTGATGGGCTCTAGCCACAGCGGTTTGGGCAGTTTGGCTTGCAGCGCCGTGGCTTCTGCCTCGCTTAGCTTGAACAGGATGCGATCCAACCACCCGTTCTTGCCAAGCAGGGGCTGGGCTATGCCGAGATCGGTGAGCAGCAGCCGCTCCATGGGCACGGCGCCGGGCTCGAAGGTGCCCGCGAGCGTCAGTTGGAGTGACCGCTCACCCTGCAAAAAGTGGCGGGTCTGACCGACAGCCCAACCGAGCCGTTTGGCTTCCGGCTCGGCGAGCCAGACGCCATCGGCCCGCGCCAGGGAAAAGGAATCCTTATCGCCGCCTTGTTTGCCTGAGCCGAGCAAGGGGCTCAAGGGGCCCGGGTTCAAGAGATCGATGCCGAGCAGCTGGAAGCTGCGCCCCTGGGGGTCTTTGAGCCAGGCGTGCACCTGGGGCAGGGCCGCGAGGGCGCGCTTGCTTCGCACCAGCTTGACGTAAAGCTGCTCATCGAGACCGCCGCTTGGGGCCAGCCGGTAGTTTGCCTCCCCGGCGAGCTGGCTGCGGGCGGCGACGAAGTTAGTCTTGGCGCTCTGGTTGAGCAGCTCGATGGCGACCACCAACGAGACCCCCAGCATCAGGCCGGTCAGGCTCATCAGCAGCAGCCAGGGATGGGCGCGGTAGAGGCGCAGCAGCGCCTTCAGGGGCAGCACGGCGTGGCTCCTTGGACGGGATCAGGCGATCGATTCACCGCCAGATCAGCCATGGGCCGTGCCCTTGAGCGCCACCAGCCGCCCGCCTTCGAGGCGCAGCACCCGATCGGCCAGGGCGCCATAGGCCGGGTTGTGGCTCACCAGCAGCAGCCCGGCCCCCGTCTCTTTGACCGCCGCCATCATCAGCGCCATCACCTGCGCGGCGTTGTGCTCATCAAGACTCCCGGTGGGCTCGTCGGCGAGCAGCCACTGGGGCTGATGGATGAGGGCCCGGGCCAGGGCGACCCGCTGGCGTTGGCCGCCGGAGAGCTGCTCCGGCCAGGCGTGGCGTTTGCCTTCTATCCCAAGGCGTGTGAGCAGGGCCGTCAGCCGGCCAGGCTCACGGGGCAGACCGTTGATATCGAGCGGCAGGCAGCAGTTCTCCTCCACCGTCAGGGTCGGCAGCAGGTTGAAGTCCTGATAGACGATGCCAAGGTGGCGACCACGCAGGCGGGCCCGCTCGCTGGCCGACTGCGCATCTAGGCGGGTCTGCCCGAGCCAGACTTCCCCCTCATCGGGGGCAGTCAGCCCGGCGATAAGGTTGAGCAGGGTGGACTTGCCCGAGCCGCTTTGTCCCAGCAGCAGGCAGGTTTCACCGGCGTTGAGGCAGAGATCCAGCCCCGCAAACAGGGGGGGCGAGGCGGCGCCAGGTTCGAAGGACTTGCTCAGGTTTTTCAGGCTCAGCATGGGATAACCGGTTGATGGCCAATGGCTTTCACTGTGCCTGCCACTATGCCAGTTAGTGATCCCGGCTGCAAAAGGGATGAGGATCCTCGCTGGATCCCGCTTGCCAGAGGTGGTTAGAATAGGGGCTTCCATGGGTCACAGGATGAGCAAGGATGTTACACAAGCAAGTCAGTTTTATCGTCGACAGCAAGGGCACCAAGCAGGCTGCCGTGGTCCCCATCGACATCTACAACGAGCTGATGACCCTGCAAAAGGCGCTCTCCGACAACAAACCGGGGGAGCGCGAGCTCTACCACTTCAACGGCAAGGGGGCCGAGGCCCATGGCTACCCGGTGGGCAAGCGGCAAAACCCCGGCTTCATGGTGCAGGCAGGATCCACCGCCAACGGCGAGGATGCGGCATCCTTGCGCGAGGCGGTGATCGAACTGCGCCTCGAGCTGCTGGACAAGGGGGTGCTGAGCGCGCGGGCCGAGGGTGGCTTCGTGTTCGTGGCCGATCAGCTGTTCAACAGTCCGAGCCTGGCCGCCAGTCTGGTGGCAGGCAACAACCGAAGCGGTCTGGACGCCTGGCAAAACAGCGCCGGCTATACCCTCAAGCAGTCCGGTTTTGGCAAGAAATAGCCTGAATTTCATAAGCAGCGCTAATGAACGAGGGTGTTTGATAAGATTTTTTCAGGATGTTGCGCCGACATCGAAACGCGAGGGCGCGGATATCGCCCTCTCGCCGGATCTGAACGGCGGATAACACGCGGCCCCGGCGCCTTTTCCATCGACATGAACTCGATGAGAGGGCGCCGGGGCCGCGTTTTTTATGGCTTATGGGCAGAGGCTCAGCGTGGCTGCTGCTTGCCGGTCAAGAGCCAATAGCAGAGCGCCGAGCCAAAGCCGCAGCTGGCGATGGCAATCGCCATGGGCAGGGGGGATTCGGGCGGGTTGAGGTTGACCAGGATCCCCACCAGGGCGCCGATGCCAAAGCGCAAGGTGCCGGCGAGCGCCGAGGCGGTGCCCGCGGACTGGGGGAAGTGGCCCATCAGGCCGGTCATAGCGTTGGCCCCCACCAGGCTGATGTGACCGACGAACAGCACCACCGGGATGACGATGCCCCACAGGCCGCCGGTCTGGCTCCAGGCGTTGTAGATGAGCAGGGCGCCCGCGAGCGGCAGCATCATCAGGCCGTATTGCAGCATGCGCTCGGCACCGACCCCCTTCACCAGCCGGCTGTTGACGAAGGTGACCACCATCATCAGCAGGATATTGAGGCCAAACAGCCAGCCGTAGTGCTCGGTCGGTACGTGGAAATACTCGATGTAGACGTAGGGGGAGGCGCTCAAGAAGGCGAACATGCCGGAGCTCGACAGGGCGCCGCACAGCACATAGCCCATGGCGCCGCGATGGGAGAGCACGCCCCAGTAGTTGCGCAGCACCTGGCCGAGTCTGAGAGGCTGCTTGTGCTCGGGTTTGAGGGTCTCCGGGATCTTCCACTGCAGCACCAGGCAGATGAAGAGGCTGATCCCCACCAGCAGCCAGAAGATCACCCGCCAGTCGCTGTGGGCGCTGATGTAGCCGCCCACCACGGGCGCTACCAGGGGCGCCAGCGTCATCACCAGGATCACGAACGACATGGCGCGCGAAAACGCATCCTTCTCGAACAAGTCCCGCAGCAGGGCATTGACCACCACGGAGCCCGCGGCGCCACCGGCGGCCTGCAGCATGCGCCAGGCCAGGAGCTCTGGCAGGGAGTCCGCCATGGCGCAGCCCACCGAGGCGACGGCAAACATGGAGAGTCCCGCCAGGATCACAGGTTTGCGGCCAAAGCTGTCGGCGAGTGGCCCGTAGAACAGCTGGCCGATGGCAAAGCCGCCGAGGAAGGCGCTGATGGTGAGCTGGGCGCCGTCTATGGTGCTGGCCAAGTCCCGGGCGATGGCCGGGATGGCGGGCAGGTACATGTCCACCGCAAGCGGCGTCAGACCCGCCAGGGCGCCGAGCAGGATGAACAGGAAGCGAGGTGAGAGGGGGGTGGCGTGAGGCATAGGGTATCCGAGTCGTGAACAAGGCCGGCAAGGGGCAAGTGTTCAGTCTATCAGCTTTGGCGCCCTTGGGCAGGCTTATCCTGCCCGGTGCCTTGAGGTCTGATCTGCTGATAAATCAGCGCACTGGGCTCGCTATCTTAGGGTTGGGGCGGCGAAGCGCGAGCACCAGCCAGCCCAGCAACCCCAGCAGGGAGAGGCCGTTGCCAAGGCGCTCGGGCCAGCGCTGCGTCAGCCGGAGCGTGAGGGTGTGATTGCCGGCCGGCACCCAGACCTGCAGCAGGCCCTGGCGGTTGGCGCTCACCGTCAGCATCAGCTCCTCGTCGAGCCAGGCCTGCCAGCCCGGATAGTCGTACTGGTGCAGCACCAGCCGGGTGGGCACGGCGGCGCTCACCCTCAGGGTCAGCGCTCTGGGTTGCCAGCCCTGCACCGTCCAGCTGGCGGCGGGGGGATCGGCGCTGACCGGCGGTTGGAACTCCTCCTTCCAGGCGAGCAGGGTGGGGGCGAACATGCCGCCCGGCACCTGTCTTGGCCGATATTCACGGGCGCTGCGCTTGCTGTCGAACTCGCTGGCGATGGCCTCCCTGGTCGGCGCCTGGGTGAGGGGGGCGTGATAGACGTAGGCGAGGGAGGAGACAAGGGTCAGCAGCAAGAGCCCCCACCAGAGCCACTGCCAGGGCTTGTGGGCCGGGGTGCCGAGTGCCACCACGGCGACCGTGGCCAACGCGAGGATGAGGTTCAGTCGCCAGGGGAACTGCACCCGTTGCAAGGGGGGCAGCAGGCTCCAGAGCGGTTGGCTCGGGGGCAGCATCATCAGGAAGGCGAGCACGCCTATGGCCCCCCAGCAGAGCAGCTCGGGATGGTAGGGCTCGCGGGCGGCGGCCCAGGCAACCAGCAGCAACCCCATGGTCAGCACGCTCTGCCAGCCCAGGTGGGCGCGAAAACGCCAGTCATCCAGGCTCGTTGGCAGGCGATCCAGAAAGTTGCGCCGAAAGTCGAACATGCCGCCGCGCATCAGCTCCATGGAGATGGCCCCCTGCTCTGTCATGGCCGGCAGCAAGAGGGCGGTGGCCATGCAGAGCCCCAGCACCTGACCGCCCAGGGCGATCTCGCAGGGCAGCCATGAGCGAGCGCGCCAGGCGAACCTGAGGGCGCGCAGGCCGGTGAGGGCCAGCATCAGCAGCAGGCTGGGCAGGTGGGAGTAGGCCAGCAATGCTATGGCCAGCGCCAGCAGGGGCAGGCCCCCGCGCAGGCGCCGGGTGGCGAGATCCTGCCCCAGCAGGATCAGCGGCGCCCAGACGAAGGCCCAGAATTCGGCCAGTGCGAAGCGGGCGTAGAGATCCATGGCGAGGTGATAGGGCAGGGCCAGGTAGAGCAGGCTGACCGCCAGCGCCCGTCCGGGCTCGCTTACGCTGCGCAGCCACAGGTAGGCAAACAGACCCGAGAGCAGCAGCGCCAGGCTGGCACTGCCGAGCAGGGGATAGACGGCGTGGTGCGCGAGAGCGCCCGGACCGGCGAACAGGGCGCTGACGTAATAGGGGAGCGGGGGGTAGAAGAAGAAGGTGGGGCTGCCAAAGCCGCCGTTCATGGCCATCAGCCAGCGCGGATAGAGCTCCCCCTGCCATAGCTGCTGGGCGAAATAGTGGCCGGAGAGCAAGTGGTGGAACAAGTCGTGCCCTTGCGTGCCTCCCTGCAGCCAGATGGGTAGCAGCAGGAGCGTGCAGGTGAGTACCAGCACCGGCAGGACGAGCAGCCACTCCCTCATTCCCTTCATCGACAACACCTCCCATGGCGAATGCGCAGTGAGTTTAGTCGAGTCGAGAGAGGGAGCCTATAGGGTCTGTCATCCCCATATGGTGGGCGGGCAGCTCACTCCTTGCGTGGTATGGCGAGCCAGAGGCCCGGCTCGGCGCGAAAGCGGGGAGCGAACCAGTGCGTCTCATAGGGGCCGGGCAGCTCGCCTGCCGAGAGGGGCCGGCGGCTGAGGCGGCAGGCCCCCTGGGTCAGGGCGAGGCGGGCGTCTCCCCCGTACCAGCCATCGGTGACGGGCAAGGTGGTGCTCTCGCGCAGCAGCCGTACCCCCCACTGGGTCACCAGGGCTGAACAATTCTGCTCGGCCATCAGCCTCGCCTGGACCATGGCCGGCAAGCTGGGGGCGATCAAGGTGGTACCCAACAGCGCCAGCGCCCCCAGCATGGCTCCCTTTATTGGCCAAGAGGCGACAGACCTTGCCGCAGGCAAGCATCCGGCCAGCAGGATCAGGCCAAGGTAGATGATGGGCGCCAAGTGGCGGGGATTGTCCGGATTCTGGCCAAACAGGGTCCAGAGCAGCAGGACGAGCCAGCCGAGAGGCCAGCTTCTATCAAGCTGTGCTGGCTTGGCCTTTGACCAGAGTGGCCAGAGCAGCAGCCCCATCAGCAGCGGCCAGAGCGGGCCGAGCTGGCTATGCAGGGTTTGGCCCCAGCTTAGCAGCCGCGAGCCGTGGGCCGCCGCCGTGTTGCCCCAGAGGTGAAAGTGACCGTCGGTAAAACGCCTCCCCTCGGCAAAATAGGCCCAGCCATCCGCCTGCCAGACGAACAGCAGGCAGGCCAGCCCCACCAGGGCGATGGGGGCGAGGAAGGCGAGCCGCTGCCCCTTGTGTTGCCATCCCTGCCAGAGTGGCAACAGGGCCAGCACGAAATAGGAGGGGCGAAGGGCCAGTAATAGCCCCACCAGCAGGCCCGCGATGGCAAGCCTGTGTGAAGAGCACGGCGAAGAGGCTGAGGAGGCCGATGACGACGCGCGCAGGACCAGCAAGCTGCCGAGCCAGACGGCCAGCGCAGGCCCGTCCGAGAGACCGGAAAGCGCCAGGGGCGGGGTGAGCGGCAGCGCCATCGCGATGAGCCAGACCGGGGCCAGCAACTCGGGCCGCTGCCACAATCGCACCGCCAGCAAGGCGCTCAGGGGGGGCAGCAGGCTGCTGCCGAGCAGGCTGGCCCACTGCACGGCGCGGGCGGGATCGTCCACCAGTAGGTTGAGCAGGCGGGCGAGCCAGATAAAGGCGGGGTAGCCGGGGAAGTGGGGGGAGAACTCCAGCACGCTGAAGCGCATTACCCCGTGGGCGAAGTTCAGGGCATCGTCTGAATCGAGCGCCACGGGGAAGGAGAGGAGCCAGCCCATCCAGACCCCTTGCAGCAGGAGCAGCAGCCAGATGGGCGGGCAGACGCTAGCCGGTTGTCGAGAGTAGCTCCCTTCTCCCCTGGTGGGAGAAGGGCTGGGGATGAGGGGGGGCATCACTCGGCTGGGGCAATCAGAGTGGCGCCAGCACGGCCATCAGATCCTGCTCGGCGGCCTTGAAGGCCTTCTCATCGGCAACCTTGGCGCCGACCCCGAACACGCCCGGGTTGCCGATGGCATCCAGCACTTTGGCCAGGGCCTGATCCGCGGCCTTGCGATCGGCTTCACTCAGGGAGGGGAGGATAAGATCCAGGAAGCGCTTGCTCTTGACCACCAGCACCTTGGCGGTCTGGTAGTCTCCCAGATTCTGGCCGGCCCCCTCGAGGCGGCGCTCGATCTCGGCCTTGTAGGCGCGATTGAGCAGGATCTGGGTCGTCGCCGCATCTTTGTTCTTGATGGCCTCGGCGAGCGGCGCCTGCAGCACCACCTTGTGATGCTGTTCGAGGTAGGTGAGCTCTTCGCTCAGGCTCGCGAGAATGGCGCTGCCATCCTGGCCTTCACTCGCCGCTGTCAGCAACTGCTCGCGGGCGTCGATCAGGGGCTCCTTGCCCGCCGCCGCGTAGGAGTAGGCTTGCGCCTGCCCCATGGTCGTCAGCAACACTAGGGTGATAAGACCTGCACGAATAAGCATCCTTGGCTCCTTGTAAATGTTGTTCAAGCTGACTCAGGCCCGGCTCCGGGTATCAGTCACTGCATCTTGGTTGCGATGATCGAAAGTGGCAGGGTGTCTGCCACCGGGTTCAAGCCACGCTCTGGGTTTCGATCACGGTATCTTCGTTGTGGTGGTTGAAGGTGACAAGGCGTCTGTCCTCCTTGTCTATCATCAGGTTCAGGCCACGCTCTGGGTTTCGATCACGGTATTTTCGTTGCGATGATTGAAGATGGCATGCCGTCTGTCCACCCCGTCGATCACCATGTCGGCGGCCATCAGCCCCATCTCCATGGCGGTGTCGGTGAAGATGTAACGGAAGGTCCCCTGGCGGCCGCTCATGATGAGGTTGCCAATCGGCATCAGCCGCTGGATGGCTGCATCCCGTCGCCCTTGATAACCAAGATCCATCAGGGGATAGGCATATTCACTGCGGGCCTCGAAGGTCTCATCGCCTAGCCGGCTGGTATCGACCCCAAGGCTCGCCAGATCCTGACTCACTCGCTCGCGCAGGGTGGCGAGCGGCGCCTGCCAGGTGGCATCTCCCGGGTTGCAGGGAACTTCCAGCATCACCGAAGTTTTGCCCGCGGGCGCCATAAAGGGGCTGCGCCGGCGCGGCTCCTGCAAGCGGGTGGCGAGGATGTGCGGATCCGAGAGGTACTGCCAGGTGTTGTCCGACAGGTTCTCCTGATTGAGCGGCATGTTGACGAAGCGCAGGGCACGGTAGTGCAGCTCACAGGGCAAGCCGAGATGCTGGCAGGTCAGCGGCAGGGGCAGGGTGGAAATCACCTGATCGAAGGCCTCGCTCTGCTCCAGGCCATCTTGCTGCCAATGCACTCGCTCGATCCGATCACCCACCCGATCGAGGCGGCTGATGGTGGCGCTCGTCTTGAGCTCGACCCCTTCGGCCACCAGCCGCTCGCCCAGCGTGGTGAAGATCTGGCCGAAGCCGTATTTGGGGTAGCGGTACTTGCGGGCATAGGTGCGCACCGACAGGTTGCCCTTGCGCCTTGGCAGCAGGCGGCGGGCCACGTCTTTCAAGTCAATGAGACTGATGCGCTGACCGGCCCAGTCGGCGGAGAGCCGGTCCGGGTTGATGCCCCACAGTTTGCCGGTATAGCCCTCGAAAAACTGGCGATAGAGGGTGCGACCGAAGTGGCTCTGGATCCACTCGGCGAAGCTCGCCTTGGCAAAATCGCTGGGCTTCTTGGCGAAGGGGAGCAGCAACAAGTCCTTCATGGCCCCGGCCATCAGGGACAGAGGCGCGGTTTTGAGCAGGTTCGGCAGATTGAGGGGGTAGTCGTAGGTGCGCCCGCCAAAGCGGATCACGCTCTTGCGCTCGGCGTGCAGCAGATCCTCTCCCATCAGCTCGTCGATAAAGGCGAGCAGCTCGGGGTTCTTGGTGATGAAGCGGTGGCCACCGTAGTCGAAGCGGTAGTCCCCATCCTTGCCCGCGAAACGCTGGGTGGCGCACATGCCGCCCACCACGGCCTCCTGCTCGAACAGGGTGACCGTAAAGCCCGCCTGGCGCAGACGCCAGGCCGCCATCAGACCGGCCGGACCCGCGCCCAGCACGGCAATTTTTTTACTGCTGTTATCGCCCATCAATCTCTATCCACGAAACAAGGAGAAAAGGGGCCCGCAGGCCCCGCTACTGAAAAAGGCGGCTTATGCCTTGTTGGCCTGAGCCGGCTTGGGCTTGTAGTTGCGATACCAGATGGTCACGAAGACCGCCAGGTAGGTCAGCCAGGTCGCCAGTTGCAGGCCGGCCGGGGAGGCATTGTAGCCGAACAGCGCCCGCAAGAAGGTGCCAAACACGCCTCTGTCGTCGAGAATGTGGCTGATGTTGAACACAGGAGTGGTCCAGAGGGTGATGACCCCCGCCGCCTGCAACATGTTGACGGCGGACGACAGCAGGCCCGCGGCTATGATGATGATGAGCAGACCGGTCCAGCGGAAGAAGGGGGCGAGCGCCACCTTGCGGGTGGAGCGCAGCAGCCCCCACACCAGCACCATGGAGAGAGCCAGCCCGGCCAGGGCGCCGATGAGCCCCTCGTGCAGATCCACCCCTTGCCCCGAATAGATGAGCGCCGAGAAGAAGAGCACAGTCTCGAAGCCTTCGCGCATCACCGCCAGGAAGGCGAGCAACACCAGGCCAAACAGGTTGCCGCCATCGATGGCCGCATCGATACGCGCCGTCATGGCCCCCACCTGGGACTTGGCCTGCTTCTGCATCCAGACCGCCATATAGGTGAGCACCAGGGTCGCGAAGATGAGGATCCCCGCCATCAGCAGGTGGTTGTAGCGTTCGCTCTCGAACTGGCTGACCACCACCTGGAACAGGAAGGCCACCGCAAGGGAAGCAATCAGCCCCAGCACCACCCCCAGATAGATGTACTTGTTGTAACGGCTCGCCCCCAGCTTGGCGAGATAGGAGAGGCAGATACCGACCAGCAGGAAGGCTTCCAGCCCCTCGCGCAGGGTAATGAGGAAACTTGCAAACATCAGGGATGTGCCTCCTGGTTGAGGGCGTGAGTGGTGACGAGGGGCTGCGGCGACGGGGCTGCTAGTTGCAAGTCCCGTTGCTGCAAGTGGTTGAGGGTAACTATGGGCGGCTCAGGTAAAGCAGGCTCGCTGGCGCGCACTATGTCGTTGACCCACTTGGGATAAGTTCGGAAATTGAGTTTGATATCGGCCTGGAAGGGAGCTTTTGCATCCACTGGCAGGGGCCAGGCTTCGTCGCGCCAGCCATCGGCCGGGATGCGGGTGTCTTCCAGGAGCTTGGCGTAGCGCCAGAACTTGAGCCCCACCGGTTTGCCTTCGGCATCGCCGAACACCTTCCTGAACAGGCGCGCATCCTCGGGCACGGCGCCGTCCACCGGTTGGCCGCTTTGCAACACAACCCGGCCGTTGGCATCGGTGACGGTCAGTTCCAGCCAGAGCTCACGAAAATCCGCGACCCCGGTGGGCAGAGCGTGGCCAGCGCCGGTGTTGGCGACCCGCACCACCAGGGTAGGTTGTCCATTTTGCGCTTCGATACGGGCGGACAGGGTTGCGCTGGAACGCAGCAGGGCCAGACTCTCCTGCTCAAGTTCTGGGTTGCGCAGCCCCACCAGCTGGTGCTGGGCGCCGGTGAAGTTATGGCGATAGAGGCGCGCCTTCATGGTGCCGTTCTCGGTGGACTGGCCAGATACGGGAGCGCCGCCGTTGCCGGGCTCCGGGTTCATATGGCAGTCGATGCAGGTACGGCGCGCCGCCGGATCCTCGGCCTTGGCAAAGCTCGAGGCCTGCCACTCGTCCCAGGTGTTGACGATGTTGGCGCCCGTGCCCGGGGCGAATTCGTTATGGCAGGACTTGCACAGGGCCGCGTCCTGATAGAAATCCTTCTGATAAGAGGCCTTGTGCATGGCCGGGCGGGCGTTGATCTGCCGCTCTGCCAGCCAGTGGCGCACGCTGCCGCCGGGAGCATCCTCGAACACATAGCTCTCACGGTCTTTGAGGTTGACGGTGAAGGCGCTGTTGCCGCCGGCGTCCTCGAGCCTGGTGATGCGATGGCAGAGCAGGCAGCCTGTGCCTTCCTCGACCACGGCGTCCCCCGCCTGGTGGGCCTTGATGAGGGACGCGCCCCCTTGCTCCAGCATGTGAGAGCCCTTGGGCAGGTCGGTCTGGCCCGTCATCACCTGTTGAGGCATGTGGCAGCCTTGGCACCACTGGCCGAAGGCCTCTCCCTCGGTCTGTCTGGCCAGCGCTTGCACCGCCTTGTAGTAGGGGTGGGAGTTGCCCATCAGTCGGTGGTTGCTGTCGCTCCAGTCCGCGAAAGCCTGTTGGTGGCAGTTCTGGCAGGAGGCAGAGCTGAGCCACTCCTTGGGATGACTGGTCGGCGCCTTGGCGGGATCCGTGCGCTGGGCATCGAGGCGCAGCCAGTTGGCGAGATAGGGCAGGTTGCCATCGGCGGTCACGAAGGCGTGCAGGTCCTCCATCATGGCCTTGACCTCGGGCTGGGGCCTGGCGGGATCCACCGGCTCGGCGCCGTCGCGGCCGTCATGACCCATGCCGCCCTGGGTTTGCTGGATCATGCGCAGGTATTCGCCGACGAAATCCCCGGCCACCATGTTGGCGAGGTTGGCGTGACCGTTGATGGCATTGTCCCGGCTCTTCTGGCGGTGGGCCTGCATCAGGAACTTATTGGTGAAGTTGAAGCCGTCCAGATGGCAGGAGTTGCAGCTCATCCAGTTGTCCCCCGCCATGGGGAAGCGGCCGTTGGCACTGGTGCTGCCTAGGGTGTTGCCGAGATTGAACAGGCGCTCGCCGCGAATGAGGGCGGCAGGGCGGGGATCGGACTCCACCAGTTGGGTGAAGTGAGGCTTGTCTACCGTCACCCGGGCGAAGGGGCCGCTGCCGCCGCTGGCAAGGCGGGTCAGATCCTGGCCCATGGCGTTGTGCACCAGAATATGGTCGCCGTCGATGAAGAGATCCTGAGGGCTCTGGCCCGGCAGGTGGCGCAGCAACTGGGTCGCCTTGGCGCCCCCCTGGAACTTCTTGCGTCTGTGGCGATTGTTGTTTTGCTTGCCGCTGCGAGAGAGGTCAAACACCAGCAGATCTTCGGAGCCCGCCAGGGTCAGGTAGACCCGCTTGCCGTCGGCGGCGAAGCGGGCGGCGAAGGGGTTGGAGACGATCTGGCTGCGGTTGCCGACATTGGGCAGATTTATCTGCAGGAACAACTGCTTGCGCTCGTCAACCCGCTCGGTCTCGGTGTCCAGATCTATGATGGAGACCGCCGGGAAGACGGTGCTCTGGAACTGGAAGGGATGATCGAAGCTCCACAATACGTGGGGCAGCCAGGCCTCGCTGCCATCGGGGGAGAGCGCTATGCCGTCGAGCAAGCGTGGCAGCCCCTGGGAGTCGCTCGGCGTGGCGCTGTGAGTCTCGGCCAAGGTGATGAGCTTGGGCTTCTCAATGGCCACGGCCGTGGGCGCCTTGCCGAGGTTTTTCAGACTGTAGATGGCAATCTGGCCCGTCATGGCGTGGGTTAGCAGCAGCCGGTCGTCATCGGTCAGCGCCAGCCCGCGCGGGGTTTCGGCGGTCGGGAGATCCAGTTGCAGATCGCCATCCTGGTCATAGGCCTGTAGACGTGCCGACTCGAACAGGGTGACCCAGAACCAGCGCCGCTTGGGGTCGAAGATGACGCCGTAGGGCCTATGGCCGGTAGGAATGGCCTTCTTGAGGTCGAGATCATCATCGAGCAGCAGCAGGCGATCACCGCTGTAATCGGTGACCAGCAGGGCGCCGTCGTCGCTGCGGGCAAGCTGGCGCAGATCGCCGCCAAAGCGAGCCTCCTTGAGCCGTTCGCCGCTGCCTCGTGCGATCAGGGTGACTGAGCCGCCGCTCTGGTTGGCGGTGACGAGGCGCGGCGCACCTGCGTCTTCATACGCCGCCATGGCCGAGCCCATCTGCTGGGCCTGGACCTGTGGCATTCCCAGCAGCAGGCAGGCGAGCAGGAGAGAGAGAATCCGGTTAAACATGGGTCAGGGACGCCATTTGAGCAGGGTCCAGCGCCAGGCGTGACGCAAGACCAGGGGGGTGAGTGCCAAGGCACTCAGCCAGTGGGCCCAGCTGGCCAGATTTCCAAGGCTGTCCCCCGGTGTGCCGTGCAGCACCAGCACCAGACCGCTGGCGAGGCAAACCAGCAGCAAGGCTTCGATGATCTGGCCCGTGGTGCGCAAAAACGGCTTGCGGCTGTGGCGCAGCAGGCGACGATGAGATAGCCAGAAGGCGCCAAACAGCAGGGGGAACAGGGAGAGCGAGAGCATGACGTGGAGAAACAGGTTCCAGCGCGCCAGAGACCAGAGCGGCGTCAGTGGCTCCCACAGCAGCAGGCCGGAGAAGAACATCAGGTAGAGGGTGCCTTCGGCGGCCTGATGGTGATAGGCCAGCCATCGCCAAAAATGTCGTGGTGAGAGAGAAAGGCTTGTCATACAGGCTCCTGCACCCGGGCATTCAACCCGGGGGAGCAAGTTTACAATGGGGTAACCGCAATGAAAAGAGTTATCAATTTCGCTACCGATGAATACACCCTGAACGCAAGGGGGGTTATTTATGATCCGCCAGCCGCTCGGTGATCGCATAGATAAGCGCCGCCAGCGAGAAGGCCAGGAAGACGATCACCGACCACTTCATCTCCACCTCGTTACCGACCCCGTCATCCAGGAAGGCCTTGAGCACCTCGATCCCGGCGATGGTCACCAGGGAGTTGATGACGATGAGCTTCAAGGAGGCGAAGTTGATCTTGCTGAGCCAGTTGTTGCCAAGGGCCTCCCGTTGTTCCTGGGTCTGGATGAACTGCACGAAGCCGCAGACCGCCACCAGGATCAGCATCTGGGCCACCAGCACGAAGTCCACCAGGGTCAGCACCCCTGTGATGAGGTCCATGTAGTGGATCTCGATGATGTCGCGGCACAAGACATAGAGCTGCATGGCAAATTTCACCATCAGCAGGGCGACGCACACCAGGATGGCCACATAAAAGGGGAACATCATCAACCGGCTGCCATTGAGCATGAAGTGAAAGCGACGCATGGGGTTTCCTGAGCAGAGTGTGAATGAGGTAATGGCGCTGATTATGACCGTAATTGGCCGCTCAGGACAGATTCCCGGTTCAATCCGCTAAATGGCGAAGGCGCTCGGTGAATGGGGTGCAAAGTAGCCAAAATAATGACCCCTGTATAAATCATTTTCATTATTTTCAGATAGATGTGATCCCCACCGTAATTTCACTTTGTGAGGCCGGGGTGCTGAAAACCGCACTCTATACTCCAATCTGTCAAAGACTTGCCTGATGTGCTCACCGGACGGGATCCGGTTTGAGTGTGTCTTGCGCAAGCGGTACTCGTCCTCACCCACACAAGCTGCTTTTGATAAGGAACATCATCATGTCGCTGACATTCATCAGAACACCCATCGCACTTGGACTGGCAAGCTGTCTTATCACGGCGTTTTCCGCACAGGCGGAGATAGTGATCGGCGTGGCAGGCCCCTTCACCGGGCCGAACGCCACCTATGGCGATCAGTATTGGCACGGCGCGACCCAGGCCGCCAACGACATCAACGCCGCGGGCGGGATCAATGGGGAAAAGATCAAGTTGGTGCAGGGGGACGACGCCTGTGAGCCAAAACAGGCGGTCGCAGTGGCCAACCGTCTGGTGGATCAGGAGAAAGTGAATGCGGTGGTCGGTCACTTCTGCTCATCCTCCACCATGCCCGCCTCCGAGGTGTATAACGACGCTGGGATCATCGCCATTACCCCGGGCTCGACCAATCCACTGATCACCGAGCGTGGTATGAGTGACATGTTCCGCATGTGCGGGCGCGATGACCAGCAAGGGCAGGTGGCCAGTGACTTCATCGTCGACAAGCTCAAAGCCAAGCGGGTGGTGATCATTCACGACAAGGACACCTATGGGCAGGGGCTGGCGGACGCGACCAAGGCGGCACTGGCCAAGCGCGGTGTGAAGGACGTGATGTACGAGGGGCTGTCCCGCGGCGAGAAAGACTTCAACGCCCTGGTGACCAAGATAGGCGCCCAGAAACCCGATGTGGTGTTCTTCGGCGGCTGTCACCCGGAAGGGGGGCCTCTGGTGCGCCAGATGCGCGAGCAGGGGGTGTCGGCCAAGTTCTTCTCGGGTGATTGCATCGTCAACGCCGAGATGGTTACCGCCGCCGGTGGCCCTCAGTACACCAATGGCATCTACATGACCTTCGGCCAGGATCCGCGCCTGATCCCGGATGGCAAGGCGGTCATAGAGGCATTCCGCGCCAATAAATTTGAGCCAGAAGGCTACACCCTCTATGCCTACGCCTCCGTGCAGACCATAGCCGCGGCGTTCAAGGCGGCCGGCAGCACAGACTCTGCCAAGGCCAGCGCCTGGCTGAAGGCAAATACGGTTGAGACCGTGATGGGCAAAAAATCCTGGGACAGCAAGGGTGACTTGAAGGTCTCTGACTACGTGGTCTATGAATGGGACGACAAGGGCGCCTATAAAGAAGTCAAATAACGACATAGTGAATAACGCTCAGCGCCGACTGCGGTCGGCGCTTTATAAACACCCGGCCTCGGTGGCCTATAACGAGAGCGTACTATGATGGATGCATTTTTCTTGCAACAACTTATAAATGGATTAACGCTGGGCTCCGTCTACGGTCTGATTGCCATCGGCTACACCATGGTGTACGGCATTATCGGCATGATCAATTTTGCCCACGGCGAAGTGTATATGATCTCGGCTTATCTCAGTGCCATTGGCCTGGCCCTGTTGTCCTTCTTCGGGCTGCACTCTTTCCCCCTGCTTATCCTCGGCACCCTGGTCTTTACCATAGTGGTGACCGGGGTATATGGCTGGACCATTGAGCGCATCGCTTATAAGCCGCTACGTAATTCTACCCGTCTGGCGCCGCTTATTTCCGCCATCGGCATGTCGCTAATATTGCAGAACTACGCGCAAATAAGTCAGGGGCCACGCCAGCAGGGGGTTCCTACCCTGCTTGACGGGGTATTTCGTTTTCACATAGATGACGGTTTTGTCCAGATAACCTACACCAAGGTCTTTATTCTGATTGCCTCGTTCGCAGGCATGTTGCTGCTCACCTGGATCATCAACAATACCAACCTGGGGCGCATGTGCCGGGCGGTGCAGCAGGACAGGAAAATGGCCTCCATCATTGGCATCAATACGGACAGGATCATCTCGCTGGTGTTTGTGATGGGGGCGGCCATGGCGGGATTGGCCGGCGTCCTTATCACCTTCAACTACGGCACTTTTGATTTCTATGTCGGCTTTATCATCGGCATCAAGGCCTTTACCGCCGCGGTATTGGGGGGGATTGGCTCCCTGCCCGGTGCCATGCTGGGGGGCCTTATTCTCGGCATCGCAGAGGCGCAATTCTCGGGCATGGTCAATTCCGATTACAAGGATGTCTTCTCGTTCGGATTGCTGGTGATGATCCTCATCTTTCGTCCTCAGGGGCTGCTTGGTCGCCCCATCGTCAGCAAAGTGTGAGGGCGTAACATATGACGTCACAGACGACATTACATCAGGGTTTCTCGCTCAAACGCTGCTTTCTGGATGCCATTTTCGCCGGTTTGGTGGCGCTGATTATCTTTGGCCCCATCGTCGGCGTGGTGCTGGATGGCTACAGCTTTAATTTCGCAGGACAAAGGTTGGTGTGGATCGTGCTGGCCGTCATGGTCGGCCGGTTTCTGATGAGCGTTTTTCTGACCACGGCCGCGGGCACTCGTCTGCTCGCGTGCTTTGAGACGGATAATGGCGGGGTCTATGTACGGGAGCCCGATTACAAGAACCCGCTGCGCTGGATCATCCCGCTGGTGCTCGTGCTGGCGATCTGCTTCCCCTTCGTGGCCACCAAATATGTGCTGACGGTGGCGATCCTCGGCCTCATCTATGTGTTGCTCGGGCTGGGGCTGAATATAGTAGTGGGGCTGGCGGGCTTGCTGGATCTGGGATATGTCGCCTTCTATGCCATCGGGGCCTATGGTCTCGCGCTGGGTTATCAATACCTTGGGCTCGGGTTCTGGTCCATGTTGCCCTTGGTGGCGCTGATATCGGCGGCGGCTGGCGCCTTGTTGGGGTTCCCGGTATTGCGCATGCACGGGGATTATCTGGCGATAGTGACCCTCGGCTTCGGGGAGATCATTCGCCTGATCCTGAATAACTGGCTGGCGTTTACCGGCGGCCCCAATGGGATTTCGGCCCCGGCACCCACGTTGTTTGGCCTGGAGTTTGGACGGCGGGCAAAAGAGGAGGGCGGGGTGCCCTTCCACGAGTTCTTCCACCTGACCTATGACCCCAACCTGAAATTCATCTTTATCTATGGGGTGCTGGTGGCCGTGGTGGTCTGGGTGCTCTATGTCAAACATCGGCTGACCCGCATGCCCATTGGGCGCGCCTGGGAAGCGCTGCGCGAAGATGAAATTGCCTGCCGCTCCATGGGGCTCAATCATGTGCTGGTCAAGCTCTCAGCCTTCACGCTCGGAGCCTCCACCGCAGGCATTGCCGGGGTGTTTTTTGCCACCTATCAGGGTTTTGTCAACCCGACCTCCTTCACCTTCTTCGAGTCTGCCCTGATCCTCGCCATCGTGGTGCTGGGCGGCATGGGCTCGACAATCGGTGTCGTGCTGGCGGCCTTTGTGCTGACCGTCACGCCCGAGCTGCTGCGGGGCTTTGCCGAATACCGCGTATTGTTGTTTGGCATCCTGATGGTGGTGATGATGATCTGGCGGCCACGGGGGCTTATCCGCATCAATCGCAGCGGCTTTGCGGTGCGAAAGGGGGTGGCACCATGACAACCCAGGTACTGAATGACATGATCCTGAGCGTGGAACACCTGATGATCTCCTTTGGCGGTATCAAGGCGCTCAACGACGTGAGCCTGGAGGTGCGGCGGGGCTCCATTACCGCCCTCATAGGCCCCAACGGCGCAGGGAAAACCACGGTGTTCAACTGCCTGACCGGTTTTTATCGGGCCACCGGCGGCAACATCTTCTTCAACGCCCGCAACGAGACCACCAACGTGATAAAGGTCCTCGGCCAGGCATTCCAGCCAGGGGACTGGGTCAACCCGGCGCAGCTCGGGCAGCGCATCTTCTACAAGATGTTTGGCGGTACCCACCTGGTGAACCGGGCTGGGCTCGCCCGTACTTTTCAGAATATCCGTCTGTTTAGGGAGATGTCAGTAGTGGAAAACTTGCTGGTTGCCCAGCATATGCAGGTGAACCGCAACCTGCTGGCCGGTGTGCTCAACACCCCGGCGTACCGGCGGGCCGAGAGTCGCGCCCTGGATCGCGCCTTCTACTGGCTCGAGGTGGTGGATCTGGTGGATTGTGCCAACCGGCTGGCGGGGGAGATGTCTTATGGCCAGCAGCGGCGGCTCGAGATCGCGCGGGCCATGTGCACGGCCCCCGAGATGATCTGCCTCGATGAGCCGGCAGCTGGCCTGAACCCGGTGGAGACGCGCACCCTCAGCAAGATCATCCGGTTTTTGCGCGACCATCACGGCATCACTGTGCTGTTGATTGAGCACGACATGGGCATGGTGATGGATATTTCGGACCACATCATAGTGCTGGATCACGGCGATGTGATTGCACAGGGGAAACCCGAGCAGATCCAGCACGATGACAAGGTCATTGCCGCCTATCTGGGGACCGACGAAGACGAGGTCAGCGCATGAGCGAGGCTATGCTGGAGTTTCGTCATATCGACGTCTTCTATGGTGCCATCCAGGCGCTGCAACAGGTCAGCCTGCAGGTCAATCAGGGGGAAACGGTGGCCTTGATCGGCGCGAACGGTGCCGGGAAGTCCACGCTCTTGATGTCGATCTTTGGTCAGCCCCGCATTCGCAGCGGGCAGATCCTGTTTTGCGGCGAGGAGATCAGCCATCAATCCACGCACTTTGTGGCCTCGGCAGGCATTGCCCAGGTGCCGGAGGGGAGGCGCGTCTTCCCGGACATGACGGTGGAAGAGAATCTGCTGATGGGCACCATCCCCATCGGCAGTCAATTCGCGGCGCAGGATATGCAAGCCATGTTCGACTTGTTCCCGCGCTTGAAGGAGCGACGCAAGCAAAGGGCGATGACCATGTCCGGTGGGGAGCAGCAGATGCTGGCCATCGCCCGCGCCCTGATGAGCCGCCCCAAGTTGCTGCTGCTGGACGAGCCCAGCCTGGGGCTTGCCCCCATAGTCGTGAAACAGATCCTGCACACACTGCGTGAATTGGCGCAAAGCGGCATGACGATCTTCCTGGTAGAGCAAAATGCCCACCATGCCCTGAAGCTGTCCGATCGTGGCTATGTGATGGTCAACGGCAAGATCCGGCTAAGCGGCACAGGTGAGGAGTTGCTGGGCAATCAGGAGGTGCGCAGAGCCTATCTGGGCGGCGCAGAATGACAAAAGCCCGCTCAGTTTCCTAAGCGGGCTCTCTAAAATGGCTCCCTCGACAGGACTTGAACCTGTGACATACGGATTAACAGTCCGCCGTTCTACCGACTGAACTACGAGGGAATTGGCTCCTCCTACTGGACTTGAACCAGTGACATACGGATTAACAGTCCGCCGTTCTACCGACTGAACTAAGGAGGAATTGCCTGTCTCGATGAGACGGTGCGGATATTAATGGCCACTCGGCCGAGTGTCAACCCGTAACCCTGCGCAAAAAATGCCTTTTTGGTCCGTTTGCCCAAAACTTGGCCGCCGTGGACTATTTTCAACACAATCAGCAGCTTGAGATGATCCCTCCGTTGCGTGCTCTGGACTTATGGCACTAGCTCTGATGCAGTGGTGCCAACCACCATTCCAGGGGAAGGTGGCAAGAAGCCCCTGACCTGTGGCTCCTTCCCGCACCCAGCCATCGACGCCCTCAATTCCGGTATTGCCGTGCAGACAAGTGAATCGGATTGCACGGCCCTTTGCTCGCCGACTCTATATTCGATGGGAAAGGCGTGCGACGAATGGCAAGCAACATCGGCGATATGCGGCGTATCCACGGCAATAATGCGGGCTAATGGCCATTTCTTGATCCTGCCCATCGAAATGTTGCGCCGGCTCGGGTATGGTTGCCCTCGATACCATCGCCGCGTCGACAGCTCTGCCGGCCCTTGATGATGATCGGGTGCCGGGTCACGCCGGCCTTTGTCTCCTCCTTCTGGTATTACCCAATACATGCACAATCAAGCTTCCTTACAAGGCGTGAAGCTGGCCATAGCGTTGCGCCAATCCTGTTTCGATGAACCCTATAGCGTTGCGCGTTTCGGGCGCGATCTCATCGCCGGCATCACGGTCGGCATCATCGCCATCCCGCTCGCCATGGCGCTGGCCATCGCCAGCGGCGTGCCGCCCCAGCATGGCCTCTATACCGCCATCATCGCTGGCATCGTCATCGCGGTGACCGGGGGCTCGCGCTTCTCCATTTCGGGACCGACCGCCGCCTTCGTGGTGATCCTCTACCCGGTGGCCCAGCAGTTCGGGGTCGGCGGTCTGCTGATGGCAACCCTGCTCTCCGGCTTCTTCTTGGTCGCCATGGGGATGGCCAGGCTCGGTCGCCTCATAGAATACATTCCGCCGTCAGTGACCCTGGGTTTCACCGGCGGTATTGCCATCGTGATCGCCACCTTGCAGGTCAAGGACTTCTTCGGCCTGCAGGTGCCCGAGATGCCGGAGACCTACATCGGCAAGGTCGAGGCCCTGGCCCAGGCCCTGCCAAGCTGGCAGTGGGGGGATACTCTGGTCGGCGTGGCCACTTTGGCGGTGTTGCTGCTCTGGCCGAGACTGCGGCTGCCGGTGCCGGGTCACCTGCCCGCCGTGCTGGTGGGGGTGGGCCTTGGCTTTGGCCTGCACACCATGGGCATCGATGTGGCGACCATCGGCAGCAAGTTCAGCTATACCCTGGCCGATGGCACTCAGGGCATGGGGATCCCCCCCATAGCGCCGACCCTGATGATGCCCTGGTCACTGCCAGGACCGGATGGCTCCCCCGTGGTGTGGGATCTGGCGGCTATCGAGCGCCTGCTGCCCGCCGCCTTCTCCATGGCCATGCTGGGGGCCATCGAATCCCTGCTCTGCGCCGTGGTGCTCGATGGCATGACGGGGCGCAAGCACAGCTCCAACGGTGAGCTGGTGGGGCAGGGGCTTGGCAACATTTTGGCCCCCTTCTTCGGCGGTATCACGGCGACGGCCGCCATCGCCCGCTCCGCCGCCAACGTGCGGGCCGGCGCTACTTCACCTGTTTCGGGCATAGTCCATGCTCTGGTGGTGCTGGCCGCGATTCTGGTGCTGGCCCCCTGGCTCTCCTGGTTGCCCCTCTCCGCCATGGCGGCCCTGCTGTTGCTGGTGGCCTGGAACATGAGCGAGGCTCACAAGGTTGTGGATCTCATTCGCCGCGCACCGCGTTCGGACGTGCTGGTGCTGCTGGTCTGCCTGTCGCTGACCGTCATCTTCGACATGGTCATCGCCATCACCTTCGGGGTGATCCTGGCGTCCCTGCTGTTTATGCGCGAGATAGCCAAGATGACCAAGCTGCACAACCTGGCCGAGCACAAGCGCTACGCCGGCGAGGTGCAGGTGGGAACCCTGGTCTACAAGATCAACGGCCCCCTGTTCTTCGCGGCGGCGGAGCGGGTGTTCGGCGAGTTGCTGGCCCAGGTGAAGGATCACAAGACGCTGGTGCTGCAGATGGAGGCGGTCTCCATTCTGGATGCGGGCGGCCTGTCCGCCTTCCAGCAGTTTGCCAAGCGGATGGCCAAGGCCGGGGTGCGGGTACGGGTGGCGGAATTGCAGTTCCAGCCGCTCAAGACCCTGGCCCGTGGCAAGGTGCGCCCCATCCCGGGGGAGCTGGAGTTTTACGGCTCCCTGGAAGAAGCCATCAAAGGGGAACCCTTGCACGAAGTGGCTGAAAATTGAGTGAAAGGGATAGGAAATGGCAGGTTTTTGGTCACTTGGTTCGGTAATTGAGCAGTTAACTGCAAAAGGTGAAAAATAGCATTGACCGACCCGCGCCTATCCCTTACATTACGCCCCGTTCCAACGCAAACAGCGAAACGAACGAAAATTTGGTGAGGTGTCCGAGTGGCTGAAGGAGCACGCCTGGAAAGTGTGTATACGGCAACGTATCGAGGGTTCGAATCCCTCCCTCACCGCCAAATTTAGAAAAACCGACCTCAGGGTCGGTTTTTTGCTTTCTGGCTGTCGGTGCCAACGACAGTCCTTGAAATGCCAGACCCCGCTCGCACGAGCGGGGTCTTTGTTTTTACGCCTCTTTCGTTTTCCTCCCAGTTTCTTCAGTCGGTGACGACGTCCCGGCAAAGCCCCTTGCTTCGCACTCTCTGCTTTCCTATCGATCTCTTGAGTCGCCAACGGCGGCAGGGGGTTCTCTTATTTGCCCTCAGGTTCTCTCTTGCCTCTGCTTCCGGCTATCAGAAGATGACCCCGACGAGGCGATCGAGCAGCACGTCGAAGGGGAACAGGGTCAGCAGCAGTGGGACGAAGGGGACGACACTCGCCAGCACCAGTTGCAGGAACATGTCCCGGCTAAAGGGGATGGGCCTTATCTCCTTGATGACGGTAAAGGCATTGCCCAGATCGGCGAGGGACTGGATATCGGCGGCGCCGAGCAGGGTCTCCCCCTCCCGGTCGCAGCTCTTGAGCCAACGGCGCTCGAAGCCGCGACTGTATTCGGCCGCGAGGGCGCCATATTCCCGCAGCCCCTGCCGCTTGGCCGCCATGATGTGGGGGGCAAACACCCCCAGCGGTGCCAGCACCAGTACCAGTCCGAAACCGGCCAGCAATACTATCTCCGGCTTGTAGGCGGTGAGGACGGCGGCATCGTAGAAGATGCGGTTGGCGATAAAACCCGCCAGCTGGGCCCCGAAGGCGGTCAGCAGCGGCGAGTAGGCGTAGGCGGCCGCACCGAGGAACCCCAGACCGCAGTTGCGATCCGGGTGGGTCGGCAGCAGTTCGAGCCGGATCCGGGAGACCTGCCAGAGAAAGCGGGTCCAGATGAAGATGCGATAGAGCCAGCGCAGGATCAGAAACTGGATGATGGGGTTGCTCACCCAGAAGAACCAGTAGCCAGGCAGGGTCAGGGTGATGGCCCCCTGGTACATGGTGGCGTACCAGGTCGAGGATTGCAGGACGAAGGTGTTGATCCGAAGAAAATACCCCATGGAGAGCACGATCAGGATCAGGGTCACCTCGGCGGGGATGGAGTTGCGCCAGCGCATGGCGCTCTGGATGGCGTCATAGAAGCGGGGCAGGGAGAGGGGAGAGATGAGATCCCGCTCGACGAACTGGCTGACGATCCCGCGGATGCGCTGATGGACGATGAGCTCCGCATAGACCAGCAGGGAGACGCAGACCAGAAAGCGCACATGGGTCTCCACATCCAGCAGGAAGGGGACGGCCACGCCCTGCAACAGGCTGCCCTCCAGGGCACACAGCAGCAACAGGGGCAGCCAGCAGATCCCGCTCAGCACCAGGATCCGCCGCCGGATATGGGCCTTGATCTCCCCAAGGTGTGCCCGGCTCCAGAGCTGGTACAGGGGGCCGCCGAGGATCAGGGAGAAATTATACGGATCGGACAGGGGCGAGCCCTGCGGGCCTGGGGTCGCGGATGGTTTATGGCTGGACATAATAAGCCCCTCGCTGGGTGATAGGGTGCGGGAAAATGTGCCCGGCGCAGGACGCCAACGCCGGGACGAGAGGAGGTGGAGCCGGGAGCAGCAGAGGAAAAACGAATCGCCATGTTCCCGATGGCGAAGATGGGGGAGAGCACCATAAGGTTCGCCGCTCACGTTCATCGATTGACTGCACCATCGCCATGCCCCTGTTTGGACTCATCTATTAGGTATAGCGTCGGGCAGGCAGATGGCGGTTGTGACGAGTGGCGACGGGATGGTCAGGGCTTTTAATCGGCGAGATTGCTGCTCTCTGGCTGCTGTGGCTAACGCTTTGCGCTGAGCTCAAGATTGTCGCGCCTCTGGGTTGGCGCCATGGCCGATATGAGGGTTTGCCGAGTGCCGACAATGGGTATGAGGCAGATAAATACACCTGATTGGGCAATTTATTGCGTACTTTTAAGATGAATAAACTGCAAATGCAATTTATGGTGGTGTTATGAACTGCATAGGCAATAAATTGCGGTGTTTGCTATGGTGGGTAATCCAAGGGGTGGTTATAACACCTTGTTTTATATTAGAAAGTTAGACTGGCATGGTCACTGCTAATGGTTTCGGTTGAGTGTCATTACCGTTCAATCAATCAGGAGCATACCCATGCCAACTCCATGTTATATCAGCATCGAAGGTAAAACCCAGGGCAACATCACCGCCGGTGCCTTCACCTCCGACTCCGTCGGCAACATCTTCGTGCAGGGCCACGAAGACGAGATGCTGGTGCAAGAGTTCCAGCACGTCGTCACAGTGCCGACCGATCCGCAATCTGGCCAGCCGGCTGGTCAGCGTGTCCACAAGCCGTTCAAGTTCACCGTGGCCCTGAACAAGGCCGTTCCCCTGATGTACAACTCCCTGGCTTCCGGCGAGATGCTGCCGAAGGTGACCCTGAAGTGGTTCCGCACCTCAGTCGAGGGCAAGCAGGAGCACTTCTTCAGCACTGTGCTGACCGATGCCACTATCGTCGACATCGACTGCCAGATGCCCCATTGCCAGGATCCGGC